>NZ_AEWG01000027.1 GCF_000190375.1 Rubrivivax benzoatilyticus JA2 = ATCC BAA-35
GCGCGCAGCATCACGAGGTCGGCGCGCAGGCCGTCGACACCGGCGGCATGCGCCAGGTCGGCGGCGCGCGCCAGCGCGGCGTCGCCGAGTTCGACCGCATCCAGCCGTGCGCGCGCGGCGGCGATCGCCCGCGCCAGCGCGGCGTCGTGCGCGGCGTGTTCGGCCTGCACACGCTGCGGGTCGCGGTCGAAGGCCAGACGGGCGCGCAGGATCGCCTGGCGCGCGCCGACGTCGGCCGGGTTGGAGATCGTCACCGACAGGCCGAAGCGGTCGAGCAGCTGCGGCCGCAGCTCGCCTTCCTCGGGGTTCATCGTGCCGACGAGCACGAAACGCGAGGCGTGGCGCTCGGAGATGCCGTCGCGCTCGACCGTGTGCACGCCGCTGGCGGCGGCGTCGAGCAGCGCGTCGACCAGCGCGTCGGGCAGCAGGTTGACCTCGTCGACGTAGAGCACGCCGCCGTGGGCACGCGCCAGCAGGCCGGGCTTGAAACGCAGCCGGCCGTCGCGCAGCGCATCCTCGACGTCCAGCGTGCCGACCAGCTGCTCCAGGCTGGCCGCCAGCGGCAGCGTGACGAAGGGCGCGCCGGGCAGCAGCGCCGCCAGCGCGCGTGCCGCGGTCGACTTGGCGGTGCCGCGCGGGCCGCTGATCAGCACGCCGCCCAGGCTTTCGTCGACGGCGGCCAGCAGCAGCGCCTGCTGCAGCCGCGGCTGGCCGACGAGGGCGCTGAACGGGTAGGCGGGGAGTTCGGATGGGGCGGTCATGCGTTGTCTTCCAGGCGCTGCTCCAGCGCCAGCAGGTGCGCGGCGATGCGCTCGCGTTCGGCCCCGGGCTCGCGCCACAGGCCACGCTGCATCGCTTCCAGCAGGCGCTCGCCGACGGCGCGCAGCGCCTCGGGGTTGTGGCGCAGCAGGAACTCGCGTGTCGTCTCGTCGTGCAGATAGGCGTCGGCGACCAAGGCGTACTGGTGGTCCTCGACCAGCCCGGTGGTGGCCGAGAAGGCGAACAGGAAGTCCACCGTCGCCGCGATCTCGAACGCGCCCTTGTAGCCGTGGCGGCGGATGCCTTCGAGCCACTTCGGGTTCACGGCGCGGGCGCGCAGCACACGCGCGATCTCCTCGCGCAGCGGCCGCACACGCGGCGCGCCGGGCACGCTCAGGTCGCCGTGGTAAAGCGCCGGCGCGTGGCCGCGCAGCGCCTCGACGGCGGCCGCCATGCCGCCCTGGAACTGGTAGTAGTCGTCGGAGTCGAGCAGGTCGTGCTCGTGGTTGTCCTGGTTGTGCGCCACCAGGTCCAGGCCGCGCAGCCGGGTCTCGAGCGCGGCACGCGCCGCCTCGCCGTCGCGGCCGCCGCCGTAGGCGTAGGCGCCGGCGCGCAGATAGGCCTCGGCCAGGTCGCCACGGCCCTGCCAGCGCCGGCCGGCGATCAGCTCCTGCAGCCCGGCGCCGTAGCCGCCGGGGCGCGGGCCGAAGACACGCCCGCTGGCCTGGCGCAGCGCGGCCTCGTCGTCGAGACCGCCCTGGCGCGCCGCCAGCGCCTCGCGCTGCACGCGCGCGCGCACCGGGTTTTCGTCGTCGCTCTCGTCTTCGGCCGGCACCGCGGCGACGGCGCGCACCGCGGCGTCGAAGAGTTCGATCAGGTTCGGGAAGGCGTCGCGGAAAAAACCCGAGACGCGCAGCGTGACGTCGATGCGCGGCCGGCCGAGGACCGCCACCGGCAGCAGCTCGACGTCGAGCACCCGGCCGCTGCCGGCGGCCCACTTGGGCCGCGCGCCGAGCAGCGCCAGCGCCTGGGCCAGGTCCTCGCCGCCGGAGCGCATCGTGCTCGTGCCCCAGACCGACAGGCCGACCGTGGCCGGCAGCGCGCCGTGGTCCTGCAGATGGCGTTCGACCAGGCGCTCGGCGGCGGCGCGCCCGGTGGTCCAGGCGGCGACGGTGGGCACGGCGCGTGTGTCGACGGCGTAGAAGTTGCGCCCGGTCGGCAAGGTGTCGGCACGGCCGCGCGACGGCGCGCCGCTGGGCCCGGGCGGCACGACGCGGCCGCCCAGGCCACGCAGCAGCTGGCGCATCTCCTCGGCGCCGCAGGCGTCCAGCCGCGGCGCCAGCACGTCGCGCAGCGCGGCCAGCACCGGCGCGGTCTGCGGCCAGGCGTCGGCGTCGGCGGCCGGCGCGCCAGGCTGCAGCGCGTGCGCTTCGAGCAGGCGTTCGGCCAGCAGTTCCAGGCGCTCGCGTGTGTGGCCGGCGTGGCGCCAGGGCGTGTCGGCCAGCGACAGCAGCAGCGCCGGGCGCGGGCCGTCCCAGGGCCGGGCCCAGTCGGGCGCGAGCGGGTCGAAGCCCAGCGCCAGGTCGGCGGCCAGCGTGCGCAGCAGGCTGGCGTCGCCCGGCGCGGCGCCGCGCTCGAAACGCGCCAGCGCCCGCAGCGTGTCGCGCCGCGCCCGGCCTTCGGGCGAGCGACCGAAGACGTGCAGGCCGTCGCGGATCTGCGCTTCCTTCAGCTCGCAGAGGAAGGCGTCGAGGCGGCGCAGCAGCGCCTCGCGCTGGCCGTCGTCTTCGGGCGCGTCGAAGCCCAGTTCGCGGTGCAGCCCGGCGCCGATCACCTGGCCGAGCAGCACCTGGCGCAACCGGCGCGCGCGCGGCGGGTCCAGCGCCAGCGCCTCGTAGTACTCGTCCATCGTGCGTTCGATGTCGAGCAGCGCGCCGTAGGACTCGGCACGTGTCAGCGGCGGCATCAGGTGGTCGACGATGACCGCCTGCGTGCGGCGCTTGGCCTGGCAGCCTTCGCCGGGGTCGTTGACGATGAACGGGTACAGGTGCGGCATCGGCCCGAGCAGCAGGTCGGGCCAGCAGGCTTCGCCGAGCGCGACGCTCTTGCCCGGCAGCCACTCCAGGTTGCCGTGTTTGCCGACGTGCACGACGGCGTCGGCCGCCCAGTGGCGGCGCAGCCAGAAATAGAACGCCAGGTAGGCGTGCGGCGGCACGAGGTCGGCGTCGTGATAACGCGCCAGCAGGTCGGGCCCGCGCGAACGCGCCGGCTGGATGCCGACGAAGACGCGCCCCAGGCGCAGCCCCGGGATCATGAAGCGCCCGGCACGCATCATCGGGTCGGCCTCGGGCGCGCCCCAGAGCGCGAGCACGGCGTCGCGGCAGACGGCCGGCAGGCGCTCGAACTCGGCACGGTAGTCGGCCAGCGCCAGGCTCTGCGCCGCCGGGCGCACGTCGTTAGCCTCGATGTCGTTGGTGACGCCGGCGGCCAGCGTCTGCATCAGCGCCTCGCTGTCGGGCGGCAGCGCGCCGACGGCGTAACCCGATTCGTGCAGCGCCTGCAGGATCAGCAGCGTCGAGGCCGGCGTGTCCAGGCCGACGCCGTTGGCCAGGCGCGCGTCGTCGTTCGGGTAGTTGGCCAGCACCAGCGCCAGGCGCTGATCGGCCGGCGGCACGTGGCGCAGCCGGCACCAGCGCCGCGCCAGCTCGGCGACGAACGCCATGCGCTCGGGTTCGGGCTGGTAGCGCACGACGTCGATCTCGGTGCGCTCGCAGCGCCAGGCCACGCCCTTGAAGCTGATCGCGCGCGTCGCGATGCGGCCGTCGACCTCGGGCAGCACGACCTGCATCGCCAGGTCGCGTGGCGCCAGGCCGTGCGGGTCTTCGGCCCAGCGTTCGCGTGTGCTGCCGGCCAGCAGCAGCTGCAGCACCGGCGCGTCGCCGGCCAGCGGCTCGAAACCGGCACCGGCGCCGCCGAGCGCAAACGCCGTCGCGTTGAGCACGACATCGACCGCGTGGCGCGCCGCCAGCGTGCGCAGCAGCGCCAGGCTCTCGGCGTTCTTCAGCGTGTCGACGGCCAGCGCCAGCGGCTCCAGCCCGGCGGCGGCCAGCGCCGCGAGCTGGGCGTCGAAGACCGCCGTGTTGCCCGACTGCAGATGGGCCCGGTAGAAGACCAGCAGCGCCACCGGCGCGCCGGCCGGGCGCGCAGGCCAGGCGGCGGCGTCGCGCGGCACATAAGGCAGCGCACAAGGCAGCGGCTCGGGCAGCGAAGGGCGCTCGCCGCGGCCGAAGGCGGCGTGCGCGATCAGCGCGAAGAAGGCCTCGGCCTGCGCCGGCCCGCCGTCGCGCAGACAGCGCCAGAGCAGGCGGCAGTCGTCGGCGGCGGCGGTGGAGCGCGCGAGCAGCTGCGGGTCTTCGCCGAAGTCGCCCGAGAACAGCGCCAGCCACTGGCCGCGCCGGCGCGCCGTGCGCCCGGCCTGTTCGACGAGATAGGCCCAGTCGGCGGCATTGCCGAGGTGATCGACGACGACGGCGCGTGCGTGCTGCAGCACCTCGTCGACGTAGAGGTCGACCGAGGCCGGCTGGCGCAGCGCCATCAGGTTGGCCAGGCGGACGCTGGGGAAGCCGGCCGGCAGCGCCGCGGCGGTGTCGGCCAGCAGCGCCAGCGTGCTGTCGGCGGCGCTGAGCACGACGATCTCGCCCGGCGTCTGCGCCAGGCGCACGACGCCGCGGCCGTCGTCGTCGACGAGGCCGGCGGCGCGTGTCGACAGCAGGTGCATCAGCCGGCGGCCAGCGCCTGCTGCAGCTCGGCCTGCAGCACGGCGGCGTCGAGCCCGGCGCCGATCAGCACCAGACGCGAGACACGTGCCTCGCCCGCGCGCCAGGCCCGGTCGAAGTGGCTGTCCAGGCGCGCGCCGACGCCTTGCACGACGAGGCGCATCGCCGCGCCGGGCAGCGCGACGAAGCCCTTGGCGCGGTAGATCTCGTGGCGCGCGACGAGCGCGGCCAACGCCTGCAGCAGGCGCTCGCGGTCCGTCACCTCGACCGTCAGCGCGACCGAGTCGAACTCGTCGTGGTCGTGGTCCTCTTCTTCGTCGTGGTGCGTGTGGCGGCCGTCGATCGCGTCCTCGACGGCGCGGCCCAGGCCCAGCAGCACGTCAGGCGCCAGGCGGCCGTGCTGCGCGGCGAGCAGCTTGACGGCCGCCGGCGCACCGGCGCGCACCTGGGCCTCGACGGCGGCCAGCGCCGCGGCGTCGAGCACGTCGGTCTTGTTCAGCACGACGAGGTCGGCGGTGGCGAGCTGGTCCTCGAACAGTTCGGCCAGCGGCGACTCGTGGTCGAGGTTGTCGTCGGCGCGGCGCTGGAGGTCGACGGCCTGCGGGTCGTCGGCGAAACGGCCTTCGGCCACCGCCGGCGCGTCGACGACGGTGACGACGGCGTCGACCGTGAACGCGTGGCGCAGCGTCGGCCACTGGAAGGCCTGCACCAGCGGCTTGGGCAAGGCCAGGCCCGAGGTCTCGATGACGAGGTGATCGATGCGCTCGCGGCGCTCGGCCAGGCGCTCCATCACCGGCGCGAACTCCTCCTGCACCGTGCAGCACAGGCAGCCGTTGGCCAGTTCGACGAGGTTGCCGTCGTCGCGGCCTTCTTCGTCGCAGCCGATGCCGCAGCCGCGCAGCAGTTCGCCGTCGATGCCGAGTTCGCCGAACTCGTTGACGATGACGGCGATGCGGCGGCCGCCGGCGTTCGTCAGCAGGTGGCGCAGCAGCGTCGTCTTGCCGGCGCCGAGGAAGCCGGTGACGATGGTCGCGGGGATCTTGTGCATGGGTTCAGTCCTCGATGCCGCGCTGTGCAGGCACGCCGGCGTCGTAGTGGTGTTTCAGTTTGGTCATCTCGGTGACGGTGTCGGCGGCTTCGATGAGCTCCGGCGGCGCGCCGCGCCCGGTCAGCAGCACGTTGACCTGCGGCGGGCGCGCGCGCAGGCAGGCGAGCAGCTCGTCCAGCGGGATCCAGCCGTAGCGCAGCGGCGCCATCACCTCGTCGAGCACGACGAGGAAGTGCGCACCCGACAGCACCGTGTCGCGCACGCGGTGCCAGCCGGCACGCGCCAGCTCGGCGGAGTGGCCCAGGTCGCGGCTCTTCCAGCTGAAACCGTCGCCCAGGCCTTCGATCGGGATGCCCAGCTGCTCGAACAGCCGGTGCTCGCCGAACCGTGCCGAGGGCACTTTCATGAACTGGAAGATCTTCACCGCCTTGCCGCGGCCGTGGGCGCGCAGCGCCAGGCCGAAGGCGGCGGTGCTCTTGCCCTTGCCCGGCCCGGTGTGCACGATCACCAGCCCCCGGCGTTCGCCCTGAGGGCGCGGTTTGTCGCGATCGAACGGGGGCGTTTCGATCTGCATGGTGCCGTCCGTCAGGCGGCGGCGGTGAGCCGCTCGTCCAGGCAGGCGCGCGCCCAGCCGGCTTCGCGCCAGCGGCGCACGGCGCGCACGATCAGCAGCGTGAACACCGGCTCCAGCGCCACCAGCACGAGGTAGGACGAAGCGAAACGCGCCCAGTCGGCCAGCGGCGTCGCTTCCTGGCCGATGGCCAGCCAGAAGCCGACCATCGCCGTGACGCCGGCGTAGTAGGCGGCGTCCAGGCGCAGCACCGTGGCGACTCGCGCCTCGCTGACCTGCGCGGCCGACAGACGGCGGCCGATGCCGAAGTGAACCGCGGTCAGCGGCACGACCAGCGACAGCGTGTTCACCGCCAAGTGCAGCAGGTCCTGCGGCTCGAACAGCAGGCCTTGCAGCGCGAGGCCGAGCGCGAAGCCGAACAGCGTCGGCAGGTAACCCAGCAGCAGGTAGATCGGCATCGCGCCGATGAAGTGCAGCTCCGACGGGCCGACGGCCATGTGGAAGGACTGCATGAACAGCGAGAAGAACACCGCCGCGAGCAGCGTGCGCAGCCACAGCGCCGGGCGCCTGGCGAGCGCCGGCAGGTGCGCCAGCAGCACGCCGCTGGCGGCGACGTTGGCGGCGAGGATCTTGGTCTGGGCGAGGACGCCGGGTTCGATGTGCATCGGGTGCTCCTGGGTCGAGACGGCGCGACGACGGCGGCCCGCCGCCGCACGACGGCTCGGGCGCGGCGACACGGCACGCGCTGGGAAGGGACGGCTCGGAAAACGTGAGACGGGTTCGGCGCGCCCGGCCGCTTCCCCGCGGCTGGCGCTACACGGCGCGCCGCTCGCGCGGGCACGCCACCTCGTTGGCCGGTATCCGGGCTGGCGGACCTGTCCGTGACGCCTTCCCGGTGGCGACGCTGGCGCGCCGCCGTCCCAGTGGCCGTGTCACGGGCCGGAAGAGCCGGCACGAAGCCGTCTTTCCGTCCGCTTACCGTTGCGGGGGCAGCTCAGGTTGGGGCTCGCGCCGTGACGGCCTCGCCCTTCCTGATTCCCGTTGAACTGCCTCGGCGGAAAGCCTCGGCGAGCACCAACGCGGCGCATGATACAGGTCAGGTCTCGCGGCGGGGCCGCCGGCGGCGCTGGTTATGATGCCGGCCGTTGGTGCTCGCGCCCACCCTCCGGTGGATGCAGTTCAACGGGAATCAGGGAGGGGCCTCGTGCCCCCAACCTGAGCTGCCCCCGCAACGGTAAGCGGACGGGGCCTCACCGGCCCCAGCTCGTGTCGAAGCCACTGGGAGTCGTCTCCTGGGAAGGACACACGGGTCGTCTTCGCCAGCCCGGATACCGGCCAACGAGGTGGCGTGCCGCGCGAGCGGCAGGCCGTAAGGCGCCAGGCTGCGGGGAAGCGGCCAGGGCGCGTACGCCGGTATTCCCATGTCTTCCAACGCGCCGGAACTCCGGCCCGACGCCGCCACGCCCAGCGCCTGGGGCGAGGCCGAAGCCGCGTTCTACGCGCACACCATCGTGCGCTCGGGTTACGCCCGCGCCGTGCTGCCGCTGCTGCCGCGCTTGCTGCCCGATCTGCTCGACATCGGGGCCGGCAGCGGCGTGCTCAGCCGCCGCATGCTCGCGCCCGGCGCGCGCTGGCACGCCGTCGAACCACAGCCCGAGATGCAGCGCCGGCTGCTCGCGCGGCGACCGGCGCTGGCCGTGCGCGGCATCCGTCTGGAGCTGTCGCCCGTCGACTGGACGCAGCTCGAGCCCGCCGTCGCCGCCGACACGCTGCTGGCCGCGCACCTGCCGCCGGCGCAGCGTGAACCCGCCGCCTTCCACGACGCGATGGCCACACGCTGGCGCCGCTGCATGGCCTGGGTCGTGCCGGCGCAGGCCGGGCCGGCGACTTTCTGCCTGGCCGGCGTGCTGACGCCCGAACTGCACGGCGCCGACACGCGCCCGGTCGTCGAACGTGTGCTCGCCGCACTGGGCCCCACACGCGCGCCGCAGGCGCTGCACTTCGCCGACTGGCGCTACGAGGTGTGTTTCGAGTCGCTGGCCGCGGCCCAGGCGCACGTCATCGAGCGCCTGCGTCTGCTGCCCGGCGACGAACGCCGGCCGCAGGTGCTGGCCCAGGTCGCCGCCTCGGCGCGGCCCGGCCGCCGCGGCCTGCGCCTGGGCTGCGCCAAACGCAGCGCGGTGCTGCTCTGGCACCGCGACTGACCCTGTTTCCCTCCCTCCAGAAGAAGAGACGATGAAGATGAAGCCACAGGAAAGATCACCGTCGCGCCACTGGCGCCCTGCCGTGCTGGCGCTGCTGCTGCCGGCCGCCGCCCAGGCCCAGAGCGAGGCCGTCGAGACGGTGCAGATCACCGCCGAGCGCCGCGTCGTCACCGCGACACGCGTCGCCGAAGACCCGCTGGATCTGCCGTTCTGCACCTACGCCGTCGGCCGCGACGAGATGGACGCCGTCGGCGCGCGCACGCTCGAGGACGCGCTGCGCGCCGTGCCCGGGCTGCAGCACGGCACCCAGGGCAACTACTTCACGCGTTTCGAGACCCGCGGCCTGCGCGACACCCAGGACGTGCTGGTGCTGATCGACGGCGTGCCGCTGCGCCTGCTGCAAGGCAACGCCGACCTGACGCTGGTCGCGCCCGACCTGCTGGAGCGCATCGAGTTCATCAAGGGCCCGGCTTCGGCGCTGTACGGCCGCAACGCGATCGGCGGCGTCGTGCAGATGTTCATCGAACCCGAGGCCGAAGGCGGCAGCGCGCGCGCGACGCTGGGCAGCTTCGGCCGCCGCGACCTCGGCCTGCGCCAGCGCTGGGACGGCGAACGCGGCCATCTGTCGGTGGGCGCCGCCTACAGCCGCGTCGACGGCTTCCAGGACGGCACGCCGCGCGACCAGGCCACGGCCAGCGTCGGCGGCGAGCTGGCGATGACCCGCGACTGGGCCAGCAGCGTGCAGCTCTTTTCCAGCCAGGTGAACGCCAAACGCGGCTCGATCGTGCCGCTGAAGGACGGCCATCCGATGTTCGGCATAGCCCCGGAGGACAACTACGGCATCCCCGGCGCGCACGTCGACGGCGAGTACCTGAGCCTGGCCTGGCGCAACCGCGTGCGGCTGACGCCGGCGATCAGCTTCGAGCACCTGAGCAGCATGGCGCGCTACGACCGCCTGTTCCAGGGCGGCATCACCATCGTGCCGCCGCCGGCCGCCGTCACCAAGGGCTGGTCGGAGACCGACACCCAGGACCGCGGGCTGTTCCACGAGTTCACGCTGAACGCCAAGGCCGAACTCGGTGTGACACGGCACGCGCTGCAGCTCGGGCTGAACCTCGAGTCCGGCTGGCAGGACCAGGCCTCGCCGTCGTTCAGCGGCGCACCGACCTATCGCGGCCCCGACTACGACACGCCGGTCAGCAACGTCGGCAGCGATCCGCGCGGCATCCGCGGCCCGGTGACCGACTCGCGCTTCGACCAGCGCGTGCGCAGCCTGTACCTGCAGGACCGCATCGACATCGGCGCGCTGAGCCTCAGCGCCGGCCTGCGCCACGACCGCTTCGAGCAGACGCTGCGGCGCAGCGGCACCACCGTGCAGGCGCACCAGGAGGCCAGCCGCACCAGCCCGCGGCTGGGCGCCGACTGGCGCTACGCGGCCTCGGCGGCGAGCGAGAACGCGCTGTTCGCCAACTGGGCCGAAGGCTTCCGGCCGCAGGCCGTGGCGCTGAACACGCGCTCGGGTGTCGTCGTGCCGGCGCTGCTGCGCCCGGAAGTCACGCGCAGCCTCGAGATCGGCGCCAAGGGCCGCGCGCTCGACGACCGCTGGAGCTACCAGGTGGCGCTGTTCCAGGCCGACAAGACCGACGGCCAGCGATCGTTTCGCACCGGGCCCGACAGCTTCATCTTCACCAATGCCAGCTCGCGCGTGCGCGGGCTGGAGACGCTGCTGCGCGCGCGGCTGTCGGCGGCCTGGTCGGGTTACGCCCACTACACCTGGCAGGACGCGCGGCTGCGCGACTTCCCGACCTATGACAGCGCCGGCAACCCGGGGCCGAACTACGCCGGCAACCGCATGCGCATGTCGGCGCGCCACATCGCCGGCGCCGGCCTCGCCTGGTCGCAAGGCGACTGGCAGTGGACGGGCAGCGCCAACCACGTCGGCCGCCGTCCGCTGCGCGACAACGTCGAGCACTCGCAGATCCTGCCGTCGTACACGCTGCTGGCGACGGCCGTCACCTGGCAGGCGACGCCGCGGCTGTCGGTGCAGGCCGGCGTCGACAACCTCGCCGACGTCGAGTACATCGCCGACGACTTCTCGTCGCAGGAAGCAGGCTGCTTCGGCACGCCGCGCAGCCTGTTCCTGCGGCTGAAGGCGCAGTGGTAAGCGGGCCTTCGTCGCCGGCGCGGCGGGCGCTGCTGGCGGGTGCCGCGCTGTGCTGTGCCGGGCGCGAGGCACAGGCCGCGGACACCTGGCCGCGCAGCGTCGTCGACGCGCTGGGGCGCAGGCTGCGGCTGGCCGCGCCGCCGCAGCGCATCGTCGCGATCTTTCCGAGCAACATCGAGATCGTCTTTGCGCTCGGGCTGGAGGCGCGTGTCGCGGCGATCGGCGGCCGCGTGCGATATCCCGAGGCGGCGCTGGCCAAACCGTCGGTCGGCGGCGCGCTGGGTTATTCGCCCGAGGCGCTGGCGGCGCTGAAGCCCGACCTGATCGTGCTGACGCCGTCGCACGGCAGCGCGCTGGGCCTCGTCGAGCCATTCGAGCGCGCCGGCGTCGCGGTGCTGGTGCTGGCGCATCCGGACCTGGCGGCGGTGCGGCGCAACATCGACCTCGTCGGCCGCGCCACCGGCTGCGAAGCCGCCGCGGCGGCGCTGCTGGCGCGTTTCGACGGCGCGCTGGCGGCCATCCGCCAGGCCTGGCAGGGCCGGCCACAGCCGAGCGTGTACCTGGAGACCGCGGCCGCCGCACGCGGCGCCTACCAGACCGTCGGCCGCGGGCACTACGCCGACGACGCGCTGGCCTGCGCCGGCGGGCGCAACGTCTTTACCGACCTGGCCGGCGCGCAGCAGGTCAGCGCCGAGGCGGTGCTGCTGCGTGACCCGGAGGTCATCGTGTCGCTGCAGGCCGTGCCACGGCCGGCCGAGGAGATCGCGGCCCGGCCGGGCTGGTCGCGGCTGCGCGCGGTGCGCGAAGGGCGCGTCGTCGTGCTGCCGCGCAGCCATTTCCTGATCCCCGGGCCGCGCCAGACCGAGGCCGTGCTGGCCTACGCCCGCGCGCTGCATCCGCAGGCCTTCGGAGCGGCGGCATGAGGGCGCGGCAGGCGATGCCGCTGCTGGCCGCGGCGCTGCTGGTGGCGCTGGTGCTGGCGCTCAGCGGCGGCGCGGCCTGGGTGGCGCCGGCGCAGTGGCTGGGCGGCGACGGGCTGATGCACGACCTGGTCTGGGTGTGGCGCGCGCCGCGTGTCGCCGCGGCGTTTTTCGTCGGCGCCTGCCTCGCGCTGGCCGGGCTGCTGTTCCAGGGCGTGTTCCGCAACCCGCTGGCCGAACCCTATCTGCTGGGCAGCGCCTCGGGCGCCGCGGTGGGCGCGGCCATCGCGCTGCTGCTGCCGCAGTGGCTGCCGCCAGGCTGGTCGCTGCCGCTGCTGGCGTTCGCCGGTGCCTGGGGCGCAAGCTGGCTGGTGCTGGCCGTCGGCCGCGCCGGCGGCGGCTGGCAGCCGGCACGGCTGCTGCTGGCCGGCGTCGCGCTGGCGGCCATCCTATCGGCGCTGCGCGGGCTGCTGCTGATGCTCTTCGGCGACGAGTCGACCAATCTGCGCGCGCTGATCTCCTGGCAACTGGGCGGCGTGCAGACACCGACCGCAGCGCAGTGCGCGGCTTTCGTGCCGCTGCTGGTGCTGCTGGCCGCCGGCGCCCGGCGGCTGGCTTTCGGGCTGGACGCGCTCGGCCTGGGCGAACAGGCGGCGCACGGCATGGGCGTGCGCGTGCCGCGGCTGGTCGCGCAGGCGGTGCTGCTGGCGGCGCTGGCCACCGCGCTGGCGGTCTGCTGGGGCGGGCTGATCGGCTTCGTCGGCCTCGTGGTGCCGCATCTGCTGCGCTGGTGGCTGGGGCCGCTGCACGGCCGGCTGGTGCCGGCCTGCGTGCTCGCCGGCGGCACGGCGATGGTGCTGGTGGACCTGATCGCCCGCGCGGCGCTGGCGCCCAGCGAAATCCCGGCCGGGCTGCTGACGGCGCTGGTCGGCGGGCCATTCTTCCTGGGCCTGCTGCTGAGACGGCGGGAGTGACGATGGACACGACGACATCGCCGGCCCTGGCGACGCACGGGCTGGAAGTGCGAGCCGGCGCGCGCACGCTGCTGCTCGGCATCACCGCGTCGTGGCCGGCGCGCGGCCTGTTCGCGCTGGTCGGCGCCAACGGCGCCGGCAAGAGCACGCTGCTGCAGGCCTTGATCGGCCTGCGCCCGGCACACGCCGGCGAGGTGCGCCTGCTCGGCCGCCCGCTGGCCGCCTGGAAGCCGCGCGCGCTGGCCCAGGCCATCGGCTACCTGCCGCAGCAGACGCACAGCCACTGGGACCTGACGGTCGAGGAGTTGCTGCAGCTGGCGCTGGCGCCGCCGGACGCGGCGCTGATCGAGGCCTGCGAACTCGGGCCGCTGATGCGGCGCCGGCTGCACACGCTGTCCGGCGGCGAGGCGGCGCGCGCCGCGCTGGCGCGCGCGATCGCGCACCGCCCGCCGCTGCTGCTGGCCGACGAGCCGGCCGCGCACCTGGACCTGCCGCACCAGCACCAGCTGATGCGCCTGCTGCGCGCCTGCGCCGCCGACGCCGCCGACGCCGCCGTCCTGGTGGTGCTGCACGACCTGCACCTGGCGGCACGCTACTGCGACCACGTGACGCTGCTGGCAGGCGGCCGCGTGCTGGCCGCCGGCCATCCGGACGAGGTGCTGAGCAGCGCTTCGCTGAGCCAGGCCTACGGCAGCGCCGTGGCGCGCTGCGACCTGGGCCGCCAGAGCTTCTTCACGGCCGAGAGCTGAAGCGGGTCGCGGAAAAGACAAAGGGCCCGGCTTCTTACGAAACCGGGCCCTCGAATCTTGGAGCGGGATAAGAGGCTCGAACTCTCGACCTATACCTTGGCAAGGTATCGCTCTACCAACTGAGCTAATCCCGCTTGGTGGCCTGGGGCGGAATCGAACCACCGACACGCGGATTTTCAATCCGCTGCTCTACCAACTGAGCTACCAGGCCAAGAGCCCGCGACTATAGCACAGGTTTCAGGAAACGCCACGCTTGTTGCGCGTGAGATCGACACCCAGCTGCTTGAGCTTGCGATACAGGTGGGTGCGCTCGAGGCCGGTCTTCTCGGCCACGCGCGTCATCGAGCCGCCTTCCTTGGCGAGGTGGAACTCGAAGTAGCTCTTCTCGAACGCGTCGCGCGCCTCGCGCAGCGGGCGGTCGAGATCGAAGCTCTGCTCGGGGCGCGGCCCCGGGGGCACCGCCGGCACCGGCGCAGCCGCGACACCGGTGGACACCAGGGCCGGGCTGCCGTTGAGGAACGGCCTCGACGCCGGCAGCGGCTCGCGGGCACCGCCCGGCGCGACGCCGGCCGCGGCCAGGCGCTGGCCCGGGCGCACCAGCGCCTGCTCGACGGCGCGCAGCAGCTTCTGCAGCGTGATCGGCTTCTCGAGGAAGGCGACGGCCCCGTGTTTGGTGGCCTCGACCGCGGTGTCGATCGTGCCGTGGCCGCTCATCATGATGACCGGCATCGTCAGCAGCCCACTCGTGCCCCACTCCTTGAGCAGCGAGATGCCGTCGACGTCGGGCATCCAGATGTCCAGCAGCACGAGGTCGGGGCGCAAGGCCTCGCGCACCTGGCGTGCCTGAGCCGCGTTTTCCGCCAGCTCGACCGTGTGGCCTTCGTCGCTGAGGATCTCCGAGAGCAGGGCGCGAATGCCCAGCTCGTCGTCCACTACCAGAATCGTTGCCATGCGCTGAGGTCAAAGCACCTGTGTTGCGTCACCGGAAGCGGTGGCCGGACCGCCGTCGGTCTCGGGGTTCGGCGCAGGTGCGAGTAAGGAAAATGATAGCGAAACTCGGGCCCCGGTCACCGGGGATTCCGGGGCGTCGTCCAAGTGCATGTTGACGGCCCGCAGCCGCGCGTGATGTTCGTCGGCGATCTTCTTGACGACCGCCAGCCCGAGACCGGTGCCCTTGGCCTTGGTCGTGACGTAGGGCTCGAAGGCGCGCTTGAGCACCTTGTCCGGGAACCCGGGGCCGTTGTCCTGCACGAACAGCCGCACCGCACGCAGCTCGCCGTTGTCGCCCAACGAGCGCGCGGTGCCGATCTCGACGCGGCCGTCGGCACGCTCGGACACCGCGTCCAGCGCGTTCTGCACCAGGTTGTGGATGACCTGGCGGATCTGCGTCGCGTCGCCCAGGATGCGCGGCAGCGGCTCGGTCAGACGCACGACGAGCTGGCCGCGATCGTGCGCCTGGCCGTACAGCGCCAGCACCTCGTTGGCCAGGGCGTTCAGGTCCAGCGGCTTCATCTGCGCGGCCGGCAGCCGGGCGTAGTCGCGGAACTCGTTGACCAGGCGCTGCATCGCGTCGACCTGGGCGACGATGGTCGCCACCGAGCGCAGCAGCAGCGCCTGGTCGCTGCCCTCGAGCTTGCTCTCCAGCCGGTGCTGCAGCCGCTCGGCCGACAGCTGGATCGGCGTCAGCGGGTTCTTGATCTCGTGCGCCAGCCGCCGCGCGACCTCGGCCCAGGCCTGCGAACGCTGCGCCGAGACGACCTCGGTGATGTCGTCGAAGACCATCAGCCGCTGCTCGCCGGGCAGCGGTGCGCCGCGCACCAGCAGCGTCAGGGTCACGCCTTCGGGGCGCGCGAGCTCGAACGCGTCCTGCCAGTGGTCGCCGCCGAGTTCGCTGCGGTCGGCGAGCTGCTCGTAACGCTGCTCGACGCTGCGTGCGAAACCCTCGAGTTCGGGCAGCTCGCCCAGGTGGCGGCCGCGCCAGGCGGCCACCGACAGGCCGAGGATGCGCGTCGCGCCCGGGTTGACGGTGTCGATGCAGCCTTCGCGGTCGAAGACGATGACGCCGGCGGTCAGCGTGTCCAGGATGGTCTGCAGCCGGGTGCGCGCGCCTTCGAGCTGGTCGACGCCGCGCTGCACCTGCTCGCGCGCGTCGGCCAGCTGCGCCGTCATGTCGGCGAACGAGCGCGTCAGCCCGCCGAGCTCGTCGCCCGAGGCGAACACCGGCTTGGGCTTCAAGTCGCCGGCGGCCACCTGGCGCATGCCGTCGGCCAGAAGCAGCAGCGGCCGCGCGAGCTGGTTGCCCAGCAGGATGGCCAGCAGCACGGCGCCGAAGACGGCGAGGATCAGCGCCAGCGTCAGCGTGCCGATGTACATGCGCGACAGGCTGTCGCGCGCCAGCGCGCGCTGCTGGTACTCGCCGTGTGCGGCCTGCACGGCCAGCGCGTCGACCGCCAGCTTGCGTGGCAGCGGCTGCACCACCATCAGGAAGCGGTCGTCGCCGGGCGACAGGCGGATGCTGGCGTCGGGCAGCAGCGCCAGCGCACGCAGGCGCGGCGCCCCGCCGGCGCCGTCGCTGGCGCTCAGCGCCTCGTCATCCAGGCCCTCGATCTGGCTGGCCACGCCCAGCGAGCGCGCCTGGCGCAGCAGCGTCGTCGGCGGCCGCTCCGGCGGCGACGAGCCCGGCGCGACACCGGCCGTGGCAAGGATCTGGCCGCTGTGGTTGAGCAGCGCGATCTCGCGCACCCCGGTCTGCTCGCGCAGGCGTTCGAGCACCAGCGGCGACGGCTGGCGCGAGTCGCCCAGCCGCTCGGCGGCCAGGCGCGCCTTGCCGGCGACGTCGGCCTGCAGCGCGTCCAGCGTCGTCTTGCCCAGCGCCAGCCCGGCGTCCAGTGCGCCGGCGACCTTGACGTCGAACCAGGCGTCGATGCTGCGCGAGACGAACTGGTAGGACACGGCATAGATCACCAGGCCCGGCAGCACGCCGACGAGGGCGAAGATGCCGGCCAGCTTGATCAGCAGCCGGCTGCCGAACTTGCCGCGCTTGAGCCGCAGCACAAGGCGCACCGCCGCCACGCCGATGACCAGCACCAGCAGCGCCGCGACCGCCGCGTTGACCCAGAACAGCCAGACGAAGTGGCGCTCGTAGAAGCCGCCGCCGGCCGTCGACAGCGACAGCACGAAGGCCAGCACCAGCGCCGCGCCGATGCCCGCGACCAGCGCGACGATCCAGATCCAGCGCGCCGGACGGTTCATGGCAGCTCGACCGGCAACTCGCGCTCCGCGCCGATCGCCCAGTCGGCCTGGCCGCCCAGTCCGATCTGCATCGGGCTGGGCAGCTGGCTGGTGTCGAGCCGCCAGCTGAACTCGATGTAGTAGTCCTTGCCCGGCTCGAGCTGCGACAGCTCGGCGATGCGCCAGCCGGCGCTGCGCGTGACCGCGGCCATCGCCTCGGCCAGCGTCGCGTAGGTCTGGTTCAGGCCGCCCAGGCCGACACGCCAGCTGGAGGTGAGCGGCTGGTAGACGACGCGCCAGCTGCGCGAGACCCGCGCCACACGCTCGTCGCGCCAGTACCAGCGGTCACGCCGCAGCGTCGCCTGGGCGACGAAGTAGACCGGCACACCGCGTGCCATCGCGTCCTCGACGGCCTTGGGCAGCGTCACGCGGGCGGCGAACTCCAGCGTCAGCGCGCCGTCGCTGCGGCCGGACTGCAGCTGGATCAGCTCGACGCCCTGGGCCCGTGCCGGCGCGGCCCCCAGGCCGAGCCAGCCGAGCACGGCCCACAGCCCCAGGCCCAGCAGCAGTCTTCGGCGGACCGGCGGCGATCGCATGACGGGTGGTGCTCGGGCGTCAGGCCTTGTGGACGAGGGCGTAGTAGAAGCCGTCGTGCAGCGCCTGGCGCGCCGACGGCTGCGAGGGATTGTCGGCCAGCGGCAGCAGGTGCCCGGGCGACAGCGGATCCAGGCTCGCGCCGCTGTCGGCGTGGCGTTGCAAAAACGCGTCGATCTGTTCGGCCCCCTCGCTGCGGAACAGCGAGCAGGTGGCGTAGACCAGGCGGCCGCCGGGCGCGAGCAGCGGCCACAGCGCGTCGAGGATCTCGCCCTGCAGCCGCGCCAGCGCGGTGATGTCGTCGGGGCGGCGCAGCCAGCGCACGTCGGGGTGGCGGCGCACGATGCCTGCGGCGCTGCACGGCGCGTCGAGCAGGATGGCGTCGAAGGGCCGGCCGTCCCACCAGCGTGCGGTGTCGCGGGCGTCGCCGGCGCGCAGCGTGGCCTGCAGCTGCAGCCGGTTCAGGTTCTCCTGCACACGCGCCAGGCGCACCGGGTCGCTGTCCAGCGCCAGCACGTCGAGATCGGCCAGCTCGAGCAGGTGCCCGGTCTTGCCGCCCGGAGCGGCGCAGGCGTCGAGCACACGCGCGCCGGCCGGCAGCCCGTCGCCGACGAGCAGCGGCGCCGCACGCTGCGCCGCCGCGTCCTGCACCGAGACCTCGCCTTCGGCAAAACCGGGCAGCTGCGTCACCGGACAGGGCTCGGCCAGCACGACGGCCTGGCCGCCCAGCGCCGCGTCGTCGACCAGCGTCGCGGCTCGACCCTGGGCCGCCAGGCGCTGCACGTAGGCCTCGCCGCTGCCGCGGCGGCGGTTGACACGCAGCGTGAACGGCGGATGCACGTTCGAGGCCTGCAGCAGCGCCTGCCACTGCGTCGGCCAGTCGTGGCGCACGCGCTCGATCCACCACAGCGGGTGGTTGAACGCGCCCAGCGGCTGGTGGCGCGCCGCCGCAGCGAGCTTGTCGCGCTCGCGCACGAAGCGGCGCAGCACGGCATTGATGAAGCCGGCGGCCACCGGCGTGCGCTGGTGGGCGGCGTGCACCGCCTGGTCGACCAGCGTGTGGTCGGCATAGGGCGAGGGCTCGCCGGTCGGCCAGAGCAGCGCCAGCGCCGTCAGCAGCAGCGACTCGACGTGCGGCGGCGGCGACTTCGGTGCCATCAGCGCGCGCGCCTCGCCGGCACTGCCGAGCCAGCGCATGACGTGGAAGCTGAGCGCCTGCACGCCTGGGCGGGCGTCGGGCGGCACACGCGCCAGCACGTCGGTCAGCGAGCGGCCCTGGCGCACCGCGTGCACGGCGTCGGCGGTCAGATCGAGCAGCCGCGACAGCGGCACGGACGAAGTCGGAGTGGTCACCAGGGCAGTCTAAGCGGAGCCTGCACGCCGACGAAGCGCGCCGCACAATACCGGCTCCCTTCGCCCCCGGCCGACCGGCCCGCCCATCCCCATGGCCAAGACCGTCCCGCTCCCGGAGTCCACGCCGCCGCGCCTGCTGCGCAGCGAGGAGGAACTGGCCTCGATGCCGGTGTCCGAGCGCATCCGCTACCGCCTGGTCTGCGCCGACAAGCGCTTCCACGCCAACGACAACATCGCCGACTTCGTGCGCGAGGGCGAGCTGCCCGAGCTGAAGAAGGAAGTCCAGGCCAAGCTGGAGGAGCTGCTGCGCGCGCTGGTCATCGACACCGAGAGCGACCACAACACGCAGGAGACGGCCAAGCGGGTGGCCAAGATGTACATCGACGAGGTCTTCCGCGGCCGCTTCCACCCGATGCCGTCGGTGACCGAGTTCCCGAACGCCGAGCGCCTGAACGAGCTGATGATCGTCGGCCCGATCACCGTGCGCAGCGCCTGCAGCCACCACCTGTGCCCGATCTTCGGCAAGGTCTGGATCGGCCTGCTGCCCAACGAGCACAGCAACCTGATCGGGCTGTCCAAGTACGCCCGCATCACCGACTGGATCATGAGCCGCCCGCAGATCCAGGAAGAGGCGGTGACGATGCTCGCCAACGAGCTGCAGGAGCGTGTGCGCCCCGACGGCCTGGCCATCGTCATGGAAGCCGACCATTTCTGCATGCACTGGCGCGGCGTCAAGGACACCGACAGCGCGATGGTCAACAGCGTGATGCGCGGCGCGTTCCTGAAGGACCCGAACCTGCGGCGCGAATTCCTCTCGCTGCTGCCGCGCAAGCAAGACTGAAAGGCCCGCGATGCTCGTCCGCCTCATGTACGTCAGCCGCGCCGTGCCGGCGCTGGACCCCGAGGAGCTGCAGGCCATCCTGCGCGCCTCGCGCGCGCAGAACCCGGCGCTCGGCATCACCGGGGTGCTGTGCTACTCCGACGGCATCTTCGTGCAGGTGCTCGAAGGCGGCCGCAGCGCCGTCAACCGCCTGTACGCACGCATCGTCGGCGACCCGCGCCACACCGAGGTCGAGATCCTGGTCTACGAGGAGATCGCCGAACGCCGTTTCGCCGGCTGGTCGATGGGCCAGGTCAGCGTGGCGCGGCTGAACCCGGCGCTGCTGCTGAAGTACTCGGAGACCGCGACGCTGGACCCCTACGCCGTCTCGGGCCAGGTCAGCAAGGCGCTGTTCGACGAACTGGTGGCCACCGCGGCCATCGTCGGCCAGTCCTGAGTCAGAGCCGCCCGGCGGGGCCGAAGCGGTACAGCCGGATCAAGAGCCGCGTCGGGAACTCGGCGATCGCCTCGTCGTAGGCGGCGCCGGCTTCGTTGAAACGCTGGCGCGCGAAGGCCAGCCGCGAGCCGCCGTCGGCCAGCACCGCGGCCTGCTCGGCGATCGCCGGCTCGACCTTCAGCAGCGGGTGCTGCTCCAGCAGCGCCAGCACGCGACTGGCCGCGGCGCCCATCGCCGCCTCGCCCTTGACCAGCACCAGCGCCGCTTCCAGCCGCACCGGGCGTGCGCCCAGCGCGTCGGCGGCCTCGCGCACCTGGGCCTCGGCGGCGAGCAGCGCGTCCAGCGCCTTGGCTTCGCCGGCCATCGGCTCGCGCAGCGCCTGGGCCAGGGCCTGCGCCGCCTCGCCGCGGCGCGCCAGCGCCTCGGCGACTTGCTGCCAGGCCGCGGCGATCGCCGTGCGCAGCGCCATCAGCCGGTTGTAGGCACCGACCATCCAGAACACGAGCACGGCCGCCAGGGCCAGCACGAGGATCTGCCCGGAGGACACGGCGTCAGCGCCGGATCTCGCCCTGGCCGAGCACGATCCACTTCAGCGAGGTCAGGCCCTCCAGGCCGACCGGGCCGCGGGCGTGGAACTTGTCGGTCGAGATGCCGATCTCGGCACCCAGCCCGTACTCGAAACCGTCGGCGAAACGCGTGCTGGCGTTGACCATCACGCTGGCCGAGTCGACCTCGCGCAGGAAACGCATCGCGTTCGGGTGGTTCGTCGTCAGGATCGTGTCGGTGTGGTGCGAGCCGTGGCGGTTGACGTGGGCGATGGCCTCGTCGAGGCTGGCGACGACCTTGATGCTGATGACCAGCGCCAGGTACTCGGTGTCCCAGTCGGCCTCGGTGGCGTCGACGACGCGCGCGCCGGGCACGGCGGCGAGCATCGCCTTGGCCGCCGGGCAGCAGCGCATCTCGACGCCCTTGGCGGCGAAGACGGCGCCGATGCGCGGCAGGAAGGCCGCGGCCTGCGCCGCATGCACCAGCAGCGACTCGGTCGCGTTGCAGGGGCTGACCTTCTGCGTCTTGGCGTTGTCGGTGACGGTGACCGCCTGCTCCAGGTCGACCTCGGCGTCGACGTAGACGTGGCAGTTGCCGTCCAGGTGCTTGATGACCGGCACACGCGCCTCGGCGGCGATGCGTTCGATCAGGCCCTTGCCGCCGCGCGGGATGACGACGTCGACGTGCTGCGGCATCGTGATCAGCCGGCCGACCGCGGCGCGGTCGGTGGTCTCGACGAGTTGCACCGCGTCGGCCGGCAGGCCGGCGTCGACCAGCGCGCCCTGGACCAGCTTCCACAGCGCGAGGTTGGAGTGCAGCGCCTCCGAGCCGCCGCGCAGGATGCAGGCGTTGCCGCTCTTGATCGCCAGCGACGCGGCCTCGATCGTCACGTTCGGGCGGCTCTCGTAGATCATGCCGAAGACACCCAGCGGCACGCGCATGCGGCCCACCGAGATGCCGGTCGGGCGGCGACGCAGCTCGCTGATCTCGCCGATCGGGTCGGGCATCGCGGCGATCTGCTCGCAGCCTTCGGCGACCGTCTCGACGACCTTGGCCGTGAGCTTGAGCCGGTCGACCATCGGCTCGGCCAGCCCGGCGGCGCGCGCGGCGGCGAGGTCGAGTTCGTTGGCCTGCTGCAGCGGGCCGAGGTTGGCGCGCAGCGCGGCAGCCAGGCGGCGCAGCGCGTCGTCCTTGGCGGCGGAGCCGGCACGCGCCATCGCGGTGGCGGCCACACGCGCGGCGGCGCCGACGCGGTCCATGTAGGCGGCGATGTCGTCGGTCGGGTTCATGGCGCGGGATTGTCCCGCAATGCGCCGGCGGCACCTCGGGGCGGGGTCAGGTCTCGCGCGAGCAGGCGGGGTCAGGTCTCGCAGGGGTCAGGTCTCGAGGAGCAGGCGGGGTCAGGTCTCGTGAGACCTGACCCCCTGGCCGCAGAGACCTGACCCCAGATCTGACCCCAGATCGAAATCAGCCGCGCAGCGTGCCCGGCGGCACGAGGCCGCGGCGCGGGATCGGCGTCGAGAACACGATCTGGGTGCGTGTCTCGCCCCAGGCGTTGATCGAGCCGAGGAAGGCCTCCAGCGCCGGCAGGTCGGCGGCGACGACGGTCAGCAGGTAGGAATCGGCGCCGGCGACGTGGTGGCACTCCAGCACCTCGGCGGCACGGCCGATCTGCTCGAGGAAGGCCTTCTTCGCCGGCTGGCCGGCGACGGTGAGGCCGACGATCGCACGCACCGTGTAGCCGGCGCGCGCCGCGTCGACGTCGGCGACGACGCCGCGCACGACGCCGGCGTCCTGCAGGCGCTTCAGCCGCTCGGCGGTGGCCGGGATCGACAGCCCGGCGGCTTCGGCCAGCACCTTCAGCGGCGCGCGGCCGTCACGCTGCAGCGCGAGCAGCAGCTTCCAGGCCTTGTCGTCGAGCACGTTTTCAGTCATGCAGCAGTTTGGCCTGAAATTTCAACTACAAGCAACCAGACCACCTGAAGAATCATCTGGATCGAGCGCCAGCAGCTTCTCACAATGAAGCCGTGGACCCGCAACTCACCCTCTTTCTGCAATCCGCCGCGATCGGCCTGTCGATCGCCGCGCCGGTGGGCCAGATCGGCCTGCTGGCGATCCAGCGCACGCTGCAGTACGGCTCGGCCGCCGGCATCGCCACCGGGCTGGGCGCGGCGGTCGCCGACGCGATCTACGGCGCCGTCGGCGCCTTCGGCGTCACGGCGCTGATCACCTTCCTCGTCGAGCAGCGCACGCTGCTGGCCGGCGGCGGCTCGGCGCTGCTGCTGTGGATGGCCTGGCGCATCGCGCGCCAGCCGCCGGCGCGGCGCGACGGCGGCCCCGGCGAACGCGCGCCGCTGGCGCGGCTGTTCGCCGGCACCTTCGTGCTGACGCTGGCCAACCCGACGACGATCCTGTCCTTCATCGCCGTCTTCGGCGCGCTGGCCGGGCGCAGCGCGGTCGCCTCGCCGTGGGTGATGGTGGCCGGCGTCGCGGCGGGTTCGGCGCTGTGGTGGTTCATCCTGGCCGGCGCGGTGGGCCGGCTGCGCACACGTTTCGACGCGCGCTGGCAGCACCGGGTGAACCTGGCGTCGGCGGCGCTGCTCGCCGGCTTCGCGCTCTGGCAGCTGGCGGCGCTGGCGCGCTGATTCAGGCGCCGAGCACGCGCGCCAGCCAGGCCGCCACGGCCTCGGGCGCGGCGTCGAGCTCGATCGTCTTGCGCCGGCCGGTCTGGCCGTGCGTCAGCCGCACCGCGCGCTTGGGCAGGTCCAGCTCGTCGGCCAGCCAGGCGAGCAGCGTCTCGTTGGCCTTGCCGTCGACCGGCGGTGCGTTCAGTCGCACGCGCAGCGCGCCGTCGTGCAGCCCGTCGGCGCCGGTGCGGCGCGCGTTGGGCACGACCGCCACACGCAGCCGGCTGGCCGCCGCGCCGGCCGCACTCAGGCACGGCGGCGCGCCGTTCACGCCGCGGTCTTGCGTGCCGGCGCCTTCTTCGCCGGCGGCCGCGCGGCACGCGGCTCGAACTCGAAGCCGACCTTGCCTTCCTTGGCGTCGTAGACGAGGAAGGCCTTGAACTTGCGCTTGGTCTTGTTCGAGACGAAGTCCTCGAGCAGCTTGGTGCGGCCGGTGGTCAGCAGGCGCGTCATCTCCTCGTGGGTGACGGGCTGCTGCAGGATCACGGCACCGCTCTTGAAGTCGCAGGTCGTGTGCGCGCCGACGGCGTGTTCGCAGACGTAGCTGCTGCCGTGCTCGTAGACGTGGCTGCGGCACTTCGGGCACGGGCCCAGGCTCTGCTGGCCGCTGAAGTCCACCGGCTCGCCCTCGCCTTCGGCAGGCTTGTCGTCGTCGCCGAAGTCGAACTCCAGCTTCCAGTTGCCGATCTCGTCGTCGTGCACGATGCGCAGCTCGGCGCTGAACGGCCAGCCGGCCTTGGAGCGGAAGCCGTCCAGCGGGCCCAGGCGCTTGTCGCGCAGCAGCGCATCGGCCTCGGCGACCTCGAAGGTGCGGCCGGCCGGCAGCTTGGTGATGCTGAAGCCGCAGCCGCTGCCCTCGGGCGAACCGGCGGCGCCGGTGCAGGCGAAGCGGCGGTAGTTCTCCTTGACCACGCCGCCGCAGTTCGGGCACGGCGTCGACAAGGTCGCGTAGTCGCCGGGGATCGTGTCGCGGTCGTACTCCTTGGCCTTCTTGACGATGCGCTCGGCCATCTTGGCGATCTCGGCCATGAAACGCTCTCGGCTCAGCTTGCCGTGCTCCATCTGCGACAGCTGGTACTCCCAGTTGCCGGTCAGCTCGGGCTTGGTCAGGTCCTCGATCGCCAGGCCGCGCAGCAGCGTCATCAGCTGGAAGGCCTTGGCGGTGGGCTGCAGCTCGCGGCCCTCGCGCAGCATGTACTTCTCGAGGATCAGGCCTTCGATGATCGCGGCGCGCGTGGCCGGCGTGCCCAGGCCCTTCTCGGCCATCGCCTGGCGCAGCTCGTCGTCGTCGATCAGCTTGCCCGCGCCTTCCATCGCCGACAGCAGCGTCGCCTCGGTGTAGCGCGCCGGCGGCTTGGTCTTCAGCTGCTTGACGTCCACGCCCTCGGTGCGCACGGTCTCGCCCTGCGTCACCGGCACGAGGTTGGCGTCCTCGTCCTGGGCTTCCTTGCCGTAGACGGCCAGCCAGCCCGGATTGACCAGCACCTTGCCGTTGGTCTGGAAGTGGTGCGTCGCCTCGGCCACCGCGACCTTGCTGATGCGCGTCGTGACCATGTACTCGGCCGCCGGATAGAACACGGCGATGAAACGCTTGACGACCAGGTCGTAGAGCTTGGCCTCGATCTCGGTCAGGCTCTTCGGGGCCTGCAGCGTCGGGATGATGGCGAAGTGGTCCGAGACCTTGGTGTTGTCGAAGACCCGCTTGGTCGGCTTCACGTAGCCGGCGTCCAGGCCCTTGCGCGCATGCTGCGACAGCGCCGCCAGCGGCCCCGGCAGCTCTTCATCGGCAAGCATCGCGAAGGTCTGCTTGACGACGCCGACGTAGTCCTCGGGCAGCGCGCGCGAGTCGGTCCGCGGGTAGGTCAGCACCTTGTGCTTCTCGTACAGCGCCTGGGCGATCGACAGCGTGGTCTTGGCCGAGAAGCCGAAGCGCGAGTTGGCCTCGCGCTGCAGCGTCGTCAGGTCGTACAGCAGCGGGCTGCTCTGCGAGCTGGGCTTGGCCTCCTCGGTGACGGTGGCCGGCTGGCCGCGCACCGCGGCGGCGATGGCCTGGGCATCCGCTTCGTTCCACAGCCGGTCGGCACGCGCTTCGGCATCGTCGGGGTTCTTCTTCCACTTCGGGTCGAACCACTTGCCCTCGTACTGCCCGGCCTGGGCGTCGAAGGCGGCGCGCACCTCCCAGTAGTCGCGTGCGACGTGCTTGCGGATCTTCTCCTCGCGCTCGACGACGATCGACAGCGTCGGCGTCTGCACCCGGCCCACCGTGGTGAGGAAGAAACCGCCGTCGCGCGAGTTGAAGGCCGTCATCGCGCGCGTGCCGTTGATGCCGACCAGCCAGTCCGCTTCGGAGCGGCTGCGCGCGGCGTCGGCCAGGCCCTGCATCTGCTCGTCGCTGCGCAGCTTGTCGAAGCCGTCGCGGATGGCCTGCGGCGTCATGCTCTGCAGCCACAGGCGGCGGATCGGCTTGCTGAACGGCTTGCCGGCCGCGGCGTACTGGACGATCAGGCGGAAGATCAGCTCGCCCTCGCGCCCCGCGTCACAGGCGTTGACGAGGTCGGTGACGTCCTTGCGCTTGACCAGCTTGACCACCGCCGACAGCCGCGACTTGGACTTGTCGATCGGCGCCAGCTCGAAATGCGGCGGCACCACCGGCAGGTGGGCAAAGCTCCACTTGCCGCGTTTGACGTCGTAGGCCTCGGGGGCCTTGATCTCCACGAGGTGGCCGACCGCCGAGGTCACGACGTACTGGTCGTTCTCGAAATGGTCGGCGTGTTTTTCGAACTTGCCGGCCACCGGCGTCAGCGCTCGCGCGATGTCCTGCGCGACGCTGGGCTTCTCCGCAATGATGAGAGTCTTGGTCATGTCTGCCTTGGCTCACGGCGACGCAAGCCGTGCCTACAATCCGCCGTCTTTCGCGCGCACGCACACACGCGCGCGCCCCTGTAATTTCAATGTACCCAATGAATAAGACCGTGCAACCGGCGGCGCCAAAGAGCGATTCGCGGCGCATCCAGGTGCGGCGCAGCGGGGTGCACGGCAAGGGTGTCTTCGCGCTGCAGGCCATCGCCGCGGGCACCCGGCTGATCGAATACAAGGGCGAGCTGATCGACTGGCCCGAGGCGCTGCGCCGCCACCCGCACGACCCGGCGCAGCCCAACCACACCTTCTACTTCCACGTCGATGACGAGCACGTCATCGACGCCAACGTCGGCGGCAACGCCTCGCGCTGGATCAACCACGCCTGCGACCCGAACTGCGAGGCCCAGCAGCTCGACGATGGCCGCGTCTTCATCGACGCGCTGCGCGACATCCAGCCCGGCGAGGAGCTGTTCTACGACTACGGCCTGGTGATCGACGAGCGTTACACCGCCAGGCTGAAGAAGGAATACGCCTGCCATTGCGGCAGCCCGAACTGCCGCGGCACGATGCTCGCACCCAAACGCCGCTGACCCGATGGACGCCCCGGTTCCCTCGCCTTTCCACACCAGCAGCGGCGCGCCGCTGCGCTGGGGCGCCGAGGACATCTGGCAGCAGCTGCAGCCGCTGCTGCCCGGGGTCAGCGTCGAGGTCGTCGCGCGCACCGACTCGACGAACACACGCCTGATCGAACGCGCCCGCGCCCAGGCCGGCCAGCGTGACGCGCCGGTCTCGCGGCCGGGCGAGCTGCGCGACGTCGGCGACGTGCCGCGTGCCCCCTACGGCCGCCGCGCCGGCGACACCGAACCCTGCCTGCTGGTGGCCGAACACCAGACCGGCGGCCGCGGCCGCCTCGGTCGCGACTGGCTGGGCTCTGCGGGCGCGTCGCTGACCTTCTCGCTGGCACTGCCGCTGGCGCCGCGCGACTGGTCGGGGCTGTCGCTCGCGGTGGGCGTCGCGCTCGCCGAGGCACTGGACATCGCGCCGCCGCGCATCGGGCTGAAGTGGCCCAACGACCTGTGGATCCTCGACGGCCCGGGCCGCGGCCGCAAGCTCGGCGGCATCCTCATCGAGACCGTGCCGGTCAACCAGCGCCGCATGTGCATCGTCGGCGTCGGCCTGAACGTGCTGCCGCAGCCGGCCGAGGGCCTGACACACGGCTACGCCTGCCTGCAGGAGCTCGACGGCGACACCAGCGCGCCGCGTGCGCTGGCCGCGGTGGCCGCGCCGCTGGTGCGTGCGCTGCAGCGTTTCGAGGCCGAAGGCTTCGCCGCCTTCCAGGCCGGTTTCGAGCGCCGCGACCTGCTGGCCGGCCTGCCGGTGACGACCACCGGGGCCGAACCTCTGCACGGCGTGGCCGAAGGCGTCGACGAACGCGGCGCGCTGCGCGTGCGCGCCGGCACGCTGCACACGCTGGTCAGCGGCGAGGTCAGCGTGCGCCTGCGGGACGACGCATGCTGAGAGCCCTGGCCGCCCTGCTGATCGGCGCCAACCTGCTGTTCTTCGCCTGGGCCCGGGGCTGGCTCGACCCGGCGGTGCCGCCGCCGCAGCACGGCCAGCGCGAGCCGGCGCGGCTGGCCGCCCAGCTCAACGCCGACACGCTGCGCATCGTCAGCCCGCAGGCCGCCAGCGCGGCGGCAGCCAGCGTCGCCTGCGTCGAGGCCGGCCCGTTCAACGACGCCGACGTCGGCAGCGCCGAGCAGGCGCTGATCGCCGCCGGCCTGCCCGGCGACCTCTGGAAACGCCGCGAGCTGCAGCCGCCGCCGGTCTGGCTGGTCTACATGGGCCGCTTCAACGACGCCGCGCAGCGGCGCGCCCGCAGCGACGCGCTGCAGAAGCTGCGTGTGGCCCACGAAGCGCTGGACGCGCCAGCCGAACTCGCCCCCGGTCTCGTGCTGTCGCGCCACGGTTCGCGCGAAGACGCCGAACGGGCGCTGGCCGCCGCCTCGGCCAAGGGCGTGAAGACCGCGCGCGCCGTCGCGCTGCCGCCCCCGCCGCCGCAGCACTGGCTGCGTGTGCCGCGCGCCGACGCCACGCTGCAGGCCCGCCTGGGCGAGACCGCGCTGCCCGGCGGCACCCGCTTCCACCGCTGCCCGCGCTGAACGCGCCGCCCATGAAAAACGGCCCCGCGAGGGGGCCGTCGTCATCGCCAAGCCGCCGAACTCCCCTCGGGGACAGACCGCCGCAGGCGGTCAGGGGGAGCGGCGTCACCCGGCGCGGGCCGAACCCGATCCGGGTCTCCCGGTCGGGTTCGGAGCCCCCTCGGGGGGCGGCCGCCAGGCGGCCGGGGGCTCAGGCGATCACGCGCACCATCTCCAGCACCTTGCAGGAGTAGCCCCACTCGTTGTCGTACCAGGCCACGACCTTCACGAAGGTCTTGTCCAGCGCGATGCCGGCGTCGGCGTCGAACACCGAGGTGCAGCTCTCGCCGCGGAAGTCGGTGGCGACGACCTTGTCGGTGGTGTAGCCGAGCACGCCCTTCATCGGGCCCTCGCTGGCGGCCTTCATCGCCGCGCAGATCTCCTCGTACGAGGCGTCCTTGTTCAGCTCGACGGTCAGGTCGACGACCGAGACGTCGGAGGTCGGCACGCGGAAGGACATGCCGGTGAGCTTCTTGTTCAGCTCGGGGATGACCTTGCCGACGGCCTTGGCGGCGCCGGTGGAGCTGGGGATGATGTTCTCGAGGATGCCGCGGCCGCCGCGCCAGTCCTTGTTGCTCGGGCCGTCGACGGTCTTCTGCGTCGCGGTGGCGGCGTGCACCGTGGTCATCAGGCCGCGCTTGATGCCGAAGGTGTCGTTGAGCACCTTGGCGACCGGCGCCAGGCAGTTGGTCGTGCAGCTGGCGTTGGAGACGATGGCCTGGCCGGCGTAGGTCTCGTGGTTGACGCCGTAGACGAACATCGGCGTGTCGTCCTTGGACGGCGCGCTCATGATGACCTTCTTGGCGCCGGCGGCCAGGTGCTTCTCGGCGGTTTCCTTGGTCAGGAACAGGCCGGTCGACTCGACGACGATGTCGGCGCCGACCTCGCCCCACTTCAGCTCGGCCGGGTCCTTGATCGCGGTGAGGCGGATCTTCTTGCCGTTGACGATCAGCGTGTTGCCGTCGACGGCGATGTCGCCCTTGAAGCGGCCGTGCACGCTGTCGTACTGCAGCATGTAGGCCAGGTAGTCGGGTTCCAGCAGGTCGTTGATCGCGACGACCTCGATGTCGTCGAAGTGCTTGATCGCGGCGCGGAACACCATGCGACCGATGCGGCCGAAGCCGTTGATGCCGATCTTGATGGTCATGTCGTCTCTCCTGAACGGTGAAGGTGAACGGGCTTCGGCGCCTGGGCGACCGGGCCTCGCGGCCCGGCCGGCGCCATTAGGGAGCGATCTTGCCGCAGGCGGCGCGAGGGGTCACGCGCCGGCCCGCGGGCGGTGGAGGGCAAACGCGAGTGGCGCAGCCCACGGCGGTCAGCGGTCGAGCACCTTGCGCACGACCGCGGCGACGTTCTCCGGCGTGAAGCCGAAGAGCTTGAACAGCACGCCGGCCGGCGCGCTCTCGCCGTAGCGGTCGAGGCCGACGACGGCGGCGCAGCCGTACTTCCACCAGCCGTCGGTGACGCCGGCCTCGACGGCGATGCGCGGCAGCTTGGCCGGCAGCACCGAGAGCTTGTACTCGACGCTCTGGCGGTCGAAGGTCGTCGTGCTGGGCATGCTGACGACACGCACGGCGATGCCGGCGGCGGCCAGCTGGGCCTGGGCGTGCAGCGCCAGCTGCACCTCGCTGCCGGTGGCGATGATCACCGCCTGCGGCGCCTTCTTCAGGCCCACCTCGGCCGGCTCGGCGAGCACGTAGGCGCCCTTGCCGATGTCTTCCAGCGTCGCCTTCGGCGCGTAGGGCAGGTTCTGGCGCGACAGCAGCAGCGCCGTCGGGCGGTCGGTGTTGCCGATCGCCACCGTCCAGGCCACCGTCGTCTCGGCGGTGTCGGCCGGACGCCAGACGTCCAGGTTCGGGATCAGGCGCAGCGACGCGGCGTGTTCGACGCTCTGGTGCGTCGGGCCGTCTTCGCCGAGACCGATCGAGTCGTGGGTGAAGACGTGCACGACACGCTGCTTCATCAGCGCGGCCATTCGGATCGCGTTGCGGCTGTAGTCGCTGAACGTGAGGAAGGTGCCGCCGTAGGGGATGAAGCCGCCGTGCAGCGCGACGCCGTTCATCACCGCCGCCATGCCGAACTCGCGCACGCCGTAGTTGATGTGGCGGCCGCCGTTGGCCGCGCCGTCGTCGCCGAAGCGCAGCGCCGGCGTCGAGCTGGTGTTGGTCAGGTTGGAGCCGGTCAGGTCGGCCGAGCCGCCGAGCAGCTCGGGCAGGGCCTTGGTGAAGGCTTCCAGGGCCAGCTGGCTGGCCTTGCGCGTGGCCACCGTCTCGGCCTTGTCGTGCGCGGCGATCGCGGCGTCGGCGGCGATGCGCGCGAAGCCGGCGGGCAGCTCGCCCTTCATGCGGCGCTCGTACTCGGCGGCCAGCTCGGGGAAGGCGGCGCGGTAGGCGGCGAAGGCCTTGTTCCAGGCGGCCTGCGCGGCGGCGCCGGTCTTGCGCGCGTCCCAGGCGGCGTAGGCGGTCTTGGGCACGACGAAGGGCTCGTGGGCCCAGCCCAGGCCTTCGCGCACCAGCGCGATCTCGGCGGCGCCCAGCGGCTCGCCGTGCGCCTTGGAGGTGCCGGCGCGGTTGGGCGAGCCCTTGCCGATCGTCGTCTTGCAGATCACCAGCGTCGGCTTGGTGGCCGAGGCGCGGGCCTGGGCCAGCGCCGCGTCGACGGCGGCGACGTCATGACCGTCGACCGGGCCGACGACGTTCCAGCCGTAGGCGTCGAAACGCTTGGCGACGTCGTCGACGTACCAGGGCGTGACCTGGCCGTCGATCGAGATGCCGTTGTCGTCGTACAGCGCGACCAGCTTGTTCAGCTTCCAGGCACCGGCCAGCGCGCAGGCCTCGTGGCTGATGCCTTCCATCAGGCAGCCGTCGCCGAGGAAGACGTAGGTGCGGTGGTCGACGATCTCGTGGCCCGGGCGGTTGAACTGCTGGGCCAGCAGCTTCTCGGCCAGCGCCATGCCGACGGCGTTGGTGATGCCCTGGCCCAGCGGGCCGGTGGTCGTCTCGACACCCGGCGTGACGTCGACCTCGGGGTGGCCCGGCGTCTTGCTGTGCAGCTGGCGGAAGTTGCGCAGCTCCTCGACCGGCAGGTCGTAGCCCGTGAGGTGCAGCAGCGCGTAGATCAGCATCGAGCCGTGGCCGTTGCTCAGCACGAAGCGGTCGCGCTCGGCCCACTTCGGGTCGGCCGGGTTGTGCTTGAGGTGGCGGCCCCAGAGCGCGACGGCCATCTCGGCCATGCCCATCGGGGCGCCGGGGTGGCCGGAGTTGGCTTGCTGCACCGCGTCCATCGCGAGCGCTCGCACCGCGTTGGCCATCAGCGCGGTGTCAGGGGAGGAGGTCTTGGCCATGCTGCGCCGGCAACCGCGAGGGCGCCGCCGTGGGTGAAGAAAGCCTTCGATTCTAGGGCGCCCCTACACTGCCGGCCGATGAGCGCCCGAGCCCTGATCCTCGCCGCCGGCCGCGGCGAGCGCATGCGACCGCTGACCGACACCACACCGAAGCCGCTGCTGCCGGTGCGCGGGCGGCCGATGATCGAGTGGCATCTGCTCGCGCTGGCCAAGGCCGGCGTGCGCGAGGTCGTCATCAACACCGCCTGGCTGGAGGAGCAGTTCCCGGCCGCGCTGGGCGACGGCTCGCGCTGGGGCCTCGTGATCCGCTGGTCGGCCGAGGGGGCGGCCTGGGGCGGTGCGCTGGAAACGGCCGGCGGCATCGCCACCGCGCTGCCCTGGCTGGCGCCGAACGGCGACGAGGCCTTCTGGGTCGTCTCGGGCGACATCGTCGCGCCAGACTTCGGCTTCGACGACGCCGAGCGCCGCCGCTTCGAGGACAGCGGCGACCTGGGCCACCTGTGGCTGGTGCCCAACCCGGACTTCAACACCCGCGGCGACTTCGCGCTCGGCCCCGGCGGCCGCCTGTCGCGCGATGGCGAACGCGCCTGGACCTACGCCAACCTGGCGCTGCTGCGCCCGGCCATCCTTGCCGGGCTCGAAGCCGGCACACGCGCGCCGCTGGGCCCGCACCTGTTCGCCGCCGCCGCGGCGGGCCGCCTGTCGGGCGAGCCCTGGCGCGGCGAGTGGCACAACGTCGGCACGCCCCAGCAGCTCGCGGCGCTGGACTGAGCGGCGCCGCGCGGGCAGCGGGCTCAGGTCCCGATGATCCCGCCGTCGTCCTTGGTGATCACGACGACCGTCGAACGCGGGCGCCCGCCCGGCAGCGGCGTCACGCCGTCGGACTCGACCGACCACTGCGACTGCGGCCAGTTCGAGTACTGCGTCGGGTTGGCCGCGCTCGAGTCCTCGCCCGGGTGCTGGACGCCGACGAACATCGTGCGGCCGTCGGGCGTCATCGTCACGCCGGTGACCTCGGCGTTCGGCGGCGCGGTCAGGAAGCGGCGCGTGGCCCCGGTGGCCGGGTCGGCGCAGACCATGCAGTTGGCGCCGATGTGCACCCAGTCGCCCTGGGCGTTGCCGGCCTGGTCGGTCTGCACCCAGAGGCGGCCGAAGGGGTCGAACCACAGGCCGTCGGGCGCGCCGTAGTCGGCGCTGCCGTTCGGGTCGTCGGCGATGTTGCCGCGGTAGTCGTTGCTCGGCTTGGCGGTCTTCGTCGTCGCGCTGTCGCCGGCCTGCACGAACAGGTCCCAGGCGAAACGCGTCGCGGCGACGCTCCTGCCGGCTTCGCGCCAGCGGATGATGTGGCCGTAGACGTTGTCCTCGCGCGGGTTGGCCGCGTCCACCGGCGGGCGCGCCGAGCCGGCGGCGGTGCTGCCGTCGGCGGCGTTGGCCGAGGCGCTGCTCGTGCCGCGGCGGTTGTTGTTGGTCAGCGTGCAGTAGACCTCGATCTCCTCGAAGCCGCCGATGCGCGGGCGTGCGCCGGTCCACTCCGGGCGGTCCATCATCGTCGCGCCGACGGCGTCGGCGGCCATGCGCGTCTTGATCAGGATCTTGGCCTGGACCTCGGCGTCGTCGGCGCCGGCGAAGTTCGGGTTGTCGCGCAGCTTGACGCCGTCGATGCCGACGGTGTCGGGCGCCAGCGCGATCCAGACGCCGGTCAGGTCGCTGTCGAAACGCGCGACGTACAGCGTGCCCTCGTCGAGCAGGTTGCGGTTGGCCGCGCGCAGCGCCGGGTTGTAGCGGCGCTTGGCGACGAACTTGTAGATGTACTCGTTGCGCTCGTCGTCGCCCATGTAGAAGGCGATGCGGTGATCGTCGTCGACGACGTGCTGCACGCTCTCGTGCTTGAAGCGGCCGAGCATCGTGCGCTTGACCGGCGTGCTGTCGGGGCGGAAGGGGTCGATCTCGACGACCCAGCCGAACAGGTGCGGCTCGTTCGGGTTGGTGCTGAGGTCGAAACGCGGATCGGTGGTGTGCCAGCGGTAGCCGTTGCCCGAGGTGCTCAGGCCGTAGCGGCGGTTGAGCTTGCCGACCTCGGTGGCGGTCGTGGTGTCCAGGGCGCCGGTGGCGCCGAAGTTGCCGTTCCAGTTCTCCTCGCAGGTCAGGTAGGTGCCCCAGGGCGTCCAGCCGTGGGCGCAGTTGTTGATCGTGCCGTAGGCCACCGTGCCGTCGGTCGTGCCGCCGGTGGGCGTGGTCGCGGCGTCGGTGATCGTGAACTCGCGCGTCTTCAGCAGCGCGTGGCCGGCCGCCGGGCCGGAGATGCGCATGAAGGTGTTGGCGGTGATGCGGCGGCCGAACGGAGAGCGCCTGACGACACGCCACTGGCCGCGCACACGCGCCGCCTCGACGATGGACACGCCGTGTGCGGCCTGCGACTTGCGCGTCTTGGCCAGCGTGTAGCCGGCGCCGACCAGCCCGTCGGGGTGCAGCACCTCCTCGTGCGTGTATTCGTTGTTCACGCACAGCAGGCCGTGCTCGGGGTTCTCGCGGCCGTCGCGGCGCGGGAACGGGAAGAAGTGCATGCCGTCGTTGTGCATGCCGAACTGCAGCGCCTGCTCGGCGGCGCTCTCGCGCGCATCGCCGGCGAAGGCCGGGCCGCCCGGCATGATCGGGTCGCCCCAGGCGACGAAGGCGCGCGCGGTGTAACCCGCCGGCACGGTGACGCGGTCGGCCACCGGCGCCAGGCTCGGCGGCACGCTGGTGAAGCTGATGCCCGGCGGGCCGCCGTCCGCTGCGGCGGCGCGGCCCAGCGGACGCGCCTCGACGCTGTCGACCAGGCCGCCGAGCGTCAGCCCGCCGGCCGAGGCCAGCGCCGCGGCGCCCAGGCCACCGCCGACGAAACGCCGGCGCGCCGGGTCGACGGCGTCGACGACGGCGTGGATGTCACGCGAGGTCGACGGATTGAGGGAGACGTCGTTGCGCGGATGCTGCTTGCCCTTCATGCCTGGCTCCTGCTGGGGTGCTGGGCAGGCGGGGGCCTGCCGCGAAACCCCGGATGCTCCCGGGCGCCCGCGACAGATGCATGACAAACGTCAGTCCGCTAGACCCTGGGTAACCCCGTTGATGCGGGACAGGACTTCCGGCGTCAGGCGCTCGACCAGCGCCATCGCGCCGAGGTTGGCCTTCAGCTGCTCGACACGCGAGGCGCCGGTGATCACGCTGCTGACCCGCGGGTTGTGTGCCACCCAGGCGATCGCCAGCTGGGCCAGCGTGCCGCCGAGCTCGGCGGCGATCGGCTCGAGCTTCGCGACGGCCTCGTTCTTGGCCGCGTCGGTCAGGCCGTCGCGCAGGAAGGCCATGTTCTCCATCGCGCCGCGGCTGCCGGCAGGCACGCCGCCGCGGTACTTGCCGGTCAGCAGGCCCGAGGCCAGCGGGCTCCAGGTCGTCAGGCCCAGGCCCAGGTCTTCGTAGAGGCGGGCGTACTCCTGCTCGACGCGGCGGCGGTGGAACAGGTGGTACTGCGGCTGCTCGACCACCGGCTTGTGCCAGCCGTGGCGATCGGCCAGCTCCCAGGCGGCGCGGATGTCGGCGGCGCTCCATTCGCTGGTGCCCCAGTACAGCGCCTTGCCCTGCACGATGAGGTCGTTCATCGCGCGCGCGGTCTCCTCGATCGGCGTGTTCGGGTCCGGGCGGTGGCAGTAGATGACGTCGATGAAGTCCAGGCCGAAGCGCTGCAGCGAGCCGTCGACGGCCTGCATCAGGTACTTGCGGTTCAGCGTGTCCTTGCGGTTGACGGCCTCGCCGCTGCGGTCCAGGCCCCAGAAGTACTTGCTGGTGACGACGTAGTTCAGCCGCGGCCAGCCCAGGCGGCGCAGCGCCTGGCCCATCACGAGCTCGCTCTGGCCGCCGGCATAGGCCTCGGCGTTGTCGAAGAAGTTGACGCCGGCGTCGTAGGCGGCGGCCATCATCTCGACGGCGGCGTCGACGTCGACCTGGTTGTGGTACGTGACCCAGGAGCCCAGCGAGAGCGCGCTGACGCGCAGGCCGGAGCGGCCCAGACGGCGGTATTGCATGGTGGTGGCGGAAGGCACGATGAGAGACAGGAGGCCGATGCTAGTGGGTCGCTGCGGCGACAGCCGGCCCGGCGGCGGGCGTCCACAATCGGCGCGATGGGAACGCTCTACCTCGTGCGCCATGGCCAGGCCTCGTTCGGCGCCGACGACTACGACGTGCTCAGCGAGCTGGGCCAGCGCCAGTGCCGCCAGCTCGGCATCTGGTTCCGCGAGCGCGGCATCCGCTTCGACGCCGCCTTCCACGGTTCGCTGAAGCGCCAGCGCGCCTCGTACGAGGCGATCGCCGAGGGCCACGGTGCGGTGCCGCCGGCGGCGCTGCGGCCGCAGCTCGACGAGTACGACAGCCTGGCGCTGCTGAAGGCCGCGCACCCCGAGCCGCTGCCGGCGGCCGACACGCCCGAGTCCTACCGCCGCTACTTCCAGCTGCTGCGCGCAGCGCTGGCGCGCTGGATGGCCGGCGAGATCGCACCGGCCGGCATGCCGAGCTACGTCGACTGGCGCGCCGGCATCGTCGCCGTGCTCGACGAGGTGCAGCGCGTCCAGGACGGCAACGTGCTGCTGGTCGCCAGCGGCGGGCCGATCTGCACCGCGCTCGGCCACCTGTTGCGCACGCCGCACGAGGTGACGATCGACCTCAACCTGCGCCTCCGCAACAGCGCGCTGACCGAGGTCGCGATCACACCGAAGCGGCTGATGCTGGTCGCCTTCAACCACCTGCCGCACCTGGACCATCCGGAGCGCCGGGGCTGGGTGACCTCGACCTGAGCGGGCCCAAGCCGGCCGGCGAGAATCGGCCCATGCACGAGGTCCACATCGCCGTCGTCGGCGCCGGCCCGGTCGGGCTGGCGCTGGCGCTGCACGCCGCGCGCGTGCTGCCCGCCGCCCGCATCACCGTCTTCGACGCCCGCGCGGCGACACACGACGTCGCCGCCGACCCGCGCACGCTGGCGCTGTCGCTGGGCAGCGTGCAGTTCCTGCAGCGCCTCGTCGACTGGACGCCGCCGCAGGCCATCGCCGAGGTGCAGGTGTCGCAGCAGCCGCCGTCCTTCGGCGACGCCGAAGTGCACATCCGCGCCGCCGAGCTCGGCGTGCCGCTGCTCGGTGCGGTGGCGACGTACGGCGAGGTCGTCGCGCCGCTGCAGCGCGGCTGGGAAGCGGCGGTGGCCGCCGAGCCGCGCAGGCTGCGGCTGCGCCTGGGCACCGCGGTGCAGGCGGTCAAGCCGATGGCCGGCGGCGTCGAGCTCGACGCCGACATCGCCGAGTGTTTCGACCTCGCCGTCGTCGCCGAAGGCGGCGTCTTCGCCGGCCAGGTGCGCAAGGCCGTCGTGCACGACTATCGCCAGACGGCCTGGGTCGGCACGCTGGCGCTGGACGGGCTGCCGCAGGGCGTGGCCTTCGAACGTTTCACGCGCGAAGGGCCGCTGGCGCTGCTGCCGCGCGCCGACGGCCGCGCCTCGCTGGTCTGGTGCGTGCCCAGCGACGACGACCCGGTGCGCCCGCTGGCCGCGCGCCAGCGCCTGGCGCTGCTGGCCGAGCGCCTGCCGGCGGCCGCCGGCCGGCCGCGCGAGATCACGCCGCTGAAAGACTTCGCGCTCGGCCTGAACGCCGAACGCACGCTGGTCGACGGCCGCTCGGTGCGCATCGGCAACGCCGCGCAGACGCTGCACCCGGTCGCCGGCCAGGGACTGAACCTCGGCCTGCGCGACGCGCACGAACTCGTCGCCGCGCTGCGGCACGCGGCCGATGTCGACAGCGCCTTGGCGCGTGTCGAATGGGCACGGTCGCCCGACCGCTGGGCGACGATCGCGACGACCGACTTCCTGGCACGCAGCTTCACCTGGCAGCTGCCCGGGCTGGGCCTGGCGCGTGGCCTCGGGCTGGCAGCGCTGCAGCAGATCACGCCGGCGCGCCATTGGCTGGCACGCAGGATGATGTTCGGATCGCGCTGACTACAGCCGCCGGTGCGCCAGCGCCGGCAACTGCGTGCGCACCTCGGCCAGGCGCTGCGGCGAGACCTCGGCGAGCACCACGCCTTCACCTTCCGGCCGCACCGCCAGCACCTCGCCCCAGGGGTCGGCGACGAGGCTGTGGCCCCAGGTGCGGCGACCGCTCTCGTGCTGGCCGCCTTGCGCCGGCGCGAGCACGTAACACTGGTTCTCGACGGCGCGGGCGCGCAGCAGCAGCTCCCAGTGCGCGCGGCCCGTCGTGTAGGTGAAGGCCGCCGGCACGCACAGCAGGTCGCAGGGCGGCGCCATCAGCGCGCGGTACAGCTCGGGGAACCGCAGGTCGTAGCAGACCGACAGGCCGACACGCAGCGGCCCGCACTGCAGCGCGATCGGCGTGTCGCCGGCGGCCAGCGTCGTCGCCTCGGCATAACGCTCGCGGCCGTTGTCGAAGGCGAAGAGGTGGATCTTGTCGTAGTGCGCGGCTTCGACGCCGTCGGGGCCGTAGACGCAGCAGCGGTTGTAGACGCGCTGGCCGTCGGGCGCACGCAGCGGCAGCGTGCCGCCGACCAGCCAGACGCCGTGGCGGCGTGCGATGTCGGCGAGGAAACGCTGGATCGCGCCGTCGCCCTCGGGTTCGGCAAACGGCAGCTTGTCGGTGTCGCGCAGGCCGATCAGGCAGAAGTACTCGGGCAGCGCGACGAGCCCCGCGCCGGCGGCCGCGGCTTCGCCGACGAGGCGGGCGGCGGCTTCGAGATTGCGCCCGAGATCGGGCGTGCTGACCATCTGGACGGCGGCGACCTTCATGCAGGCCATTCTGCGTCAGGGCGGCCCCACAGGGCCCGGACTCAGCCCTGCCGCCTGCACGCCACGGGGCTTCAGCGCAGAATCGGCGCCCTCGACAAGAGCAAAGACCTTCGGAGGGTCGTCCATGTCAGCCGTCCAGAGCGCCGCAGTGTCAGCGGCGCACAGCCGATTCGTGCAGCGCATCCGGCGCCGCTACGAAGCCGAGCGTGCGTTGCTGCCGCCGGGAGCGCCCGGTTTCGAGACCATCGTCACGCTCGTCGCCACGCTGCGCGAACGCGGCCGCGAGCTGCCGGCCGCGCTGCGCGTCGCGCGCCAGCTGGTGCTCGAACGCCTGGCGGTGCTCGACGTCGAGGATGGCGCGCCGCTGGAGACCGTCACCGCGACGATGACCTGGCTGGCCGAGGCCGCGCTGGAGCTGGCGCTGGCCCAGGCCCGGCTCGACGCCGACGAACGCTACGGCGCGGCAATCGACGCCGACGGCCGCCCGGTGGACCTGTGGGTCATCGGCATGGGCAAGCTCGGCGCACGCGAGCTCAACGTCTCGTCGGACATCGACCTGATCTACGTCTACGAGGACGAAGGCCAGACCACGGGGCCGCGCCCGGTCTCGTTCCACGAGTACTTCGCCTTCGTGGCCAAGCGCCTGTACACGCTGGTTGGCGAGACCACCGAGGACGGCTTCGTCTTCCGCGTCGACCTGGCGCTGCGGCCCAACGGCAACTCGGGGCCGCCGGTCGTCAGCCTGGGCATGCTGGAGGAGTACTTCCAGGTCCAGGGCCGCGAGTGGGAGCGTTTCGCGTGGCTGAAGAGCCGCATCGTCGCGCCGCGTGCGGCGGTCGGCACGCAGCGTGCGCTGGCGCTGCGTTCGCTGGTCACGCCTTTCGTCTACCGCCGCTACCTGGACTACGGCGTCTTCGAGGGCCTGCGCCAGCTGCACCGCAAGATCCGCGACGAGGCCCAGCGCCGCGCCGCCGGCCGCCCCGAGCGCGCCAACGACGTCAAGCTGTCGCGCGGCGGCATCCGCGAGATCGAGTTCATCGTCCAGCTGATGCAGGTCGTGCGCGGCGGCCAGTTCCCCGAGATCCGCACGCGCAGCACCTTGCGTGCGCTGGGCAAGCTGGCGGCACGCGGGCTGATGTCGGCCGAGACCGCGCAGCGCCTGGCCGACGCCTATGCGCTGCTGCGGCGCATCGAGCACCGCATCCAGTACCTCGACGACCAGCAGACGCATCTGCTGCCCACCGGCGACGAGGACCTGGCCTGGATCGCCGCCAGCCTGGACGGCGGCGACACCGGCACGATGCTCGACCGCCTCTGCGAGGCGCGCGAGACGGTCGCCGCCGAGTTCGACGCCTTGCTGATGGAAGGTGCTGCGGGCGGCAACGGCCAGGGCCGCAACGGCTGCCGCCAGTGCGGCACCGGGCCGCTGCCGATCGACAGCGAACAACTGCTCGAGAAGATGCCGCCGGCGCTGGCCGAGCGCCTGCGCCACTGGGCGACGCAGCCGCGCGTGCAGGCGCTGCGCGACGAGAGCCGGCTGCGCCTGGGCCGGCTGATGCAGGCCGCGGCGCGCGGCATCGCCGACGGCGGCTGCACCGAGCAGGCGGCGCTGCGTTTCGTCGACTGGGTCGAGCCGCTGCTGCGCCGCGAGAGTTATCTCGCGCTGCTCGCCGAGCGCCCCGAGGTCCAGCGCCGGCTGCTGCGCCTGCTGGGGCTGGCGCGCTGGCCGATGCAGTACCTGATGCGCCACCCGGGTGTCATCGACGAACTGGCCGACGCCCGCCTGCAGCACCAGCGTTTCGACCGCGAGAGCTTCGCCGCCGAGCTGGAGGAGCGGCGCCTGGCCTGGGACCGCGCCGGCGAATGCGACGAGGAGCGGCTGCTGGACATGCTGCGCCAGGCGCACCACGCCGAGGTCTTCCGCACGCTGGTGCGTGACGTCGAAGGCGAGCTGACGGTCGAGCAGGTCGCCGACGACCTGTCGGCACTCGCCGACACGATGCTCGCGATCACCGTGCGCTGGGCCTGGAGCCGCTTCCGCCAGGCCCACCGCGAACAGCCGGCGCTGGCCGTCATCGCCTACGGCAAGCTCGGCGGCAAGGAGCTGGGTTACGGCAGCGACCTGGACGTCGTCTTCCTCTTCGACGACGCCGACGAGGCCGACCCGGCGCGCGCGCAGGAGATCTACGGCGCCTTCGTGCGCAAGCTGATCACCTGGCTGACGCTGCGCACCGCGGCCGGCGAGCTGTTCGACATCGACACCGCGCTGCGCCCCAACGGCAACTCGGGGCTGCTGGTGACCTCGATCGCCTCGTTCGACCGCTACCAGGTCGGCCGCGGCAGCAACACTGCGTGGACCTGGGAGCACCAGGCGATCACACGGGCGCGCTGCGCCGCCGGCGGCCCGGCGCTGGCGATGGCCTTCGACGCCACGCGGCGTGCGGTGCTGGTCGCCGAACGCGACCCGCTGGCGCTGCGCGAGGAGATCGGCGCGATGCGCCGCAAGGTGCGCGACGCCCATCCGGTGCGTGCCGGGCGCTACGACGTCAAGCACTCGCCGGGCGGCATGATGGACGTCGAGTTCGCCGTCCAGTACCTGGTGCTGGCGCACTCGCGCACGCACCCGGAGTTGATCGGCAACCTCGGCAACATCGCGCTGCTGGTGATGGCCGAGGACGGCGGCCTGCTGCCGGCCGGCGTCGGCCGCGCCGCCGCCGACGCCTACCGCGAGCTGCGCCGCGCGCAGCACACCGCGCGCCTGGACGAGCAGCCGACGCAGTTCGAGCCCGAGCGCCTGGCGCCGCAGCGCGACGCCGTGCTGGCGCTGTGGCGCGCGGTCTTCGGCGAAGGCTGACGCGCCCGATGTCCCCGACCGACCGCCGCGCGCGGCTGGACGCGCGCGCCATCGTGCTCGTCGTCGTCTGCTGCGCGCTCTGGGGCCTGAACCAGGTGGCGACCAAGCTCGCGCTGGCCGAGATCCCGCCGCTGATGCAGGCCGCGCTGCGTTCGGCCGGCGCCGCGCTGCTGGTCGCGGCCTGGGCGCGCTTGCGCGGCATCCGGCTGTTCGAGGCCGACGGCACGGCCCGCGCCGGGCTGGCGATGGGGCTGCTGTTCGCGCTCGAGTTCGGCTGCATCTTCATCGGCCTGCAGCACACCGCGGCGTCGCGCATGGTGGTCTTCATCTACCTCGCGCCCTTCGTCGTCGCGCTGGGCATGCCATTCGTCGCGCGCGACGAGCGCCTGCGGCCGGCGCAGCTGGCCGGGCTGGCGGCGGCCTTCGCCGGCGTCGTCTGGGCCTTCGCCGAAGGGCTGCAGGCGCCGACCGCCGGCGAGCGCCAGTGGCTGGGCGATGCGCTCGGTGTCGCCGCGGCGGTGATCTGGGGGCTGACGACGCTGACGCTGCGCGGCAGCCGGCTGGCGAGCGCGGCGCCGGAGAAGACGCTGCTGTGGCAGCTGGCGGTGTCGGCCGTCGCGCTGGCCGCGGCGTCGTGGGCCGGCGGCGAGACGCTGGCGGCGATGCCGGGGCCGGCCTCGCTGGCGCCGCTGGCCTTCCAGATCGTCGTCGTGACCTTCGCCAGCTACCTCGTCTGGTTCTGGCTGCTGCGCCACTACCCGGCGACGCGGCTGTCGGCGTTCACGCTGCTGACGCCGGTGTTCGGGCTGCTCGCCGGCGTGCTGCTGCTCGGCGAGCCGGCGACGGCGCAGCTGCTGGTGGCGCTGGCCGCCGTCTGCGCCGGCATCGCGCTGGTCAACCGCGGCTGATCGCGCGCGGCGGCGGCGCTGCGCCGGGGTTCAGGCCGGCTGGGCGCCGCGGCCCAGTTCCTTGCGGTAGCGGTTCAGGTCCTGGACGTTGGCGAAGCTGCGCCCGAACAGCAGGCCGAGGTTGTGCAGGATGCGTTCGACGACGCGGCCCTCCCACTCGGCGTCGAAGCGGATCTGGCGGTCCAGCCAGGCCTCGAGCCACGCCGGGTCGGGCAGGCGGCTCTGCACGGTGTCGTTCGGGAACAGGCTGGCGTTGACGTGCAGGTTGGTCGGGTGCAGGGCCTGCGCGGTGCGGCGCGCGCTGGCCATCAGCACGCCGACCTTGGCGAAGGCGGTGCGCGCCTCGTCGCCGAAGCGCACGAGGGCGCGCTTCATGTAGCGCAGGTAGGCGCCGCCGTGGCGCGCCTCGTCGCGTGCCAGGGTCTCGTAGATCGCCCGGATCACCGGCTCGGTGTGCCACTCGGCGGCGCGGCGATACCAGTGGTTGAGACGGATCTCGCCGCAGAAGTGCAGCATCAGCGTCTCCAGCGCCGGCGCCGGGTCGAACTCGAAACGCACCGCGTGCAGCTCGTCCTCGGTCGGAACGAGCTCGGGGCGGAAGCGCCGCAGGTACTCCATCAGCACCAGCGAGTGCTTCTGCTCCTCGAAGAACCAGACGCTGATGAAGGCCGAGAAGTCGCTGTCGCCGCGGTTGTCGCGCAGGAACATCTCGGTGGCCGGCAGCGCCGCCCACTCGGTGATGGCGTTCATCTTGATCGTCTGCGCCTGCTCGTCGCTGAGCAGGGCGGCGTCGAAACGCTCCCACGGGATGTCCGTGTCGAGGTTCCAGCGCACGGCTTCGAGCTGCTTGAAGAGTTCGGGATACAGCATGACGGGGCAAAGGTGTCGCGACGCTGCAGTCTAGGCAGCGGCGGCCTCCCGCGTGCGCGGCGGGTTGTTCCGGCTTCAGCCCCGCGCTTCGCGCCAGCGCTGCAGCTCGACGCCGATGCGCTCCAGCGAGTCGAGGGCGGTGACGCCGTCGATGCGGCGGCGGAACAGCACCGGCGCGCTGCCGCCGACCCACAGCCCGGTGCCGGCCGGCAGCTTCTCGCGCAGCTCGGCCAGGCCGTCGACGACCTGGTTGGGGCTCATGCAGCCGGAGAAGCTCAGCGCGACGACGTCGGCGCGGTAGCTGCGCGCGGCCAGCACGATGTCCCACAGCGGCGTCTGCGTGCCCAGCGCGACGCAGCGGCAGCCGTCCATCGCCATCAGCGTCTCGCACATCAGCAGGCCCAGGCCGTGCGGCTCGCCGGGGAAGGTGGTCAGCAGCACCGACGGCGCACCGCCGTCCAGCGGCTCGGGCACCGAGGCGATGGCCTGGCGCAGCAGGCTCTGCACGGTCTCGGTGTACAGGTGCTCCTCGTAGACCTCGACCTGCCCGCGCAGCCAGGCGTCGCCGACGGCGGTGTTCAGCGGCGCGACGACGTCGACGACGAAGCGCGAGATGCCGTGGCGCACCAGCATGCGGCCGAGCTCGCGACGCAGCGCGGCGGGGTCGTGGCGGCGCAGCAGTTCGAGCGCGCGGTCGAGATCGGCCGCCGCCACCGGGTTCTCGGCGCGGCGCTGGGGCTGGTCGACGGTCGACGCGGTGAGCTCGTTGAGCTCGGCGGCCGGCATCGGCACGATGCGGCCCGGCCGGTGCCCGGCGTCGAGCAGGCGCTTGATGAGGCGGAGCTTCTCGACCTGCTCGAGCGGGTAGGCCCGCTCGCCCTGCGCGTCACGCGACGGCGACGGGAAGCCGTAGCGCCGCTCCCAGACCCGCAAGGTGTCTTTGCTGAGCCCGGTGTCGCGCTCGACAGCGGCGATCGACAGCGTCAGCGCTTCAGCCGTGGTGCGATCGCTCATCCGTTCCGCCTTGTGGTTGTCCTGGACAAAACCATGCTTGATTTCAAAAGTTGGCCTAATATAGGCCCAAGCCCAGGTTTTGAACAGGACACGGCCTCGTCAACGACGTGGCATGAACTGCAAGACCTGAAAGATGACTGTATAGTCATCCTCATACCGAGAGGTTCACATGACACCGAAGCCGCAGCCGATCCCCAGGTTCGCCTCCCCCGCGTGGCCATTGGCCGCGGAACTTTGCGCGACGGTCCCGGTCACAGCGGGCAAGCAGGTCGCCACCGCGGCCACGGTTCTCACGTCGTGCGGACTCACGGGTTCCCTGTCTGCCAAGCCTGAGCGTTTCTCCTCCTCCTCCCTCCCTCCCTCGTTCGCTCAGCGCCGCCGCACGACGGCTTTTCTTTCCCGGCGCACCGCCTCGCGCGGTGCGCCGGCCCTGCGGGGCCACGGCCCGCTGAACGCGCATGGCGCGGCGGGGAGCCGCTGATGCGCCGCGTCGCCGTCGTCGGCTCCGGAATCTCCGGCCTCGCCGCTGCCTACGAGCTGTCCGCCGATGCCCGCGTCACGCTGTTCGAGGCGGGCGACTACTTCGGGGGCCACACCAACACGATCGACCTGACGATCGACGGCGTCACGCACGGCGTGGACACCGGCTTCCTGGTGTTCAACCACCGCACCTACCCGAACCTGCTGCGCCTGTTCGCCGAACTCGGCGTCGAGACGGCGCCGTCGGACATGTCGTTCTCGGTGCAGGCGCGCGAGCACGACCTGGAGTGGAGCGGCTCGGACCTGAACACGGTCTTCGCGCAGCGCCGCAACCTGCTGCGCCCGCGCTTCCTGAAGATGCTGGCCGAGATCGTGCGCTTCAACCGCCTGGCGACGGCGATCGCCGAAGCCGCCGCCGAGGACGCGCTGGCCGAGCCGATCGGCGAGTTCCTGGACCGCCACGCCTTCGGCAACGATTTCCGCGACTGGTACTTCCTGCCGATGATCGGCTGCATCTGGTCCTGCCCGACCGATCAGATGCTGCGCTTCCCGGTGGCGACGATGATCCGCTTCTGCCACAACCACGGGCTCATCCAGGTGAACGACCGGCCGCAGTGGCACACGGTCAAGGGCGGCGCCCGCAACTACGTCCGGAAGATGCTGCCGCGCATCGCCGACGCGCGTGTCTCCTGCCCGGTGTTCGAGATCCGCCGCGACGCCGACGGCGTGAGCGTCACCTCGCCGGCCGGCACCGAACGGTTCGACGAGCTCGTGCTCGCCTGCCACAGCGACCAGGCGCTGGCGCTGCTGGCCGACGCCAGCGACGACGAGCGCGCTGTGCTCGGTGCGATCCGCTACCAGCCCAACCGCGCCGTCGTGCACAGCGACGCTTCGGTGCTGCCCAAGCGCAAGCTGGCCTGGGCGTCGTGGAACTACGTGCGCTCGCCCGACCGCGGCCGCGAGCAGGCGGCCGTCTGCCTGCACTACCTGCTCAACCGGCTGCAGCCGCTGCCGTGGACGACGCCGGTCGTCGTCTCGCTGAATCCCGTCACCGAGCCCGCACCGGGCACCGTGTTCCGCGAGATCGAGTACACGCACCCGGTGTTCGACCTCGGCGCGATCGAGGCCCAGCGCCGCGTGCCGGCGCTGCAGGGCCGCGCCCGCACCTGGTTCTGCGGCGCCTGGACCCGCTACGGCTTCCACGAGGACGGGCTGGCCTCGGCGCTGGACGCGGTGCGCTCGCTGCGTTCGCACTGGCAGGCCGGCCGCCCGGCGCTGCACGAGGCGGCGTGATGGACGGCACCACCCCGCAGGCCTTGCTGGGCACCGGCGTCGTGCGCCACCGGCGGCTGAAGCCGGCCGGGCACACGTTCGAGTACCCGACCTACTTCATGCTGCTGCCGATGCGGCGGCTGCGGGCGCAGCCCGAGGCCGCGGTGCGGCGCAACCGCTTCGGCCTCGTCGCCTTCCACGACGCCGACCACGGCGACGGCCGCGCCGACTCGCTGGCCTGGCTGGAGGAGCTGCTGGCCGCCGAAGGCATCGCCGACGCCGACGGCGAGATCTGGCTGCACACCTACCCGCGTGTGCTGGGCTACGTCTTCAAGCCGGTCAGCTTCTGGTACTGCGAGCGCCGCGACGGCTCGCTGGCGGCGATCGTCGCCGAGGTCAACAACACCTTCGGCGAGCGCCACTGCTACCTGCTCGCCGGCGAGGACCTGCGCTGGGGCCGAGAGCTCGTCGCGCGCAAGGTCTTTCACGTGTCGCCGTTCTGCCGCGTCGAAGGCCGCTACCGTTTCCGCTTCCTGCGCACCGCCGAGCGCACGGTGGCGCGCGTGGACCACGACGACGACGAAGGCCCGCTGCTGCTGACCAGCGTCAGCGGCCGCCTGGCCCCGCTGACCACGGCCGCCGCGCGCGCGGCCTTCTTCGGCATGCCGATGATGTCCCTGGGCGTCATCGTGCGCATCCACTGGCAGGCGCTGCAGCTGTGGCTCAAGCGCGTGCCGTTCTTCAGCAAGCCCGAACCGCCCCGGGCCTTCACCACCCGCTGACCCAGGAACCGCCATGACGACGACGACCGCCGACGCCTTCGCCCTGCCCGAGTCCGCTCCCGCGGCCGCACGCACCGTCTTCCGCCTGCTGCGCCGGCTGGCCGTCGGCACGCTGGACGTGCAGCTGCCCGACGGCAGCCTGGCCCACTTCGGCACCGGCCGCGACGGCGAGCCCCGCGCGTCGATGCGCATGATCGACTGGGGCGTCTGCTCGGCGACGCTGAAGAGCGGCGACATCGGCTTCGCCGAGGCCTACATCGACGGCCAGTGGACCTCGCCCGACGTGGTCGCGCTGCTGCAGCTGTTCATCGCCAACCGCGACGCGGTCGAGGAGGCGATCTACGGCCGCTGGTGGGGTTCGCTGCTGCACCGCTTCAAGCACCTGCTGAACCGCAACTCGCGCCGCGGCAGCCGCAAGAACATCCACGCCCACTACGACCTGGGCAATCCGTTCTACCGTCTCTGGCTCGACGAGACGATGAACTACTCCAGCGCCTGGTTCGACGGCGACACGGACAAGCCGATGCCCGAGGCCCAGCGCGCCAAGGTGCGGCGCGCGCTGCGCGAGTGCGGCGTGCGCGCCGGCGACCGCGTGCTCGAGATCGGCTGCGGCTGGGGCGCGGTGGCCGAGGCCGCGACCAACGAGTTCGGCGCCCGCGTCACCGGCGTCACGCTGTCGACCGAGCAGCTGGCCTACGCCCGCGAACGCCTGGCGCGCCTGGGCCTGGGCACGCAGGCCGACCTGCGGCTGCAGGACTACCGCGACATCCAGGACGGCCCCTTCGACGCCGTCGTCTCGATCGAGATGTTCGAAGCCGTCGGCCGCGAGTACTGGGGCAGCTACTTCCGCACCGTGCGCGACCGGCTCAAGCCCGGCGGCCGCGCCTGCATCCAGTCGATCACGATCCGCGACGACCTGTTCGCGCGCTACGTGCGATCGACCGACTTCATCCAGCAGTACGTCTTCCCCGGCGGCCTGCTGCCCAGCGCCTCGGCGTTCCGCGCCGAAGCCCGCAAGGCCGGGCTGGAGGTCGTCGGCGAGCTGGCTTTCGGTGCCGACTACGCCGAGACGCTGCGCCGCTGGCGCGTCGCCTTCCTCGCGAACGAGAACACGGTGCGCGCCCAGGGCTTCGACACGCGTTTCGTGCGCATCTGGGAGTTCTACCTCGCGTACTGCGAGGCGGCCTTCGCCACCGGCAACACCAACGTCGTGCAGTTCACGCTGCGCCGTGCCTGAATGGACCGCACCCGCCGCGCCCTGCTCGCCGCCGCGCTGGTCCCGGCGTACGCGGCCGCGGCCCGGACGCCGCCGCCACCCGAGCTCGCCGCCTACGCGCCGCTGGCACTGCAGGGCGAAGGCCGGCTGCGCGTGCTGGGCTTCGCCGTCTACGACGCCCGGCTGTGGGTCGGAGAGGGCTTCACGCCCGAGCGCTGGGCCGACGCGCCGCTGGCGCTGGAGATCCGCTACACCCGCGCCTTCGACGGCGCGGACATCGCCTCCCGCTCGCTGGACGAAATGCGTCGCCAGGGCGAACTGCCCGAGGCACAGGCGCAACGCTGGCGCCAGACGATGGCGGCACTGTTCCCCGACGTGAAGCCGGGTGACCGCCTGGTCGGCGTGCGCCGCGCCGACGGCGGCACACGCTTCTACGCCAACGGCCGGCGCCTGGGCGAGGTCGACGACACCGAGTTCGGCCGCCGCTTCTTCGGCATCTGGCTGGCGCCGCAGACCTCGCAGCCGACGCTGCGCGCGCGCCTGTTCGGGCAGACGGCATGAACACGGCGGGCCTGGACGCAGGCGGGCCCGCAACCCCGGCGGCCCGCTGGCGCGGCGGCTTGGCCGACGGCCTGCGCTACGGCGCGCTGGGCCTGCCGCTGGCCTTCGTCGCGCTGCCGCTGTACGTGCTGCTGCCGCCGCACTACGCCGCCGAATACGGCGTGCCGCTGGCGACGCTGGGCGCGCTGCTGCTGGCGGTGCGGCTGCTCGACGCCGTCATCGACCCGGCGCTCGGCCGCCTCGTCGACCGTTTGTTCACCGGCTCGCCGGCTCGGCTGCTGGCCGTCGCCGCGGCGGCGGCGCTGCTGCTGGCCGCGGCCTTCCACGGCCTGTTCTTCCCGCCGGTGACGGCCGGCACGGCACTGCTGGCTTGGTGCGCGGCGCTGCTCGTCGCCGCCTACCTGGCCTACAGCCTGCTCGCCGTGCTGCACCAGGCCTGGGGCGCGCGCCTGGGCGGCGACGCCGCGGTGCGCGCACGCATCGTGTCCTGGCGCGAAGGCCTGGCGCTGGCCGGCGTGCTGGTGGCCAGCGTGCTGCCGTCGACCGCCGGCCTGGCGGCGACCAGCGCCGCGTTCGCCGTCACGCTGGTGATCGGCCTCGTGCTGCTGGCCGGCGCGCCGCGCGCCGAGGCGACGCCGGCCGCGGCCCGGGTCGACTGGCGAGCGCCGCTGGCGACGCCGGCCTTCCGCCGCCTGCTCGCCGTCTTCCTGGTCAACGGCATCGCCAGCGCGGTGCCGGCGACGCTGGTGCTGTTCTTCGTGCGCGACCGGCTGCAGGCCCCGGCCTGGGAGCCGGTGTTCCTGGCCGCCTACTTCGCCGCCGGCGCGCTGGCGATGCCGCTGTGGGTGCGGCTCGTGGCGCGCCTCGGGCTGGCCGGCGCCTGGCTGGCCGGCATGGCGCTGGCCGTCGCCGCCTTCGTCTGGGCGGCGACGCTGGGTCCAGGCGACACCGCCGGATTCGTCGCGGTCTGCGTCGCCAGCGGCGTCGCGCTCGGCGCCGACCTGGCGCTGCCCGGCGCGCTGCTGGCCGGCATCGTGCGCCGCGCCGGCCACGGTGGCGGCGAAGGCGCGTACTTCGGCTGGTGGAACCTGGCCACCAAGCTCAACCTGGCGCTGGCCGCCGGGCTGGCGCTGCCGCTGCTCGGGCTGCTGGGCTACGCGCCCGGCGCACGCGAACCCGAGGCGCTGGCGGCGCTCACCGCCGCCTACTGCCTGCTGCCCTGTGTGCTGAAGACCGCCGCCGCCGCACTGCTGTGGCGTTGGCGGCACCGACTCGACGAGGAGAACCCACGATGAAGCGACGCCTGCTGCTCGGCCTGGCCACCGCCGCGGTACTGGCCGGCTGCGCCGGCCCGACACCGGCCGACTACGCCGCCGAGACCCCGAAGCTCGACCTGAAGACCTTCTTCGACGGCGAGATGACGGCCCACGGCATCTTCAGCGACCGCTCGGGCAAGGTCGTGCGCCGCTTCACGGTGCAGATGACCGGCACCTGGACCGGCGACGACGGCGTGCTCGACGAGCACTTCACCTACAGCGACGGCAAGACCGAGCGCCGCGTCTGGAAGCTGAAGTCGCTGGGCAACGGCCGCTACGAAGGCCGCGCCGACGACGTCGTCGGTGTCGCCCAGGGCACGGCCGCCGGCAACGCGCTGAACTGGCGCTACACGCTGCGGCTGCCGGTCGACGGCAGCGTCTACGAGGTCCAGTTCGACGACTGGATGTTCCAGATGGACGACAAGGTGATGCTGAACAAGGCCGAGATGAGCAAGTTCGGCGTCCGCCTGGGCGAGGTCACGCTCGCCTTCCACAAGCGCTGAACACCATGCCCCTGAACCCTCCGCTGCGCGACTGGCAGGGCCGCAGCGCCTGGCTGGTCGGCGCCTCCACCGGCATCGGCCGCGCGACGGCCTCGCGGCTGCACGCGCTGGGTGCGCGTGTCACCGTCTCGGCGCGCGACGCCGACGCGCTGGCGCGTTTCGTCGCCGCGCATCCGGGCAGCGTCGCGCTGCCACTGGACGTGACCGACCGCGCCGCGGTGCAGGCCGCAGCCCGGGAGGTGATCGCCGGCTCGGGCACTCCCGACCTGGCCCTGTACTGCGCCGGCACCTACACGCCGATGCGCGCCACCGCCTTCGACCTGGACGTCGCGCTGCGCCACGTGCAGGTGAACTACGCCGGCGCGCTGCACTGGCTCGACGCGCTGCTGCCGGCGATGCGCGCGCGCGCCGCCGCCGGCCAGAGCGCGCACCTGAGCCTGGTCGGCAGCGTCGCCGGCTACCGCGGCCTGCCGCAGTCGCTGGCCTACGGGCCGACGAAGGCGGCGCTGATCAACCTCGCCGAGACGCTGTACCTGGACCTGCACCCGGCCGGCGTCGGCGTGTCCATCGTCAACCCGGGCTTCGTCGAGACGCCGCTGACGGCGAACAACGGGTTTCGCATGCCGGCCCTGCTGACGCCCGAAGAAGCCGCCGAGGCCATCCTGCGCGGCTGGGCGCGCGGCGACTTCGAGATCCACTTCCCGCGCCGCTTCACGCTGTGGCTGAAGGCGCTGCGCCACGTCGGCTACGGCCCCTATTTCGCCGCGGTGCGGCGCTCCACCGGCCTGTGACGATGAAGAGCCCGCATCCCGACCCGCGTGTGCAGCGCCTGGTGGAAGCCTTCGAGACGCTGTCGCCGGCCGCGCTGGCGCGGCTGGGCGAGGTCTACGCGCCCGACGCCGTGTTCAAGGACCCGTTCAACGAGGTGCGCGGCGTGCCGGCGATCGCCGCGATCTTCGAGCACATGTTCCGCTCGCTGGAGGCGCCGCGTTTCGTCGTGCACGAGGCGGTGGCTTCAGGCGACCAGTGTTTCCTGACCTGGGACATGCACTACCGCATGAAACGCTTCGTGCAAGGCGAGCAGACGATCCGCGGCGCGACCCACGTCCGTTTTGCCGCCGACGGGCGCGTCGTGCTGCACCGCGACTACTGGGACGCCGCCGAGGAGCTGTACGAAAAGCTGCCCGCCGTCGGTGCCGCGATGCGCTGGCTCAAGCGCCGCGCGTCGAGCTGATCGCGGGGCGTGCCTCGCGCGCACGCACGCCGCCCATCGTCAAACCGTCTGGAGCCTCCCTCGCGGAGGGAGGCTGGAGGGTGCCGTCTATCGAACTGGAGCCCCCTCCCGGAGGGGGCCGCGGGGAGCCCAAGGTTCAGCGGCAGCATCAGCAGTCCGGGCAGCGTGGCCGCCCGGACTGCTAACGCTGCCCTTCGGTCAAGGCGTCGACCTGGAAGCGCCCGCTCTTGTCGACGAGCCAGATCTCGGTGAAGCGTGCGCCGCCCAGGCGCGCCGGCGCCGGGTAGGGTGCGGCGCGTTTGATCATCGCCACGACCCAGGGCGCGACCTCGTCGGCCGCGGGCTTGCGCACGACGTGCACGCCGGCGACCTGGCCCGTCGCGTCGATCTCGGTCTCGACGACCATCACCGAGTACAGCAGCGGCGGCAGCCGGCCCTTGTAGATGCGTGCAGGATAGGCGGCGTAGACGTGCCGCGCAGCCTCGACACGGTACTGCTTCTCGTGCTCGGCGGACGAGGCCGCCGGTGGCAGGTCCAGCACGGGCGCGGGCACGGTGGCGAACTGGGCCCGGGCCGGGCCGGCGAACGCCAGGGCCGCCAGCGCGGCCACCGCGGCGGCATGTCGCAGGCGGGCACTCGCGGTCAGGGGCGGGAGTCGATTCATGGGTCCTGCGTCCGAATCGTGGAGGCGCGGCCGCAGGGCGCAGCCGCGACAGGAGACTACACGATGGTCGGTGGCGCACGCATGCTGACGCGGATGCGCCGGCGCCGCAATGAGCGAGCAGGAACTAACGCAACCAGCCTTTTCGGCGGAAGTACAGGAACGGCGCGGCGACCGAGGACACCATCACCGCGATCGCGAACGGATAGCCGTACTGCCACTCGAGCTCGGGCATGAAGCGGAAGTTCATGCCGTAGATGCTCGCGATCAGCGTCGGCGGCAGCAGCCCGACCGAGGCCACCGAGAAGATCTTGATGATCTTGTTCTGGTTGATGTTGATGAAGCCGACGGTGGCGTCCATCAGGAAGTTGATCTTGTCGAACAGGAACGCGGTGTGCGAGTCCAGCGAGTCGATGTCGCGCAGGATCTGGCGCGCCTCCTCGAACTGCTCGGCGTTGAGCATGCGGCTGCGCATCAGGAAGCTGAGCGCGCGCCGCGTGTCCATCATGTTGCGGCGGATGCGGCCGTTCAGGTCTTCCTCGCGCGCGATCGCGGCCAGCGCCTCGCCGGCGCTGCGGTCGTCGACGTCCTGGCGCAGCACGCGCGCGCTGACCTTCTCCAGGTTGTCGTAGACGCCCTCGAGCGCGTCGGCCGAGTACTCGGCGTCGGCGTCGTAGAGCTTGAGCAGCACGTCCTTGGCGTCCTCGATCAGCGCCGGGATGCGGCGCGCACGCAGGCGCAGCAGGCGGAACACCGGCAGGTCCTCGGCGTGCACCGAGAACAGCACCTTCTCGTAGAGGATGAAGGCCACGCGCACGTTGCGCGAGCCCTGGCCGTCGGGGCCGTTGTCGCCGTCGATCAGGAAGTCCGAGCGAATGTGCAGCTCGCCGTTGTCTTCCTCGTAGAAGCGGGCCGACTCCTCGAGATCCTCGTCGACGACGTCCTCGGGGATGGCCAGGCCGAAGCGGGCGCGGACCCAGCCCTTCTCCTCGGCGGTGGGGGCTTCGAGATCGACCCAGACCGGCTGCACGCCGGCCAGCGCCTGCGGGTTGTCGATCTCTTCCTGGAACAGCCGGCCGTTGGCCAGCGTGAAGACGTTGAGCATCGCGAGTCTCGGCGTCGTGCCACGGCGGAACCTGCGTCCGCAGCGGCCGGTCGATGGGCTGAAGGGGCTGGACGGACCGCCGCGCTCCAGGTTCGACGCCGGAGCCGACGGTCAGCGACTAGGGGGCTGTTCCATGAGGTGTCCCGGTGGACGGGGAAGGACAGATTATTGCACCGCGCCCGCGGTATCGGAGCTCCACGGCAGGGCCGCGGCGGCACGCGACAGCGGCAGCCACAAGGTCACCGTCGTGCCCCGTCCGGGGGTGCTGGCGACGTCGACGCGACCGCCCTGCAGCTCGACGATCTCCTTGACCAGGCTCATGCCCAGCCCGGTGCCCGGAATGTTGCCGGAGGGGTCGGCGCGGTAGAAGCGCTCGAAGACGCGCGCCAGCTGCTCGGACGTCATGCCGATGCCGTGGTCGGTCACGCGCACGCCGACCGCCGGCTCGCCGTGCAGCTCGCCGGACTGCGTCGTCACCACGATCGTGCCGCCGTCGGGCGAGTACTTGACGGCGTTGGACAGCACGTTGGTCAGCGCGCGGTTGGTCTTCTCGGGGTCGACGTCGAGCACGCAGTCGGGATGGGCGACGTCGATCTGCAGCTCGTGCGCGCCACCCTGGATCAGCATCGGCCCGACGGCCTGCGTCACCAGGCTGTCCAGCCGGCAGGGCTCGCGCTTCAGGTCCTTGCCCTGGCGGGCCTCGATGCGCGCCAGGTCCAGCAGCTCGTTGACCATGTTGATCAGCAGCGAGGCCTGGCGGTGGATGGTCTGCAGCATGTCGCGGCGGCGCTCCTCGGAGACCGGACGGCGCAGCAGCAGCTCGGTGAAGCCGAAGACGCTGACCATCGGCGTGCGCAGCTCGTGCGCCGCGGTGCTGAGGAACTCGCTCTTCATGCGGTCGACCTCGGTCTCGCGCGTGATGTCGCGGAAGAACAGGATGGTCTCGTGGTGGCCGGCACCGGCGCGGCGGGCCATGCGCGCGAGCACGCGCCGCTCGGGGCGCACCAGCTGCAGCAGGTCGGGGCCGTCGGCACGGTCGCCGGCGGCCAGCGCCAGCGACACCGGGGAGTAGGGCGTCGAGGCGTCGCACTGCTTGAGGAAGCGGCGGTCGAAGTCGTCGACGCCGAGCCCGGCGTCGAGCACGCCGGAGTCCCAGCCGGTCATCGCGAAGAAGGCCGGGTTGCCGTAGACGAGGCGGCCGCCGTCGACGCCGTCGAAGACGACGAAGCCGTCGGGCGACAGGTCGAAGACCGCGTTCAGCCGCTCGCTGCGCTCGGCGATCGCCATGCGCGCGCGCTCGCGTTCGGTGACGTCGTTGAGCACGCCGACGTAGTGCTGCGGCGCGCCCTCGGCGTTGGGCACCGGCGAGACCGTCAGCTCGTTGAAGAACAGCGTGCCGTCCTTGCGGTAGTTGCGCAGCACGACCTGGGTCGACTCGCCGCGGCCGATGGCCCGCGTCAGCTCGGCGAGCTGCGGCTGGTCGCGGTCGTCGCCCTGCAGGAAGGCGCAGCTGCGGCCGGTCGTCTCGTCGGCGGCGTAGCCGGTGATGCGGCCGAACGCCGGGTTGGCGTAGAAGACCGGATAGCCCGGCAGCGACATGTCGCAGATGACGACGCCGTTGGTCGTGCACTCCAGCGCCCGGCTGTACAGGTTGAGCATCGAGAAGGTCATGCGCTGCTCGGTCATGTCGCGCACCACGGCGGCATAACGCAGGCCGTCGGCGGTCTCGGTGCGCGACAGCGACACCTCGGCCGGGAACGGCGTGCCGCCGCGGCGCAGCGCCTCGATCTCGAAGCGCGCGACGTAGGTGCCGCTGGAGCGCATGTACAGGCCGGCCAGCGTGCGCCGCTCGGCCTCCTCGCAGTCGAGCCCGGGCAGCAGGTCGGACACCGGCCGGCCCAGCGCCTCCTCGGGCTGCAGGCCGAAGATGCTGCTGACGCCCGGATTGACGACGCACACGCGGCCGCCGGCGTCGAGGCCGAGGATGACGTCGGGCACGGCCTGCAGGATGGCCTCGTTGCGCGACTCGGCGCGGCCGATCGCCGCCATCTGGTCGCGCAGCCGCGACGAGGTGTCGTTCAAGGCCTCGGCCAGCTCGCGGAACTCGCGGCTGCCGCCGTCGATCTCGAGGCGGGCGCCGGCGTTGCGGCCGAGCTCGGTGGAGAAGCGCACCAGCCGCTGCAGCGGCGCCAGCGCACGCTGGATGAAGCCGTAGCTGACGACGATGGTCAGCAGGCTGACCAGCGCGATCGCCAGCACCGCCTCGTACGACAGCGCGCCGAGGCGCTCGCGCTCGGCTTGCAGCGAGTAGGTCACACCGAAGCTGCCGAGGCGGCCGCCGGGGCCGACCGGAGCCCAGACCTGGACCGCGTCGTCACCGACGCGCGCGGCACGGCCGGCCACGGCCGGCGCGCCGCGTGCCGGCGCCGCGCTCGGCGTCTCGCGCGCGACCAGCCCTTCGGCCGACTGGCGCAGCGACAGCAGCTGCACGCCGCGCGAGTCGACGACCTCCAGCCGCTCCACACCCGGCATGCCGGCGAAGCTGCGCAGCACGCTCTCGAGCTCGGCGGCGTCACCGGCCTCCAGCGGCACGGTGGCCGCGGCCGACACGCCCTGGGCGATCGACTCCGCCCAGCGCAGGCTGGTCAGCGTGGCCACCTCGTCCAGGCGCGAGGCCGACACGCGGTGCAGCAGCAGCATCGCCAGCGCCGTGCTGAGCACGAGCAGCGCCAGCAACTGGTGCCGCAGCCGCCGCGGCCAGGCCGCCAGGGGGCCATGGCCGCGGGGCCATCAGGCGGTCTCCAGCAGGCGCTCGATGGTGTCGATCAGCTGCAGCGGGCTGAACGGCTTGACGAGGTACTCGTCGGCGCCGGCGGCCTGGCCGGCCTCGCGGTCGCGGGCCTGGCCACGCGCGGTCAGCAGCACGATCTTCATGCCCCGCGTCGACGGGTCGTTCTTCAGCCGCTGGCAGACCTGCAGGCCGTCGAGCTCGCCGGGCATCATGACGTCGAGCAGCACGAGGTCGGGCTTGACGGCCAGCGCCAGGCGCAGCCCGTAGGCGCCGTCGGCGGCCTCGTGGATCTCGTAGGCCTCGAACTCCAGCGTCATGCGGATCAGCTTGCGGATGTCGGCCTGGTCTTCGACGATGAGAACACGCTTCATGGCGGCTCCTGGTGAAACGGGTGGGAGGCTGCTCAGCGCGCGGCGGCGTCGCGCTTGCGGGCACGCGACATCAGCTCGGCCAGGTCGCGGGCGTACTGCTGGGCCTGCATGATGTCCAGCTGCGGCTGCTCGCTGCGGTGCGGCGCGCCGGTGGGCAGGTCGATGACGAAGTTGCGCATGCCGTCGTCGTCCTCCTCGCGCAGCTGGCCGCCGTGCAGCGAGACGATGTGCTGGCAGAGCTTGAAGCCGATCTGGTCGCGAGCGTCGCGCTTGGCCGGCGCGCGGCGGCCGGACGGCGGATTGCGCGGCAGGTCGACGGCATCGGCCACGCGCGGCGCGAACATGCCGCAGTCGCGGAACACGATCACCGCACGCGGCCCCATCTGGCGGTGCTCGATGTCCAGCACCGCGCCGGACGGCGAGCTGCGCAGCGCCGACTCCAGGCACTCGAGGAAGACGCGGCGCAGCCAGTGCTCGCTGCCGTACAGCGTCGCCAGGCTGGCGGCGTCGGACTGGGCGCGAAAACGCACCTTGATCTGGCGCGCCAGCGCCACCGGCTCGACCTCGGCCCAGACCGACTGCAGCAGCGCCCACAGCTCGATGCGGTCGTTGGCGAACAGCGCGCCGCTGCCCCACAGCTGCGCCAGGTCGACCAGCTTGTCGAGCACACGCACCAGCTCCTGCACGCCGTCGACCAGCGCGTCGAGCTCCGGGCCGCCGCCGTGCTCGCGGGCGAGGGCCATCGCGCCGCGCGTCTCGGCCAGCGGGTCGCGCAGGTCGGCGCGGATCACCTGCATCAGGTTGTCGAAGGCCGAGCCGGCGTCGTCGGCGGCCTCCGGCGCGATCAGCACGAAGGCGTCCTCGCGCGACAGCCCCGGGATCACGCGGCACTGCAGGTCCGGCGGCGGCAGCCCGGGCGCGGGCGCCACACCGACCGAGACCAGCTTGCGCGCGGTCTGCTGCGTCACCGCGGCGGCCACCGCGGCGGCGAGGTCGGGGTCGAAGAGCCGGTGCCCCGGCGCCAGCCCGGTGCGCAGGCCGGCATCACTGTTGGCATAACGCACCGTGGCGTCGCGGTGAACCCACAGCAGCCCCGACTTCATGTTCTCAAGCAGTTCGGTCAGCGTGGAATGCATGATCAGCGTTCGTCCCTTGGGATCGCATTTTGCATCTTTATCACTTTTGCACGCGGTAATCGGTCACGCTTTCAAGCCGGGGGCCGGCCGCCGCGGCCCGCCGCAGGCCGTGCCGCGGCCCGCTCGTTATCCTGGGCGCCCCGCATCGCTGGAAGGCCGCGCCGTGATCCGCCTGCTCCTGTCCGCCGCCTCGCTGCTCGTCGCCGTCGCGGCGCCCGCCTCGCCCGCAAAGGCCCCCGACGCCGGCAGCCCGCGCCCGGTCGTCGAGGCGTTGCACGGCATCGAGGTGACCGACCCGTTCCGCCACCTCGAGAACGTGCGCGACCCGGCGGTCGCGGCCTGGATGCGGGCGCGTTCGCGCGAGGCCCGGCGCACGCTCGACAAGATCCCCGGCCGCGCCGCGATGGCCAGCGACGTCGCGCGCCTGATGGCCGACGCCGGCACGCGGCTCGGCGAGGTCCAGCGCCGCCCCGGCGGGCGGCTGTTCTACGAGAAGCGCGGCGCACGCGACGACCAGTTCCGCCTCTACCTGCGCCAGGGCGGGCGCGAGCGCCTGCTGGTGGACCCGCAGGCGCTGGGCCGGCCGCGCGGCACGCCGCATGCGATCGACTACTTCGTGGCCTCGCCGCAGGGGCGCTACGTCGCCTTCGGCCTGTCCGCAGGCGGCTCCGAGGACGCCCGGCTGCACGTCGTCGACACACGCAGCGGCCGGCGCGTGCTCGGCCCGGTCGAGCGCGCCCAGTACGGCAACGTCGCCTGGCTCGACGACGAGAGCGGCTTCTTCTTCACCCGGCTGCGCGCCCCGGCCGCCGACGCCGCGCCGGCCGACAAGTACGCCGGTTCGCGCGCCGTCTTCGTGCGCCTGGGCGCCGACCCCGAACACGCCCCGGTGGCCTTGTCCTTCGAGTCGCCCGGCGTGGCGATCGACGAGGCCCAGGACTCGCCGTCGGTGCTGCCGGTGCCCGGAACGCGCTGGGCGCTGGGGCTGGTCAGCCACGGCACCGACCGCGAGCTCGCGGTCTGGGTGGCGCCGCTGGCCGACGCCGTCGCCGGCACCGCACGCTGGCGCCCGGCGTTCGGGCGCGAGGCCGGGGTCACGGCGCTGGAGACCGCCGGCGAGCGGCTGTTCCTGCTGAGCCACCTCGGCGCGCCGCGCTCACGCTTGCTGGAAACCTCGGTCGCGGCGCCGGACCCGGCCGGCGCGCGTGTCCTCGTGCCCGAGGGCGAAGGCGTGCTGACGGGGCTGGCGCGCGGCGCCGACGCGCTGTACCTGCGCCGCCGCGACGGCAGCGCCTCGTCGCTGCTGCGCCTGCCGCTGGACGGCGGCGCCGCACCCACGGAAGTCGCGCTGCCGCTGCGCGGCGCCTTCGAGTTCGCCGGCGCGGACCCGGGCCTGCCCGGCGTGATGCTCGCGCTGCAAGGCTGGACCGAGCCCGAGCGCCTGTGGTCGGTGGCCCCCGGCGCCGACGGCGCGGTGACGGTGACCGACACCCGGCTGCTGCGCCCGGGACGCATGCCCGCGGCCGGGCGCTACGTCGTGCGCGAGGTGCTGGTGCCCGGCCACGACGGCGTGCGCGTGCCGCTGGCCATCGTGCACCGCGCCGGGCTGAAGCTCGACGGCCGCGCGCCGGCACTGCTCTGGGGCTACGCCAGCTACGGCATGACCGACGAACCCTGGTTCTCGGCCACCCGGCTGGCCTGGCTGGACCGTGGCGGCGTCTTTGCCGTCGCCAACCCGCGCGGCTCGGGCGCCTTCGGCCAGGACTGGTACCGCGGCGGCCTGCGCGAGACCAAACCCAACAGCTGGAAGGACTTCATCGCCACCGCCGAGTACCTCGTCGCCGAGGGCTACACGACGCCGGCGCGGCTGGGGGCCTGGGGCGCCAGCGCCGGCGGCGTGCTCGTCGGCCGCGCGATCACCGAGCGGCCCGACCTGTTCGGGGCCGCGGTGCTGTCGGTCGGCGCGCTCGACATGGTGCGTGCCGAGCTCGAGCCCAACGGCCCGCCCAACATCCCCGAGTTCGGCAGCGTCGCCACCGCGGACGGACTGCGTGCGCTGCTGGCGATGAGCAGCTACCACCAGGTGCGCGACGGCGTGCGCTATCCGGCGGTGCTGCTGACGCACGGCGTCAACGATGCCCGCGTCGAGGTCTGGCAGAGCCTGAAGATGGCCGCCCGGCTGCGGCAGGCCACGGCCAGCGGCAAGCCGGTGCTGCTCCGGCTGGACTACGCCGGCGGCCACGGCGGTGGCGCGACCCGCGCCCAGCAGGCCGCCGAGACGGCCGACATCTACGCCTTCCTGCGCTGGCAGGCGACCGGCAGCGCACGCTGACACGCGGCGAGGGCGGGCCGGCACGGCCGGCGCGGCTGCCGTGCCGTCTCAGCCGGCTTCGACGATCGCCAGCAGCGCGCCGCGCAGCAGGGTCCAGCCGTCGCGCGCCGCTGCGGCGTCGCCGGCAGCCGACGCCCGGTCGAGCGCCGCGGCGCGTTCGGCGTCGGCGGCGTAACCCAGCGTCAGCAGCACCGACTTCAGGCTGTGCGCCAGGCGGCGCAGCGCCGCCAGGTCGCCGGCGTCCAGTGCTGCATCACCCTGGCGCACGTCGCGCAGGAACTGCGGCAGGCAGCTGGCGCGATAAGCCTCGTACAGCACGGCGTCGCCGGCGAAGAACTGCGCCACGGCGCCCGGGGCGGGCACCGGTGGCGGGGCGGCCGGATCGTGCAGCGCCCGGCGGGCGCAGGATTCCAGCTCGTCCAGCGGCACCGGCTTGGACAGGACCTCGTCGACACCCAGGGCCTCGAGTTCGTGGCGGCGCTCGGCCGAGATGCCGGCGCTGAAGGCGACGAGCCGCGGCCGCGCGGGGCCGGTGGCGGCCAGCTCGTGCAGCAGGTCCACGCCGTTGCCGTCGGGCAGCATCAGGTCGCAGATCACCAGCCTGACCGGCTCCCGGGACAGCGCGGCGCGCGCCTCGGCCAGCGTCGCCGCCTCGACCAGATGCAGCGGCAGTTCCTCCAGCGCGATCTGGACGAAACGGCGGATGGAAGGATCGTCCTCGACGAGCAGCACCCGCGGCAACGACGCCGTGACGTCGTCGGCGGGCGCCGCCGTCATGCGGCCGCCGTGGTGGCTTCGAGTGCCGCCTTCAGCAGGCCGGGCAGTTGCGCGACGAGCTGCGGCTTGTGCACGACGGGCACGCCCTCCAGCGCGAAGGCATAGGGCGCGCGGCCGGCCTCGTCCAGCGAGGTCACCACGACCAGCCGGCTGCGGCTGAACTGCGAGTGCGAGCGCAGGCTGGTGATCAGCGTCGCGCCGTCGATGCCCGGCAGCAGGATGTCGACGATCAGCACGTCGGGCTGCAACTGGCCGGCCAGCGCCAGGCCGGCGATGCCGTCGTCGGCGACGTGCAGCTCGACGCCGGGCAGGTGCTGCCGCACGAGCAGCGACACCAGGTTCTGGTAATGCGCGGAGTCTTCGATCAGCAGCACGCGCCGCGCCGCCGGGACGGCTCGCGCCACGGGCGCCGGGCGCGCCGGACCGGAGCGCCGACCCTCGCGCCAGCGTTCGACCGATTCGCGCGAGATGCGGCGGTGTCCGCCGGGTGTCTTCCAGGCCTCGAGCTCGCCGCGGTCGACCATCATCTGGACCGAACGCACGGCCATTCCGAGCAGGCGCGCGACTTCCAGCGTGCTGAAGGTATCTCGTACGTCGTCGGGCATCGGGGTCTCGGCCATCGAGTAATTCTGCCGAATTTCCGGGCTCGCGGAACGCCCGGCAGCAAGTGATAAAAACATCATTGCTGATAATCCATCACGACCGATGAACGATTCTTCGCCCATGGCCGCCGCGACAGGCCACCCCAGCCCCCCGGACTCGAGCGCGTCAGCAAACCGCTTCGACGAGGCCGCGCATGCACAGATGGAATGTTTCCTGCGTGACTTCGGCGAGATGTACCAGGAGGTCACGCGCGCCCACCACGAGACGCTGTTTCGCCTCGCGCTGGCGGCCGAGTACCGCGACAGCGACACCGGCGAGCACATCATCCGCATGGGTTTCCTGTGCGAGGCGCTGGCGCTGGCCGTCGGGCGCAGCGACCGCTGGGCCGCGATGCTGCGCAAGGCCGCCCCGATGCACGACGTCGGCAAGATCGGCATCCCGGACAAGGTGCTGCAGAAGCCCGGCGTGCTCGACGAGCAGGAGCGCGCGACGATGAACGAGCACGCGCGCATCGGCGCGGAGATCCTCGGCCAGTCGCGCATTCCGCTGTTCCGGCTGGCGGCCGAGGTCGCGCTGTCGCACCACGAGCGCTGGGACGGCACGGGTTATCCATCGGGGCTGAAAGGCGACACGATTCCGCTGTCGGGGCGTATCGTCGCCGTCGTCGACTTCTTCGACGCGCTGACGATGGACCGCTGCTACCGCAAGGCCTTCTCCGACGCCCAGGCCCTGCAGATGCTTCGGGAGCAGGCCGGACGCGCCTTCGACCCGCGCATCGCCGCGGCATTCCTGGACCATGCGCCGCAGCTGATCCGGCTGCGCGACACGATCAACCGCCGCAAGCCCAGCTTCGCCGAACTCGTCGACGGCCCGACCCCGGCCGAAGCCCTCGCGCCATGAGCCGGGGCTCGTCGCTGCCTGGCGGAAGCGGCCGCGGGTTGTCGCCGTGAACACGCAGGCGGCCAACCCTCGCCGCCGACGCCCGCGGCCGCTGACCGCACGCCTCGTCATCGGCGGCGGCGCGGCGCTGGTCGCGCTGCTGCTGGCCGTCACGGGCGCCATCGCCGCCTACGAGTACGGCGAAGCGCGGGACGTTCAGCTGGACCGGGCCGAACTGCTGGCCCGCATGGTCGAAGAGCACGCGACGCACGAGCTCGAAGACGCCGGCCGGGTGCTGGCCGCCGCCGCAGACGTGGCGAGCCGCATGCCGGTGGAGCGCCATGCCGAGCTGGGCACCGCGTTCGCGCAGATCGCCGCCGGCCAGCCGCTGGTCGCCGCCACCGTGCTGGTGGACAGCCGCGGCCTCGTCCTCGCGTCCAGCGTGCCGGGCGCACGCGGACGCACGATCGAGCTGGCGCGGATCTCCAGGCTGCCGGCGCCCGGGCAGCTGGACTATGGCGGCTACCTCGCCGACGCGTCGCCCGTGCTGCCGGCTCGGGCGGCGGTGCCGGTGCTGCGCGGCGTGCTCGCCGCCGACGGCCGGCCGCTGACGCTGGTGGGCCTGCTGGACCCCGCCGAGCTGGCGCGCTTGCAGCGCCACGCACTCGAGGACCCGGGCACCAGCGCGATGCTGGTGCGGCGCGACGGGCTGGTGCTGAGCGCGACGCCCGCGGCCGTCGTGGCCGCAGGCGAACGCATCGCCGCCGGCGAAGACGGCCGCTTCACGGTTGACGACCTGCCGCAGCACGTCACCGCGGCGCGCACGCTGGCCTCGCAGCCCGAGCTGACGGTGCTCGTCACGCGCGACCTCGACGTCGCGCTGGCCACCTGGCGGCGGATGGTCGCTTGGCTGGCGGCCGGGGCCGCCGCGGCCGCCGCCCTGATCGCGGCGATGACCTTCGTCGCCGAACGCAGCGTGCGCGCACGCGAGGCCGCCCGGCGCCAGCGCGACGCCGCGCAGCTCGCGGTGGCGCTGCGCGAACGCGAGCTGAGCGTCATCGTCAAGAGCGTGCAGGAGCTGATCTTCCGCACCGACGCCGAGGGCCGGCTCACCTTCGTCAACGCGCGCTGGCTGGCCGCCACCGGGCAGCCGGGCGAACGGCTGCTCGGCCAGGCCCTCGTCGACCTGATGGCGCCGTCGTCGCGCGAGGCGGTCGCGGCGCTGCTGGCGCCGTCGGCCAGCGGCTCGCGCGCCGCCCAGGTGAGTTTCGCCGGCACCGAGCAGCGCCTGTTCGACCTCGCCGTGTCGCCGCTGATCGAGGGCGGCCGGGTCGTCGGCCACGCCGGCAGCGCGGTCGACGTCACCGAGCGCTGCGCGGCGCAGCGCGAGCTGCAGGAGCAGCTCGCGCTGTCGGCGCTGATGCTCGACACGATGCCGCTGCCGGTGGCGCTGATGGACCGCGAGGCCGCCTACGTGACGGTCAACCGGGCCTGGGAGCAGCAGTCGGGCATCCCGCGCGAGGACCTGGTCGGCAAGCGGGCGAGCGACTACCTGCTGCCGGCCGAGGCCGAGGTGCACGAACGCCACAACCGCGAGGTGCTGGAGCGTGGCGGCTCGCTGAGCTACGAGTCCGAGGTCTCGCAGGCCGACGGCACGCGGCGCACGATGGCCGTGACCAAGGCCGCCGTGACCGACGCCGACGGCCGCCCGCGCGGGCTGATCGCGGCGCTGACCGACATCACCGAGTTCCGCGAGGCCGACCGCACGATGCGCGAGGCGCGCGACATCGCCGAGGAGGCCTCGCGCGCGAAGTCCGAGTTCATCGCCAACATCAGCCACGAGCTGCGCACGCCGCTGCAGGCGATCATCGGCTTCTCCGAGCTGGGCATGGTGCGCGGCCGCGCGCACGAGCGCCTGGCGTCGATGTTCGGCGACATCCACGCCGCCGGGCAGCGCATGCTGGCGCTGGTCAACGACCTGCTCGACGTCTCCAAGATCGAGAGCACGGTGGGCACCTTCCACCTCGAGCGCACCGACCTGCGGCCGCTGGTGCGCGAGGTCGCGCGCGAGATCGACCCGCTGCTGGCGCGGCGACGCCTGCACCTGGACCTGGCGCTCAGCGAAGGCCCGCTGGTCGCCAAGGTCGACCCGATGCGCTTCCAGCAGGTGGTGCGCAACGTGCTCGCCAATGCGGTTCGCTTTTCGCCCGACGGCGAGACGATCACGGTGCGCGGCGACGTCGACGCCCGCAACCAGATCGTCGTCGCGGTGCGCGACCACGGCCCGGGCATCCCGCCGGGCGAGCTGGAGAAGATCTTCGAGGCCTTCGTGCAGTCGAGCAAGACGAAGGACGGCTCGGGCGGCACCGGGCTGGGCCTGGCGATCTGCCGCAAGATCGTCGAGGCGCACGGCGGCAGCATCCAGGCCGAAAACGCCGACGGCGGCGGCAGCCGCTTCACGATCGCGGTGCCGGCGCGCGGCTTCGCGGATACCGTCGTCTGACCGGACAACTGCCCATCATGCCGCGCGGCAGCGGCCGGCGGGGGTTGTGGATCGTGTGTTTCTGCGCGCCGTCAAGGGCTTTGAAACCGCCGTTCGGAACGCCCTCACGACCGCTCCGGAGCCCGCTTGTCATCGTTCTGCAACGGGTGCACACTGGCCCGGACGGCCCTCGAAAAGCCCCTTCCGCCCCCCTCCCAGCACCGCTACCGAACTCCCGCCTTTTCACCCAGCCGGGCCCGCTCGCACCACCAGGGCACGGCGCGTTCCCACCCCTCTCAAAGGAGGTCTAGATGAACCTGACGATCAGCGGCCACCACCTCGAAGTCACGCCGGCCCTTCGTGAGTACGTGCTCACCAAGCTGGATCGCGTCACGCGCCACTTCGACCAGGTCGTGGACGTCACGGTGCTGCTCACCGTCGAGAAGCTCAAGGAAAAGGAACGCCGCCAGAAGGCCGAGGTGACGCTGCGCGTGAAGGGCCGCGACATCTTCGTCGAGCAGGCCCACGAGGATCTGTACGCGGCGATCGACCAGCTGATGGACAAGCTCGACCGCCAGGTCGTGCGCCACAAGGACAAGGTCCAGGATCACCACCACGCCACGGCCAAGCGCCTGGAGGCCAACGCCGGCTGACGCCGCCGCGCCCGGCCTCTGCGACGGCCCCGAGGGGGCCGTTTTTCATGGACCGCCGCGGCGCGCGGGCACAGGGTTTTTCATCTGCCGCAAACACTTGTTGTGATGCAGCCGCAAGAATTCTCGGTTCCCCTGCATCGGGTGGCCCGCTCGCGAGCCGGTCGGAACCCCGATTGCTATCATCCATCGTCTAGCAACACGACGCGGCAGCAGCGCAGCAGAAACGCGGCCCGCGAGGGGAAGTCCCCATGAACCGACTCGCCGCCATCCTGCCTGCCAGCAACGTGCTGGTGAACGTCGAAGCGACGAGCAAGAAGCGTGTCTTCGAACAGGCGGGGCTGCTGTTCGAGAACCAGCATTCGATCGCACGCGGCCTCGTCACCGACAACCTGTTCGCTCGCGAACGCCTGGGCTCCACCGGTCTGGGCCACGCCGTCGCGATCCCGCACGGCCGCATCAAGGGCCTGAAGAATCCGCTCGCCGCCGTGCTGCGGGTGCAGCAGCCGATCCCGTTCGACGCCCCGGACGACGAGCCGGTGTCGCTGCTGATCTTCCTGCTCGTGCCCGAGGCGGCGACGCAGCGGCATCTGGAGATCCTCTCCGAGATCGCCGAGATGCTGTCCGACCGCGAACTGCGCGAGAAGCTCAAGACCGAGGCCGACGCGGCCGCGGTGCACAAGCTGATCCACGACTGGGAACCGCTGAAGTCCGTCGCATGACGGCGCACGCGCGATGAAGCCGACATCGATCAGCGCCGAGGCACTGTTCGAGGCGCATCGCACCGCGCTGCGCTGGGAGTGGATCGCCGGCCACGCGCACCCCGAGCGCCGCTTCGACGACAGCGCGGTGCGCGACGCACGCTCCGCGGCCGACCTCGTCGGCTACCTGAACTACATCCACCCGTACCGGGTGCAGATCGTCGGCCGGCGCGAGATCGCCTATCTCGTCGCCAGCGCGCCGGAAGACCAGGAACGGCGCATCGCGCGCATCGTCACGCTGGAGCCGCCGGTGCTGATCGTCGCCGACGAGCAGGTGCCGCCGGACCGGCTGGTGGCGATGTGCGACCGCGCCGAGATCCCGCTGTTCATCACGCGCGAATCGGCCGGCCACGTCATCGACGTCGTGCGCGCCTACCTCGCGCACCTGTTCGCCGAACGCACGACGCGCCACGGCGTGTTCATGGACATCCTCGGCCTGGGCGTGCTGCTCACCGGCGAATCGGGCCTGGGCAAGAGCGAACTCGGGCTGGAGCTGATCTCGCGCGGCCACGGGCTCGTCGCCGACGACGCCGTCGACCTGTACCGCACCTCGCAGACCGCGCTCGAGGGCCGCTGCCCCGAGCTGCTGATGAACCTGCTCGAGGTGCGCGGCATCGGCCTGCTGGACATCAAGGCGATCTTCGGCGAGACCGCGGTGCGGCGGAAGATGCGCCTGCGCCTCATCGTGCACCTGGTGCGCAAGGAGACGATGGAGCGCGAGTTCGAGCGCCTGCCCTACGAGCCGCTGTACGAGGAGATCCTCGGCCTGCCGGTGCGCAAGGTGGTGATCGCGGTCGACGCCGGGCGCAACCTCGCGGTGCTCGTCGAGGCCGCGGTGCGCAACACGGTGCTGCAGCTGCGCGGCATCGACACCTACCAGGAATTCATCGAGCGCCACCAGCGCGCGATGGAACGCGGCCAGGGCTGACGACGTAACGCGCGCCGGCCGCGCGCGCCGCTCACTTGCCGTGGCGGTGCTTGCAGTCCGGCCGCGTGCAGCGTGCGTACAGCGCCAGCGCGTGGTCCTGCAGCTCGAAACCGCGCTGCGACGCGATGGCGCGCTGGCGGACCTCGATCTCCGGGTCGTAGAACTCCTCGACGCGGCCGCAGTCCATGCACACCAGGTGGTCGTGGTGCTGGCCCTCGTTGAGCTCGAAGACCGACTTGCCGGACTCGAAGTTGCTGCGCGACAGCAGGCCCGCCTGCTCGAACTGCATCAGCACGCGGTAGACGGTGGCCAGGCCGATGTCGGCGCCTTCGTTGAGCAGCGCCTTGAAAACGTCCTCGGCCGTCATGTGGCGGCGCTCGGCGCTCTGGAAGACCTCCAGGATCTTGATGCGGGGCAGCGTGGCCTTCAGGCCGCTGCTCTTCAGTTCTTCGGCATTGGACATGTCGGAAATCCTCGAGGGCCGGCGCCCGGACTCGCCGGCTAGAATGCCGAGCATCATAGCCAGCCTCACGCGCCGTTCTCTGCGGCCGCGCAGGAATCCCCTCATGCTTCGACTCCTGGCCCTGCTGTCCGGCTCTCTGTTGCTGGGCGCATGCTCGTCGACGCCGTCGTCCGGCAACAGTTTCCTCGGCTTCATCACGCCGTACCGCATCGACATCGTCCAGGGCAACGTCGTCACGCGCGAACAGCTGCAGGCGCTGAAGCCCGGCATGTCGCGCGACCAGGTGCGCAACGTGCTCGGCACGCCGCTGGTCACCGACCCGTTCCACGCCGATCGCTGGGACTACATCTTCACGATCCGCCGCCCCGGCACCGAACCGCAGCGCCGCAGCGTCGTCGTGCGCTTCGACGCCTCCGGCGCGATGAGCGGCGTCGAGGCCCCGGACGACCTGCAGACCGAACGCGAGTTCGTCGAGTCGATCACGCGCCAGCGCGACGAGAAGCCGGCCGTGCCCAAGCTCGAGCTGACCGAGGCCGAGCGCCTGGCGCTGCCGCGGCCGCCCAAGCGCGACGACGGCGCCGCCGAAGCCGAGCCCGAGGGCCCGGCGCGCCAGTACCCGCCGCTGGAGGCCTCTTGAACCCGGTGGCGATCGCGGTCGCCGGCGCGTCCGGCCGCATGGGCCGCATGCTCGTCGAGGCGGTGCTGGGCAGCGAAGGCTGCCGCCTGAGCGGCGCGCTCGACGTGCCCGGCAGCCCCGCGCTGGGCCAGGACGCCGGCGCCTTTCTCGGCCGCACGACCGGCGTCGCCGTCACCGCCGACCTGCGCGCGGGCCTCGCCGGTGCCGACGTGCTGATCGACTTCACCCGCCCCGAAGGCACGCTGGCGCACCTGGCGCTGTGCCGCGAACTCGGCGTGCGCATGGTCATCGGCACCACCGGCTTCACGCCGCAGCAGAAGGCCGAGATCGCCGCCGCCGCGCAGCAGGTCGGCATCGTCTTCGCGCCGAACATGAGCGTCGGCGTCAACGTCGTGCTCAAGCTGCTGGAAACCGCCGCCAAGGCGCTGGCCGACGGCTACGACATCGAGATCGTCGAGGCCCACCACCGCCACAAGGTCGACGCCCCGAGCGGCACCGCGCTGGCGATGGGCGAGGCCGTGGCGCGCGCGCTCGGCCAGGACCTGTCCGAACACGCCGTCTTCGCGCGCGAAGGCCACACCGGCGAGCGCCAGCCCGGCACGATCGGCTTCGCGACGATCCGCGGCGGCGACATCGTCGGCGACCACACGGTGCTGTTCGCCGGCACCGGCGAGCGCATCGAGATCAGCCACCGCAGCAACAGCCGCGCCAACTACGCCGCCGGCAGCGTGCGCGCGGCGCGTTTCCTCGTCGAGCACGGCCCCGGGCTGTACGGCATGGCCGACGTGCTCGGCCTGTAGCCGGCCGCCGATGCAGGGCCTCGAACACTTCTGGGCCGAGGCCGACGCGGTCGGCCGCATCGTCGCGCTGCTGCTGTTCACGATGTCGGTCGCGGCCTGGCTGCTGATCGTCTGGAAGAGCCTGCTGCTGCGCCGCGCCGGCGCCGACATCCGGCGTGCGGTGCCGGCCTTCTGGGACGCCGCCTCGGTGGCCGACGGCCGCGCCCGCGTGCAGGCGATGGACCGCGAAGGCGTGCTGCTGCCGCTGGTCGACGCCGCCGTCGCGCCGGCCGCCGGCGGCACGCTCGAAGGCGCCGCGGCGCTGGAGGCGCGGCTCACGCGCCGCCTGCGCGACGCGCTGCACCGCGGCCTGGCGCACCTGCAGTTCGGCCAGGTGATCCTGGCCTCGATCGGCAGCACCGCGCCCTTCGTCGGCCTGTTCGGCACCGTCTGGGCGATCCATCACGCGCTCACCGGCATCGGCGACGCCGGCACGCTGACGATCGAGCGCGTCGCCGGCCCGGTCGGCGAGGCGCTGGTGATGACCGCCGCCGGCATCGCCGTCGCCGTGCCCGCGGTGCTCGCCTACAACGCGCTCGGCAAGCGGGTCGCCGCCTGCGAGGCCGAGCTCGAAGGCTTCGCCCACGACCTGCGCCGCATGGTGCTGGACGCGGCACACGACTGAGGCGCGTGGCGATGGCCTTCGGACGCCTGGAACGCTCGACCCCGCCGCCGCCGATCAGCGACATCAACGTGACGCCGCTGATCGACGTCATGCTGGTGCTGCTGGTGATCTTCATCGTCACCGCGCCGCTGCTGGCCTCCAGCCTCAAGCTGGACCTGCCGCAGGCCGAGGCCTCCGGGCCGTCGGAGCCGGCCCGCTTCGTCGCGCTCGGCCTCGACGCCCAGGGCACGCTGTACCTCGCCGACCGGCCGGCCGGTCGCGAGGAGGTCGAGCGCGCGCTGCGCGAGGCCGCGGCGGCCGACGCGCAGACCGAGGTGCGGCTGCGCGCCGACCGCGCCGTGCCCTACGGCCGCGTCGCCGAGCTGATCGACGCCGCCCAGCAGGCGGGCCTGACACGCATCGGCTTCGTCACCGAGCCCGAGGCACCCAGGTAGCTCCCTACAATCCGGGGGATGAACGAAAAGTACGTCCCCGCGGAAGTCGAAGCCGCCGCCCAGGCGCACTGGAACGCCACCGGCGCCTTCAAGGTCGCCGAGGATCAGAGCAAGCCCAAGTTTTACGCCTGCTCGATGCTGCCCTACCCCAGCGGCAAGCTGCACATGGGGCACGTGCGCAACTACACCATCAACGACATGATGGCGCGCTACCTGCGCATGAAGGGCATGAACGTCCTGATGCCGATGGGCTGGGACGCCTTCGGCCTGCCGGCGGAGAACGCGGCCATCGACAACGGCGTCGCGCCGGCCAAGTGGACACGCGCCAACATCGCCGACATGAAGAGCCAGATGCAGCCGCTGGGCCTGGCCTTCGACTGGAGCCGCGAGGTCGCCACCTGCGACCCCGGCTACTACAAGTGGAACCAGTGGTTCTTCCTGAAGATGCTCGAGAAGGGCATCGCCTACAAGAAGACCCAGGTCGTCAACTGGGACCCGATCGACCAGACCGTTCTGGCCAACGAGCAGGTCGTCGACGGCCGCGGCTGGCGCTCGGGCGCGATCGTCGAGAAGCGCGAGATCCCCGGCTACTACCTGGCGATCACGAAGTACGCCGACGAGCTGCTGGCCGGCGTCAACGACAGCACCAGCGCCCACTACCTCGACGGCTGGCCGGAGCGCGTGCGCCTGATGCAGGAGCACTGGATCGGCAAGAGCGAGGGCGTGCGCTTCGCGTTCACCCATGACATCCGCGGCGCCGACGGCGAGCTGATCCAGGGCGGGCGTTTGTACGTCTTCACGACGCGCGCCGACACGATCAAGGGCGTCACCTTCTGCGCCGTCGCCGCCGAGCACCCGCTGGCGCAGCACGCCGCGCGCGACAACCCCGAGCTGGCGGCCTTCATCGAGCAGTGCAAGAAGGGCGGCACGACCGAGGCCGAACTCGCGCTGAAGGAGAAGGAAGGCCGCCCGACCGGCCTCTTCGTCACCCACCCGCTGACCGGCGAGCAGGTGCCGGTGTGGGTCGGCAACTACGTGCTGATGAGCTACGGCGACGGCGCGGTGATGGGCGTGCCGGCACACGACGAGCGCGACTTCGCGTTCGCCAAGAAGTACGGCCTGGGCATCGTCCAGGTCGTGCACGTCGACGGCGAGCACTACGACTACGAGCGCTGGCAGGACTGGTACGCCGACAAGACGCGCGGCGTGACGATCAACTCCGGCAACTACAGCGGCCTGCCGTACAAGCCGGCCGTCGACGCCGTGGCCGCCGCGCTGCAGGCCAAGGGCCTGGGCGAGAAGAAGACCACCTGGCGCCTGCGCGACTGGGGCATCAGCCGCCAGCGCTACTGGGGCACGCCGATCCCGATCATCCACTGCCCGCACTGCGGCGACGTGCCGGTGCCCGAGAAGGACCTGCCGGTCGTGCTGCCCGAGGACCTGGGGCCGGACGGCAGCGGCAACCCGCTGAACAAGTGCGAGTCCTTCCTGAACGTCGCCTGCCCGACCTGCGGCGCCGCCGCGCGGCGCGAGACGGACACGATGGACACCTTCGTCGACTCGTCCTGGTACTACATGCGCTACTGCTGCCCGGACAGCGACGGCGCGATGGTCGACGCGCGCAACGAGTACTGGATGCCGATGGACCAGTACATCGGCGGCATCGAGCACGCCGTGCTGCACCTGCTGTACGCGCGCTTCTGGACCAAGGCGATGCGCGACATCGGCCTGGTGAGCTTCAGCGAGCCGTTCACGAAGCTGTCCACGCAGGGCATGCTGCTCAACGAGTCCTACTACCGCGAGGACGCGTCGGGCAAGAAGCGCTGGTTCTACCCGAGCGAAGTCGACGTCAAGTTCGACGAGCGCGGCCAGCCGGTGGGCGCCGTGGCCAAGGCCGACGGCCTGCCGGTGCAGCTCGGCGGCATCGAGAAGATGTCCAAGAGCAAGAACAACGTCGTCGAGCCGCGCGACATCATCGCGAAGTTCGGCGCCGACACCGCGCGCACCTTCACGATGTTCGCCGGCCCGCCGGACCAGAGCGCCGCGTGGTCGGACTCGGGCGCCGAAGGCGTGTTCCGCTTCCTGCGCCGGCTGTGGAGCTTCGGCGTCAAGGTCGCGCCGCGCATCACCGCGGTCGACACCGCGGCGCAGGGCACCAACCCGCTGCGCTACGAGGTGCACACGCTGCTCAAGCAGATCGGCGCCGACTACGACCGGCTGCAATACAACACCGTCGTCTCCGGCGCGATGAAGCTGCTGAACGCGCTCGAAGACGGCGCGGCGGCCGCCGACGACGCGACGCTGCGCGAAGGTGTCGGCATCCTGCTGCGTGCGCTGTACCCGGCGGCGCCGCACGTCACGCACGCGCTGTGGGGCGAGCTCGGCTTCACCGCCGCGCTGGGCGACCTGATCGACGCCCCGTGGCCCGAGGTCGACGAAGCCGCGCTGGCGCGCTCGGAGATCGAGCTGGTGCTGCAGATCGCCGGCAAGACGCGCGGCAGCGTGCGCATCCCCGCCGACGCCGACCGCAAGGCGATCGAGGCGGTGGCGCTGGCCTCGCCCGAGTTCGCCAAGTTCAGCGACGGCAAGCCGGCGAAGAAGGTCATCGTCGTGCCCGGCCGGCTCGTCAATGTCGTCGTCTGACCGCCGCCGCGCGCTGGGCGCGATCGCCGCGCTGGGCGCGCTCGCGCTCGGCGGCTGCGGCTTCCAGCTGCGCCGGCCGCAGCAGCCGAGCTTCGAGCGCATCGCGCTGGTCGGCTTCAGGCCGAAGTCGACGGTCGGCGCGGCGCTGCGGCGGGCGCTGGAGCCCGGCGTGCACGTCGTCGACGTGCCGGCGGCCGCCCAGGTGATCCTGGAGGTCACCGAGGACCGGCGCGAGAAGAGCGTCGTCGCGTCGACCTCGGCGGCGCAGGTGCGCGAGTTCGAGATCCGCGTGCGCCTGCACTTCAGCGCGCGCACGCCCGACGGCCGCGAGCTGATCGCACCGACCGAGCTGCTGCGCGAGGAAGACCTCAGCTACAGCGAGAAGGCCGCGCTGGCCAAGCAATTCGAGGAAGCCGACCTGTACCGCGACATGGAGAACGACATCGTCATCCAGGTCATGCGGCGTCTGGCGGCGATCCGTCTGTAACGATGCAACTGCGTCCGGAACAGCTCGAGCAGCGCCTGCAGCGCGGGCTCGACACGCTCTACACGATCCACGGCGACGAGCCGCTGCTGGCCCAGGAAGCGGGCGATGCGATCCGCGCCGCTGCGCGCGCCGCCGGCTTCGTCGAGCGCCAGGTCTTCACCGTCGGCCAGCACTTCGACTGGAGCGGCCTGCTCGGCGCCGCGCAGGCGCTGTCGCTGTTTGCCGACCGCCAGCTGATCGAGATCCGCATCCCCAACGGCAAACCCGGCAAGGACGGCTCGGAGGCGCTGCAGCGCTACTGCCAGCAGCTCTCGCCCGACGTGCTGACGCTGGTGACGCTGCCCAAGCTCGACTTCCAGCAGCAGAAGTCGGCCTGGTTCGCGGCGCTCGACGGCGCCGGCGTGACGCTGAAGGTCGAGCCGGTCGAGCGCAAGGCGCTGCCGGCCTGGCTGGCGCAGCGCCTGGGCCGCCAGGGCCAGCGTGTGGCCAGCGGCGAGGCCGGGCAGCAGACGCTGGCCTTCTTCGCCGACCGCGTCGAAGGCAACCTGCTGGCGGCACACCAGGAGCTGCAGAAGCTCGCGCTGCTGTACCCGCCGGGCGAACTGAGCTTCGAGCAGGTCGAGGCGGCGGTGCTGGACGTCGCACGCTACGACGTCTTCAAGCTCGGCGAGGCGGTGCTCGCCGGCCAGGTGGCGCGTGCGCTGCGCATGCTCGACGGCCTGCGCGCCGAAGGCGAGGCGCCGGTGCTGGTGCACTGGACGCTGGCCGAGGACCTGCGCGGCCTGGCGCGCGTGCGTGCCGCCGTCGACGACGGCAAGCCGCTGCCGCTGGCGCTGCGCGAGGCGCGGGTCTGGGGCACGAAGGAAAAGCTCTACGAGCGCGTGGTGCCGGCGCTGGCCGGCCACCAGACGCAGCACCTGGTGCAGGCGGCGAGCATCGTCGACGGCATCGTCAAGGGCCTGCGCCACCCCGACTGGCCGGCCGAGCCCTGGGACGCGCTGCGCCGCCTGGTGCTGATGACCGTCGAAGCCGCCGCCGCGGCCGGCACGCCGACGCGCGGCACGCGCGCCAGCATGCCGCGCGCGCTCGCGCTCCACGCTTGATTCAGTAACCGCGGCCGCGATCGACGAGGTGCGCGACCGGCCGGCCGTCGCGCCAGGCGCGCAGGTTGGCGGCGACGACGGCGCTGGCGCTGCGCGGGTCGGTGGCCGCTGCCGAATGCGGCAGCACGGTGACCCGCGGATGGGCCCAGAACGCGTGGCCCGGCGGCAGCGGCTCGTGGCGGAAGACGTCGAGCACCGCGTGCTGCAGCCTTCCGGCGTCCAGCGCCGCCAGCAGGTCGGCTTCGACGACGTGGGCGCCGCGGCCCAGGTTCACCAGCGAAGCGCCGGCGCGCAAGGCGGCCAGGAAACGCGCGTCGATCAGATCGCGTGTGGCCGGCGTCAGCGGCAGCAGGTTGACGACGATGTCGGCGCCGGCCAGCAGCGGCGCCAGCTCGCAGCCGCGGTGCCAGTGTTCGACGCGGTAACCCAGCGCCGCCAGCCGCGCGCCGACCGTGCCGCCCATCTCGCCGCGGCCCAGCACCCGCACCGCGACCTCGTCGGCACGGCGCTGCGCGTGCGGCTGCCAGCGGCCTTCGCGCTGGCGCGCGGCGTAATCGAAGAAGCCGCGGTGCAGCGCCAGCACGGCCCACAGCGCGGTCTCGGCCATCGCGGCGTTCATCACCGGGTCGACCATGCGTGCCACCGGCACGCCGGGCGGCAGCGTCGCATCGGCCAGCAAGCGGTCGACACCGGCCCACAAGGACTGCACCAGCGCCAGCGACGGCATGCCGGCCAGCGCGCCGGGCGGCGCGTTGGCGACGACGGCCAGTTCGGCATCACCGTCGTCGCACCACTGCGCTTCGGGCAGCGCGGCGGCGAGCTCGTGCCGCCAGCGTGCGTCGATCTCGCCGGCCAGCCGGACCTTCATGCGCGTGCCGCCGCCACGAGCGCGACCAGCGCCGCGTCGACCGTGGCCTCGCGCACCGCGGCGCGGTCGCCGTCCAGCTGCAGCAGCCGCGCCTCGGTGCGCCCGGCCACGGCCCAGGCGATCCAGACCGTGCCGACCGGCTTGCCGGGCACCGCGCCGCCAGGGCCGGCGATGCCGGTGACGGCCAGCGTCAGCTCGACCGGCGCGCGCGCCAGCAGGCCTTCGGCCATCGCGCGGGCGACCTCCTCGCTGACCGCGCCGTGCGCGTCGATCGTGGCCGCCGGCACGCCGAGCAGCGTGGTCTTGGCGTCGTTGCTGTAGCTGACGACGCCGCGTTCGAACCAGTCGCTGGAGCCGGCGACCGCGGTGCAGGCCGCGGCCAGCAGGCCGCCGGTGCAGCTCTCGGCGCAGGCGAGGCGCCAGCCGCGGGCCCGCAGCGCGTCGGCCAGCGCCAGCACCGCCGGCTCGAAACGGGTCAGCGCCACAGCGCGACCCCGATCGCGATGACCAGCAGCGTGCAGCCGGCGGCCACCAGGTCGTCGAAGACGATGCCGAAACCTTCGCGCCAGGCGATCGTGCCATCGGGCCGGGGTTTGAAACGCCGGTCGGCCCAGCCCACCGGGCCGGGTTTGGCGGCGTCGAAGAAGCGGAACAGCGCGAAGGCCGCCGCCTGCATCAGGAAGCCGGCCGGCGTCACCAGCCAGAGCACGAGCCAGAACGCGACGACCTCGTCCCAGACGACGGCCGACGGGTCGCCGACCCCCAGGTTGCGCGCGGTGACGGCGCAGACCCAGGGCGCGACGAGCAGCGCCGCGCCGATGAGGAGCGCCCAGCCCAGCGTGCCCAGCCAGGGGTCGAGCAGCCAGAACGCGCCCCAGGCCCACAGCGTGCCGAAGGTGCCCGGCGCCTTGGGTGCCAGGCCGCTGCCGAAACCGAGCGCGATGCAGTGCGCCGGATGGCGCAGCATGAAGCCGGTGCTGGCGCGGGACGCGGCCATCGCGCGGCGTCAGGCGAAGTGGTCGAAACCGCGCAGCGCGACGTCCAGCGGCCGGCCCTGGCCGTCGACGACACGCAGCACGTCCTCGGCGTCGATGGCGCCGATGCAGCTCACCGCGACCTGGGCCTCGGCGGCTGCGGCCAGCACCGCGTCGCGGCGCGACGGCGGTGCGGTGAACAGCAGCTCGTAGTCGTCGCCGCCGGCGAGCAGGCATTCACGCTGCAGCGCGTCCGACTGCATCGCCAGCACGGTGCTGCGCGGGATGGCGTCGTAGTCGACCGTCGCGCCGACGCCCGACAGCCGCATCACATGGCCCAGGTCGCCGGCCAGGCCGTCGCTGAGGTCGATGGCGCTGGTGGCGACGCCGCGCAGCGCGATGCCCAGCGGCACCCGCGGCTCGGGGCATTCCATCGACCGCCGCACCTCCTCGAAGGCGCTGCCGGGCAGCGTCGCCGCGCCGCGGAAGACCTCCAGCGCCAGGCGCGCGTCGCCCAGCCGGCCGCTGACCCAGAGGTCGTGGCCGGGGCGTGCGCCGCTGCGCAGCAGCGCCTGCTCGGGCGGCACCTGGCCGAAGACGGTGATGCAGATCGACAGCGGGCCGGCGGTCGTGTCGCCGCCGACGAGCTCGATGCCGTGGCGCTCGGCGAGCGCGAACATCCCGCGCGAGAAGCCGGCGAGAAAACTCTCGTCGACACGCGGCATCGAGATCGCCAGCGTGAAGGCCAGCGGCTCGGCGCCGCAGGCGGCGAGGTCCGACAGGTTGACCGCCAGCGCCTTGTGGCCCAGGCGTGCCGGGTCCACGGTCGACAGGAAGTGCCGCCCCTCGACCAGCAGGTCGCTGGAGATGGCCAGGCGCTGGCCCGGCTCGAGGTCGAGCAGCGCGCAGTCGTCGCCGACGCCGACGGCGGCCCGGCGCGGCGCGCGGCCGAAATACTTCTCGATGAGTTCGAATTCGCCCATGGTCGACAGGATGCGGGCGGCCTTGGCGGGCAGGCCGCGGGCCTCAGGCGCCGGATTCTCGCAGCAGGTTCGCGAGCTCGATCGCCGACTTGACGTTCATCTTCTCGAACACGCGCGCGCGGTGGACCTCGACGGTGCGCACGCTGATCGCCAGCTGGTCGGCGATGCCCTTGTTCGGCCGGCCCTCGACGACCAGGCGCATGACCTCGCGCTCGCGCTCGGTCAGGTCGGCCAGCGAGCGCTGCACCGCCTCGGCGGCCCGCCGCCGGCCCAGCGCCTCGGCGCTGACCAGCAGCGCCTGCTCGACGCGGTCGACCAGCGTGTTGTTCGAGAACGGCTTCTCGACGAAGTCGAAGGCGCCGCGCTTGACCGCCGCCACCGCGGTCGGCACGTCGCCGTGGCCGGTGAGGAAGATCACCGGCAGCGTCTCGGTGAGGCCGCCGTCGGCGAGCTGCTCGAAGAGCGCGAGGCCCGACTGGCCGGGCATGCGCACGTCCAGCAGCAGGCACGACGGCGCGTCGGGCCAGGGCGCGCGGCAGCCGGCGCGGAAGGCCTCGAAGGCCTCGGCGCTGGCGAAACCTTCGGACAGCAGGCGGCGCGAACGCAGCAGCCAGGCCAGCGCGTCGCGCACGACGTCCTCGTCGTCGACGAGGTAGACGACGGGAATGCCGAGGGCGGGATCGGGACGCATCAAGCGTGAGTATCGCCGCTCAGCCGCCGGCGACGGCCTGGCGCGGCGGGCCGCCCGGCGCTGCCGGCGTGCGGGCCGCCGGCAGCGTGAAGCGGAACTCGCAGCCGCGGCCGTCGGCCCCGGTGCCGAACTCCAGCGTGCCGCCGTGCTGCTCGACCACCGTGCGGCACAGGCTCAGGCCCAGGCCCATGCCCTCGGTGCGGGTCGTGTAGAACGGCGTGAACAGCTTCTCGGCGACCTCGGCCGGGATGCCCGGGCCGCGGTCGGCGACGACGATCTCCACCCGCTGCGCCGAGGCCTGGCGCACGCGCAGCGCGAGCACCCGCTCCTCCAGCGGCGTGTCGTTCTCCATCGCCTGGATGCCGTTGCGCGTCAGGTTCAGCAGCACCTGCTCGAGCATCGTGCGGTCGCACTCCAGGCGCGGCGCGCGTTTGGGGATGTCGACCTCGACACGGGTGCCGCTCTTGCGCGCCTGCAGCCGCACCAGCGGCAGCACGGCGTCGATCAGCTGGTCGGCACCCAGCGTCTCGCGCTGCTGCACGCGCCGGCGCACGAAGTGGTGCACGCTCTTGATGATGCGGCCGGCACGTTCGGCCTGCTCGGCGATGCGCTCCAGCGCCTGGCGCAGCATGGCGTCGACCGGGCCCGGCGGCGTGCCTTCGCGCGCGGCGTCCTCCAGCAGGTTCAGCGAGCCGCTGGAGTAGCTGGCGATCGCCGCCAGCGGCTGGTTCAGCTCGTGGCTCAGCAGCGAGGCCATCTCGCCGACGGTGGCCAGGCGGGCGCTGGCTTGCAGCCGGTCCTGCTGCTGGCGCGACAGCTCCTCGATGCGGCGCTGGGCGCTGACGTCGAGCACGGTGCTCATCCAGCCGCTCTGCCGGCCCTGGCCGTCGACCAGCGCGGCCTCGTAGATCATCACCGGGAAACGTTCGCCGTTCTTGCGCATGAAGACGGTCTCGAAGCCTTCACGCGCCTCGCGCGCCGGGCGCCCGGCGCCGACCAGCCGGCCGCGCTGGCGCTCGGCGTAGACCTCGACGAACTCCGGCGGCCAGTACGGCGGCAGCGGCTGGCGCATCTCCTCCTCGCTGAAGCCGACCATCGCGCAGAACGCCGGGTTGACGTAGGTGATGCGGCCCTGCAGGTCGCGCGCACGCAGGCCGGTGACCAGCGAGTCCTCCATCGCCTTGCGGAAGGCCAGCGCCTCGCCCAGCGCCCGTTCGACACGCGCGCGCCGGCGCACGTCGCGCGCCAGCAGCAGCACGACGGCGAACAACGCCAGCGACAGCCCGAGCACCAGCGCGGTGGCGACGTTGGGGATCAGGCTGGGGCGGCCGGCGGCGCTGTCGGCGCGCAACTGCAGCACGGTGCCGGGCACGTCGATCAGGCGTTCGGCCTGGTAGATGCCGGCGCCGCGCACCAGGCCGGCCCGCGCCAGCCGCGTGCCGTCGCCCTCGACGAAGCTGAGCTCGTGGCGGCGCGTCTGGCGCGGGCCGAGCGCACCGTCGAGCAGCTGCGGCAGGCCGATGCTGCCGACGAGATAACCGACGTCACGGCCGGCACGCTGCAGCGGGATGCAGACGTCGACGACCTCCTCGCCGATGCCGCCTTCGCCGGGCACGAAGTAGCTGCGCGAGAAGGCCGGCGCGGCCATGTGGCGCGCCGCGGTGCAGGCGATGCCGGCCTCGACGTCCAGCGACGCACGCGCCATCGCCGAGAACAGCGGCAGCGCGAACGGCCCGTCGACCGCGTCGTCGACACGCATCTGCACGTCGCGGCGCTCGATGCGCAGCAGCAGCCGCTGCCCGCGCAGCAGCGCCGCGGCGTCGGCGCGCCAGCGCTCGGCCGGTGGATCGCCCCAGCTCAGCGCCTGCAGCGAGCGCATCGCCGCGAGCAGGTCGCGCTTGACCTCGGCCGCGGCCTCGGTGGCGATCTGGTCGGACTCCTCCTGCGCGCGGCTGGACTCGTGGCGCAGCGTCAGCCAGACGAGCAGCGACTGCGCCACCAGCAGCAGCAGCACGAGCGCGATCCACGGCAGCCAGCGCCGCAGCCGCGGCACGCGGACGGGATCTTCGGAGTCGGTCATCGCGGGAGGGATTCGGAGCGCGCAGTATCGGCGCCGGGCGGGCGCGCACACTACGCAGTTTTGCGCATCGCGGCAGGGCCGGACCCGGCTGCCTAGAATCCCTGGCCCCTCGCGACGCCAACAGGAGACCGGGATGTCCAGCCCAGAAGACAAGCGCGCCGAGCTGCGTCGCGCCGCGCTCGAGTACCACGAACTGCCGACCCCCGGGAAACTGGCCGTCGCGCCGACCAAGCAGATGGTCAACCAGCGCGACCTGGCGCTGGCCTACTCGCCCGGTGTCGCCTTCGCCTGCGAGGAGATCGTCGCCGACCCGGCGGCCGCCTTCCGCTACACCTCGCGCGGCAATCTGGTGGCCGTCGTCACCAACGGCACCGCGGTGCTGGGCCTGGGCGACATCGGCCCGCTGGCGGCCAAGCCGGTGATGGAAGGCAAGGCGGTGCTGTTCAAGAAGTTCGCCGGCATCGACGTCTTCGACCTCGAGGTCCAGGAGAAGAACCTCGACCGCCTGGTCGAGCACATCGCCGCGCTGGAGCCCACCTTCGGCGGCATCAACCTCGAGGACATCAAGGCGCCGGACTGCTTCTACGTCGAGCGCAAGCTGCGCGAGCGCATGAAGATCCCGGTCTTCCACGACGACCAGCACGGCACGGCGATCGTCGTCGGCGCCGCGGCGCTGAACGCGCTGAAGGTCGTCGGCAAGCGCATCGAGGAGATCAAGGTCGTCGCCAGCGGCGCCGGCGCCGCGGCGCTGGCCTGCCTGGGGCTGCTGGTCAAGCTCGGCGTGCGCCGCGAGAACGTCTGGGTCACCGACCTGGCCGGCGTCGTCTACCAGGGCCGCACCGAGCTGATGGACGAGGACAAGGCCCAGTTCGCCCAGGACACCGCGGCGCGCACGCTGCGCGAAGTGATCGAAGGCGCCGACCTGTTCCTCGGCCTGTCGGCCGGCGGCGTGCTGAAGCCCGACATGGTGCGGGCGATGGCGCCGCGGCCGATCGTCTTCGCGCTCGCCAACCCGACGCCGGAGATCCTGCCGGAAGAGGTCAAGGCGGTGCGCGACGACGCCGTCATCGCCACCGGCCGCACCGACTACCCGAACCAGGTCAACAACGTCCTGTGTTTCCCGTACATCTTCCGCGGCGCGCTGGACTGCGGCGCGACGACGGTGACCGACGAGATGGAGATCGCCGCGGTGCACGCGATCGCCGAGCTCGCCCAGGCCGAGCAGGACGACGCGGTGGCTGCGGCCTACGGCGGCCAGACGCTGTCCTTCGGCGCCGAGTACCTGATCCCCAAGCCCTTCGACGCGCGGCTGATGATCAAGATCGCGCCGGCGGTCGCCGCCGCGGCCCAGGCCAGCGGCGTCGCGCTGCGCCCGATCGAGGACTTCGACGCCTACCGCGAGAAGCTGCAGGCCTTCGTCTACGCCTCGGGCCAGACGATGCGGCCGATCTTCAACATCGCCAAACGCGCCGCCGCGCGCCGCGTCGCCTATGCCGAGGGCGAGGACGAACGCGTGCTGCGCGCGGTGCAGGTCGTCGTCGACGAGGGCCTGGCGCGGCCGACGCTGATCGGCCGGCCGGCGGTGATCGAACGCCGCATCGAGAAGATGGGCCTGCGCATCAAGGAAGGCCTGGATTTCGAGGTCGTCAACGTCGAGCGCGACGACCGCTACCGCGACTTCTGGCAGACCTACCACCGCATGGCCGAGCGCAAGGGCGTGACGCAGCAGGTGGCCAAGATCGAGATGCGCCGGCGGCTGACGCTGATCGGCTCGATGCTGCTGGCCAAGGGCGACGTCGACGCGATGCTCTGCGGCACCTGGGGCACGACGGCCAGCCACCTGCACTACATCGACCAGGTGATCGGCCGGCGCGAGGGCGCCAGCGTCTACGCCTGCATGAACGGGCTGATCCTGCCGGGACGCCAGGTCTATCTCGTCGACACCCACGTCAACTACGACCCGACGGCCGAGGAGCTGGCCGAGATCGCGGCGATGGCCGGCGACGAGCTGCTGCGCCTGGGCATCCAGCCGAAGGCGGCGCTGCTGTCGCACTCCAACTTCGGCACCAGCGACCAGCCCAGCGCGGTCAAGGTGCGCCGCGCGCTGGCCATCCTGCGTGAACGTGCGCCCTGGCTGGAGGTCGACGGCGAGATGCACGGCGACATCGCGCTGGACGCCCAGGCGCGCGCCGCGCTGATGCCGCACGGCACGCTGCAGGGCGACGCCAACCTGCTGGTGCTGCCCAACATCGACGCCGCCAACATCGCCTACAACCTGCTGAAGACGGCCGCCAGCGGCGGCATCGCGATCGGCCCGGTGCTGCTCGGCGCGGCCAAGCCGGTGCACGTGCTGACGCCGTCGGCGACCGTGCGGCGCATCGTCAACATGACGGCGCTGGCCGTCGCGGACGCCAACGTCCTGCGCTGATTTTGCCTGACTGCGGCGCGCCTTGAAGGCGCGCCGGCAGAGAGATGGACAACATGTGGGCGCCTACTCACGTCGCGCGCCGCTTGCCTTTTTTTGAGGCAAAACCTTGAGTTTTCCGCGTCCGGGCGGTACCATCGCGGTTTGTTCTTTCAGGGTTGACCCGTGTTCTGGTCCGGTCTGGCCGACAGGAGTGGCGCGCTTCGACAGGCGGTTTGCAGAGGGGCTCTCGCGATCGCCGTGGCCACGAGCCTGGCGTGCGGCGCAGCGGTTCATGCACGCCCGAGTTCGCCCCCGGCCGAAGCGGCCGACGTCGTCTCCCTGAACGAGCTCCCGGCCCAGGCCCAGAAGACCTACCGCCTGATCCACGCTGGCGGCCCCTTCCCGTACCAGAAGGACGGCACGGTCTTCTTCAATCGCGAACGTTTGCTCCCGGCCAAGGCCCGCGGCTACTACCGCGAGTACACCGTGCCGACCCCGGGCGCGCGCAACCGAGGCGCCCGCCGCATCGTCTGCGGCGGCCAGCAGCCGACCGCGCCGGACACCTGTTTCTACACCGCCGACCACTACGCGAGCTTCAGTCGCATCGCGGAAACGGGCGCGCGGTGACACCGATTTCTGAACCCACGAGGAGGCACGCGACCATGCAGTTGCAGACCGTCCGATCCAACATCGTCCAGGCGATACGGGCCTACCGTGTCGACGACCTGATGCAGGCCGCCGGCAGCGCCGGCCAGCATTTCCTCTACGCCAACCTGTCGGCGGCGCAATCCAAGCCGGAGGTGCTGGAGGCGATCGCCGAGGCGTTCCTGTTCCCCGCCCACTTCGGCAAGAACCTCGACGCGCTGTACGACTGCATGACCGACCTGGTGCACAAGGCCGGCCCGCAGCCGGGCTTCGTCGTCGTGCTCGAGCAGATCCCCGACAACCCGCGTTTCGACCGTGAGGCGCGCGAGCAGCTGCTCGACGTCTTCCGCGACGCCGCCGACTTCTGGGGCGAACGGCGGATACCGTTCCGGTGTTTCTATTCTTTTCAGTAGCCCGCTCCCAAGATAACGGGTCATGGGAGCGGGCTGCTGAAACGGCCCAGAACACCACCGCGGCCAAGCCGGCCGCGAAGACGGTCTCGAAGAACGGTCAGAACCCCAACTTCGGCATGAACATGCCGATGATGTGCAGCGCGTTCGACACCGCAGCCTGGCTCAACGCCGCCTGAGGGCGGCGGCGATCGTTCAGCCGGCGGCCACCGCGCGCGCGAGCGCCAGGTAGTCCGCCACCGGCACTTCTTCGGCGCGGCGCTGGAGGTCGAACCCGACCTCGGCGCCGCGTTGTTCCATCCAGCGTCCGAGCGTGTGGCGCAGCAGCTTGCGCCGCTGCGAGAACGCGACCGTCACCAGCTCGCCGAGCAGTGCCGCGTCGACGCCCTCGGGCGCCGGCAGCGGCAGCATGCGCACGATCGCCGAATCGACCCGCGGCGGCGGGTCGAAGGCCTCGGGCGGGACGTCGAGCACCGACTCGATGTCGTAGCGCCACTGCAGCATCACCGACAGCCGGCCGTAGTCCTTGCTGCCGGGGCCGGCGGCCATGCGGTCGACGACCTCCTTCTGCAGCATGAAGTGCTGGTCGACGACGTGCTCCACCGCGTCGAGCAGATGGAACAGGATCGGCGTCGAGATGTTGTACGGCAGGTTGCCGACGACACGCAGCGGCCGCCCGGCGGCCGCCGCCAGCGCGGCGAAATCGACCTTCAGCACGTCGGCCTCGACGACCTCCAGCCCTTTCACGCGGCGCAGCCGCGCGGCCAGGTCGCGGTCGAGCTCGACGACGGTGAGGCGCTCGATGCGCTCGAGCAGCGGCATCGTCATCGCGCCCAGGCCCGGGCCGATCTCGACCATCGCCTCGCCCGGCTGCGGGTCGATGGCGTCGACGATGGCGTCGATGATCGCGTCGTCGGCCAGGAAGTGCTGGCCGAAACGCTTGCGCGGCTGGTGCTTCACGCGGGGCTCAGACCGGGGGCTCGCGGAACTCGATGTACGAGCGGTCGCGCAGGTCCTTGGCCCACTCGGTGTAGGCGTCGTCGAACTTGCGCTCGCGCAGCACGTTGCGCGCCTGCTCGCGCACCTGACGCGCCTCGACGGCCGTGTCGCGGCGCTCGAGCACCTGGATCAGGTGCACGCCGAAGCGTGAACGCACCGGCGGCGACACGCCCTCGATCGGCAGCCGGTTCATCGCCTCCTCGAACTCCGGCACCATCGTGCCGGGCGCGAACCAGCCGAGGTCGCCGCCCGACGGCGCCGAGCCGTCTTCGGAATACTGGCGCGCGACGTCCTCGAAGCGGCGCTGGCCGGAGACGATCTGGCGGCGGAACTCCGCCAGGCGCTGCGCCGCCATCTCGGGCGACACCCGCTCGGACGTGCGCACGAGGATGTGCCGGGCGTGCGTCTGCGTCACGCGCACGGCCATCGTCTCCTTGCGCTCGACGACCTTCAGCACGTGGAAGCCGGCGCCGGAGCGCACCAGCTCGGGCTTGACCTCGCCGGCCGGCACGTCGCGCACGGCCTCGACGAACAGGTCCGGCAGCCGCGCCGACGGGCGCAGGCCGATGACGCCGCCACGCTCCTGGTTCGCGTCCTCGGAGATCTCGCGTGCGACCGCGGCGAAGTCCTCGCCGCCGCGCACCCGCGCCAGCGCCTGCTCGGCGCGCGCCTTGCGCGCCGCCAGCACCTGCTCGTCGCCGCCCTCGGGCACGATGACCAGGATCTGCGCGATGTTGAGCTCGACGTCGGCCTGGGTGGCGATGTTCTGCTGCGCCAGGTAGCGGTCGACCTCGCCGTCGGTGACGCGGATGCGCTGGTAGACCTCGCGCTCGCGCACACGCTCGATGAGGATCTGGTCGCGCAGGTTGGCGCGGAAACGCGCGTAGTCCAGGCCGTCGGCGCGCAGGCGCTCGCGCAGCTGGTCGGCCGTCAGCTGGTTCTGCGCCGCGACGCTCTGGATCGCGCGGTCGACCTCCGGATCCTCGACACGGATGCCGCTGTCGCGCGCATAGGTGACGATCGCACGCTCCTCGATCAGGTCGTCGAGCACACGCTTGCGCACCACCTCCAGCGACGGCTGCGCGCCGCTGCGGGCGGCCGCCTGCAGCACGCGCTGCACACGCGACTCGACCTCGGCGGCGGTGACGGCCTCCTGGTTGACGATGGCGACGATGTAGTCGCCGTTGCGCTCGCGCTGCTGGGCGGAGGCCCCGAGGGCCGCGGCGCACAGCGCGAGCGCCAGCGCGGCGCGGCGCCAGACGTGGATGGAATCGGTCATTCGGCGGAGGAGATGGGGTCGCGGCGGTCTTCGCGCAGCAGGGTGTAGCCCGGGATATTGTCCTTCAAGACCCCGAGCGGATTGGAGCCCAGGCGCGACAGGCCGACGAGCTCGAGCTGGAACATCAGCCGGGTCGTGGCCTCGCTGCGCCCGGTGGACAGCCGCTCGGCGACGAAGCGCCCGATCCAGCAGCCGGCGTCGTACTCGACGCCGAGGATCGAGTCGGTGATGCGGCTGTCGCGCATGCTGTAGTTGAAGCGCCCGACGCCGTACCAGGTGCCGCTGCAGCTGCCGGCACCGGCGGCCGCCGCGACGCCGGAGCGTGCGCCGCGGTCGGCCGCGGTCGGCACGCGGCCCCACAGCGGCCACTGCCAGCCGACCTCGACCTGCTCGCTCAGCCCGCGCGCGAAGCGGTAGGTGGTGCTGATCGTGCGGAACGGCCCGGGCGAGTAGCGCGCCCCGACCACCGAGCGCACGGTGCGCGAGATCTCCGGGCTGTACTGCACCGTGCCGTCCAGCGTCCAGGACGGCAGCAGCGAGGTCGAGCCCAGCAGCAGCACGTCGGAGAAGCGGCGGTCGTAGGTCTGGCCGTCGGGCGTGCCGTCGGCCTGGAGGGTCACGCGCTGGTCGGTGAACAGGTAGCGCTGCACGACACCCAGGCGGAACAGCTCCTTGCCGTTGCCGGCGTCGACGACACGCGAGGTCACGCCGGCGGTCAGCTGGTTGGCGTCGGACACCCGGTCGACGCCCGAGAAGACGTTGGGCGAATAGATCGACTGGAAGTTGAAGTCCTTGCCGAAGGAGTCGAAGTTCGGCAGGTCGGACTGCTTCTCGTAGGGCGTGCGCACGTACAGCAGGCGCGGCTCCAGCGTCTGGCGCAAGGCGCGGCCGAAGCCCGAGGTCTCGCGCTCGAGCTCGACGCCGAAGTCCAGGCTGAAGGTCGGCACCGAGCGCGAGGCGCTGCGGTCGCCGTCGGCCATGCGCTGGTCGGTGCGGTAGCCGGCGGCGTTGAGCGCCAGCCGCGGCTCCAGCCACCAGCCGGGATCGCCGAAGCGGTGGGCCACCGACGCCAGCAGGTGCACGCGGTCGCCGGTCAGGCGCGTGCCGTCGTCCTCGCCGGAAGGCAGCGTGAAGCGGTTGAACTCGGTCTCGGCGCTGTAGTCCAGGCCCGCGGCGCTGCCGCCCAGGCGCACGCCGGTCTGCGGGCTGCGCTGGTACGGCGAGAACACACGCTGGTCGCTGTCCTGCAGCACCTGCCAGCGCTGCACGCGCAGGTAGGCCAGGCCTTCGGCGTCGCCCAGGCGCAGCGGCTGCTCGACGTCGGCGGCCGAGCTGAGCAGGCGCGGCGTCAGGCTGCGGCGGGCGTCGGGGAAGTCCTTCCACCAGCCGTCGTCGGAGACGCGGCGCAGGTCGGCGGCATAGGTCGCCGAGCTGCCGAGGCGGCCCTCGTGCTGCCAGTGCCAGGCGCTGCGCGAACGGCCGGCGACACGGTCGTTGGGCAGCAGGTCCAGGTCCAGCGTGCCGCCGAGCGAAGGCTCGAGGTAGCGGAACTGGCTCTGCACGCCCAGCCCGCGGCGGGTGGACAGCCAGGGGGCGATCGTCGCGTCGCGGTTCGGCGCGATGTTCCAGTAGTAGGGCACCGTCAGCTCGAGGCCGCTGCGGCTGTCCAGGCCGATCGACGGCGGCAGCCAGCCCGACTTGCGCTCGTCGGTCAGCGGGAAGCTGATCTCCGGGCCGGCGAGGATGGGCGTGCCGAGGAAACGCAGCACGGCGCCTTCGGCGACACCTTCGTTGGCGTCGAAGTCCATGCGCACCTCGCGCGCCTCGAGCACCCAGGCGGGCTCGGCACCGCCGTCGCGCGGGCAGCTGGTGTACAGCGCGTTCTTCAGCTGAGCGCGCGAGCTGTCGAGAAAGTCGATGCGGTCGGCACGGCCGCCGGAGCCGAACTGCAGCAGCTCGAACTCGGGCTCGAGGAAGAAGCCCTCGAAGCGCTGCACGCGCAGTTGCAGTTCGGGGCCCCAGTAGACCGAGCCTTCGCGCTCGATGCGCACATGGCCGCGCGCGACGGCCAGGTCCTCGGCCTGGTCGTAGCTCAGGCGGTCGGACTGGATGACGGTGCCGCCGCGGCGGAACTCGGCGTCGCCTTCGGCGACGGCGTCGAGGTTGGGGCGCGCGCGGATCTCGTTCGCGCGCAGCACGATCGGCAGGCGACGGCCCGCCTCGCCGCCGGGCGCGGGCTGGAGCTTGCGGTCGGGGATCAGCTGCGGCGGGGACGGCGGCCCGTTTTCGGCCGGGGCATCCGGGGCTTGCGCCCGGACACCCGCGCCGACGAACGCCAATCCCGCCGCCAGCGCCAGCGGTGTCAGTCGCATTTGTAGAATCGATTATCCATGAGCGACAGCCTGCCCACCGCCGTCGTCGCGTGGCCCGACGAGGGCCGCCGACTCGCCTTCGAGCGCTGGCTCGACACCATCGCCGAGCGCCACCGCATCGACCGCGCCACGCTCGCGCCCGCCTCCGCCGACGCCAGCTTCCGCCGCTACCTGCGCGTGGCCGCCGGCCGCGGCAGCCTGATCGTGATGGACGCGCCGCCGCCGCAGGAGGACGTGCGCCCCTTCGTGCACGTCGCCGGCCTGATCGAGGCCGCCGGGCTGAATGCGCCGAAGGTGCTGGAGTGCGACGCCGAGCAGGGTTTCCTGCTGCTCACCGACCTCGGCCGCAGCCTGTACCTGGACGCGCTGCGCGACACCGAGGGCCGCCATGCCGACACGCTGATGCGCGACGCGCTGCGCGCGCTGGTGCAGTTCCAGGGCCACGTCGACGCCTCGACGCTGCCCGAGTACGACGAGGCGCTGCTGCGCCGCGAGCTCGCGCTGTTCCCCGAGTGGTGCGTGCAGCGCGAGTTCGGTATCACCTGGGGCGACAAGGAACACGCGGCCTGGAACCGCGTCTGCGACGCGCTCGTCGCCAGCGCGCTGGCGCAGCCGCAGGTGGCCGTGCACCGCGACTGGATGCCGCGCAACCTGATGGTCGCCGAGCCCAACCCCGGCATCCTCGACTTCCAGGACGCGGTGCGCGGCCCGATCACCTACGACGTGGCGTCGATGCTGCGCGACGCCTTCCTGTCCTGGGACGAGGCGCAGGAGATCGACTGGGCGGTGCGCTGGTGGGAGCAGGCGCGCCGCGCCGGGCTGCCGCTGGGCGACACGATGGGCCACGACTTCGGCGAGTTCTGGCGCGCGCTCGAATGGATGGGGCTGCAGCGCCACCTGAAGGTGCTGGGCATCTTCTGCCGCCTGAAGCACCGCGACGGCAAACCTCGCTACGCCGAGGACCTGCCGCGTTTCTTCGACTACGCGACCCGGGTCGCGATGCGCTACGCGCCGCTGAAGCCGCTGCTGCCGCTGCTGCAGCCGCTGTCGGGCCGGCGCGTCGAGACCGGCTTCACGTTCTAGCCCGGAATCCTCGCGGCAGAACGGATCCCGCACCGGCGATAGCGCCGAACTGGCAGCGCATGACGGTGCTCGGCATGGCCGGAGAGGCGCAGAACCACCCGTCGGACTGACCGGAGCCTCCCTCGCGGAGGGATGTATGGACCGGGGAGATGGGTAACACCCGTGCGAGGACATGGGTGACAGAGAGGACGGGGTCAGCCCACCCCGTCCAGTT
>NZ_AEWG01000026.1 GCF_000190375.1 Rubrivivax benzoatilyticus JA2 = ATCC BAA-35
CCGCCGTCACGGCCTCGACGGCGGCCCAGGGCCCGCGCGGACGCAGCAGCTCGGCCAGGCGCTGGCGCGCCCGCGGCTGCTCGTCGCGCGGCAAGGCCTCGACCAGCTGCTGCAGCGAACGCGCCGCCTCGGCCTGGCGGGCCGCCAGCGTGTCCAGGGTCTCGTCGTTCATGACCAGCGGCGTGCCGGTGTCGGGATCGGCCAGGCTCAGCACGCCGCTGCCGCGGTCGTAGCGTGCGACGAGGCGGCCGGCGTCGTCGCGCCAGTCCACACGCTCGGGCCGGACCTCGAAGCTCTCGGCCGCGGGCGCCTCGGGGCCGCCGGCACGGTAGACCAGGCGCGGCGGCTCGCCGGGCGCGGCGGCGGTGGCGGAGGACAGCCCACCAGCCAGCAACAACATCGTGGTGGCTTGCATGCCGGGCAGCATAGGCCGGGTGCCGATCCCCCCGCGCCGGCGGCGGGCGCGGGGTGCCGCGTGGTGCACGGACGCCGGCGGCTTCAGCCCCGGCCGGCGGGCCGGCGCCTCAGCGGCCGGCCTGCATCAGATGGCGGGCCAGCGCGTGGAAGGCGGGCAGCGACGTCGGGTCGTTGGCGTGGTTGCCCGCCACCGGGTGCGAGGCAAAACGCGCGATCACCACCTCGGCCTTCGGGTCGATGTACAGCGCCTGCCCGTGCACGCCGCGCGCCGCGAAGGCGCCGTGTTCGTTGTGCGTGATCCACCACATGCTGCGGTAGCTCCAGCCCGGCAGCAGCGCGTAGCCGGCCTTGGCGAAGTCGGCCTGGCGGCCGCCGCGGCGGATGTCGGCCACCGCCGCCGCCGGCACGATCTGGCGCCCGTTGAAGCGGCCGTCGTTGCGCATCATCTCGCCGAAGCGCGCCAGGTCGCGCAGCCCCGTGTTCAGGCCGCCGCCGGCAAACGGGGTGCCGGTCGAGTCGACCGACATGTAGCCGTCCTGCTCGGCGCCCAGCGGGCGCCAGATGCGCTCGGACAGCAGCTGGGCGACCGAGCGCCCCGTCACGCGCGCCAGAACCCAGCCCAGCGCGTCGGTGTTGACGGTGCGGTAGTGGAACGCCTCGCCATGCACGCCCTGCGGCTTCACGGTCTGCAGGTACTCGTAGTAGCTGCGCGGGCCGCTGTAGTCCTGGGGCTTGGGCAGCGGATTGCCGGCCGCGCCATGGGCCCACACGTCGGCGTTCGGGTCGGCGTAGTCCTCGCTGAACTTGACGCCGGTGGTCATGTCCATCAGCTGGCGCAGCGTGGCACTGCCGAAAGCCGAGGCCGCCAGCTCCGGCACGTAGTGGTCCACCCGCCGGGCGGGGTCCAGCGTGCCGTCCGCGACGAGCATCGCCGCCAGCGTGCCGACGAAGGTCTTGGTGACCGACATCAGGCCGTGCTGGCCATCGGGCTCGAGAACGCCGAAATAACGCTCGTAGACGATGCGGCCGCGATGCAGCACGACGATGCCGTCGGTGTAGTTGGCGTCCAGCGCCTGGCGCCAGGTCATGCTGCGGTCCGTGCCCAGCGGCGTGAAGCGCACGCCGTCGAGGTCCTCGCGCAGCGCCACCGGCAGCGGCGCCGCCGGCCCGAGCCCGCGCGAGACCGCCACCGTGGGCATCAGCTGGCGGAAGTTCGACGCCGTCCAGCGCAGCGCCGGGAAGCGCCAGTACGAGCCGTCCTCGAAGCGGATGATGCGGTCCGGCGGCGGCGGCGCACCGACCATCCAGCCCAGCCGGGCCGGGTCGCTGGCCTGGGCGTCCGGGAAGCCCGACGCCACGCCGGCCGGCTCGGGGGCGGCCCGCGCGGAACACAGCGCCAGTCCCAATGCCAGGGCCAGCAGACGGCAAGCGAGAGCACTCATGGCCACTCCTGTGGTTTGTGTCGGCGCCAGCCTAAGACAAACCGCTGCAACGGAGCGTTACGCCGAGCGCGGACGGGGCTGTCTGCCCCCGTCATCGGCGGGTCGGCCAGGCTCAGCCCGCCGGCGCGACGAGGTGGAAGAAACTGCCGCTGACGCGCCCGCCGCCGTCCAGCACGCGCCACGAGCCGGTCTCGGCGACCTCGCGCCCGTCGGCATCGGTGATGCGCGCCAGCGGCGCGTCGGGCTGGGCCAGCACGCTGGCGTAGTGGAACTCGTGGCCGCGCAGCCGCGTGCCGGCGGCATGACCGGGCAACGGCGCCTGCAGCTCGGCCAGGCGGTAGCCCAGGTGCAGCCGGCGCTTGCGGAACGAGGTTTCCAGCCCCAGCAGCCCGGCCATCGCGTGGCGCGTGCCGTCGGCGTCTTCGAGCACGCTGCCCAGCGCCATGTAGCCACCGCATTCGCCATGCACCGGCCGCGTGCGCGCGAAGGCGCGCAGGCCGTCGCGCCAGCGTGTGGCGGCGGCCAGGCGGCCGGCGTGCAGTTCGGGGTAGCCGCCGGGCAGCCAGCAGGCGTCGGCGCTGTCGTCGGGCGCCTCGTCGGCCAGCGGCGAGAACGGCAGCAGCGCCGCGCCGGCGGCGTGCCAGGCGTCCAGCAAATGCGGGTAGACGAAGGAGAACGCGGCGTCGCGCGCCAGCGCAATGCGTGCGCCTGGCGGCGGCAGCGGCAAAGGCGGCACACGCTCGCAGGCGCCAGCGGCGGCGGCACGCAGCGCGTCCAGGTCCACGTGTTCGGCCACCAGCCGGCCGAGCGCGGCCAGCGTCGCGGCGCGTTCGGGCAGTTCCTCGGCCTGCACCAGGCCCAGGTGGCGTTCGGGCAGCGCCACGGCGGCGTCGCGCGGCAGCGCGCCGAAGACGCGGAAGCCCGCAGCCTCGACCGCGCTGCGCACGGTGGCTTCGTGGCGCGCGCTGCCGACGCGGTTCAGCAGCACGCCGGCGATCTTGACGCCCGGGCGCAGGCTGGCGAAGCCCAGCGCCACGGCGGCGGCCGATTGCGCCTGGCCGCGCACGTCCAGCACCAGCAGCACCGGCCAGCCGAAGGCTTCGGCCAGGTCGGCACCGGCACCGCGGCCCCATTCGCCGGGTGTCACGGCGCCGTCGAACAGGCCCACCGAGGCTTCGGCCAGCAACAGGTCGCAGCCTTCGGCCGCGCCCAGCAGGCCGGCGATGCGCTCGCGGCCCATCGCCCAGCTGTCGAGGTTGAACGAGGCGCGGCCGGCGGCGGCGGCGTGGAAGGCCGGGTCGAGGTAGTCCGGGCCGTTCTTGAACGGCTGCACGGCCAGCCCGGCGGCGCGCCAGGCGGCCAGCAGGCCCAGCGTCACCGTCGTCTTGCCGCAGCCCGAGGCGGGCGCTGCGACCAGCAGCCCGGGCGGGATCATCGGGTCTCGGGGAAACGCGGCGAGGTGCCCATCGGCCGGTAGCGCCGGTCGTAGTCGACGGCGTAGAGCCGGCTTTCGTCGAAGTCTTCGGTTCCCAGCGTGCGGCCGACGAGGATCAGCGCCGTGCGCTCCATCTCGGCGCCGACCGCCGCGTCCAGCGTCGCCAGCGTCGCGCGCACGATGCGCTGGTCGGGCCAGCTGGCGCGCCAGACCACGGCCACCGGGCAGTCGTCGCCGTAGTGCGGGCGCAGCTCGGCGACGACCTGGGCCAGCACGTGCACGGACAGGTGGATGGCCAGCGTGGCGCCGGTGGCGGCGAAGGCGGCGAGGTTCTCGCCTTCGGGCATCGCGCTGGCGCGGCCCGAGGTGCGTGTCAGCACCAGCGACTGGGCGACGCCGGGCAGCGTCAGCTCGGCGCCCAGCGCGGCGGCGGCGGCGGCGAACGATGGCACGCCGGGCGTCACGTCATAGGGGATGCCCAGCGCACGCAGGCGGCGCAGCTGCTCGCCCATCGCCGACCAGATCGACAGGTCGCCGGAATGCAGGCGCGCGACGTCCTGGCCACGCGCGTGGGCGGCGGCGATCTCGTCGACGATCTGGTCCAGGCTCAGCGGCGCGGTGTTGACGATGCGGCAGCCCGGCGGGCAGTGCGCGAGCACGCCTTCGGGCACCAGCGAACCGGCGTACAGGCACACGGGGCTGGCGGCGATCAGGTCGCGGCCACGCAGCGTCAGCA
>NZ_AEWG01000025.1 GCF_000190375.1 Rubrivivax benzoatilyticus JA2 = ATCC BAA-35
GGCCTCGTCCACCGCGCCCTGCAGCTGCTGCGCGAACTCGCCCGACGGGCCGGCGGCCTGGATCGCCTGCTCCCACAGCTGCACCGCACGCGGGTACTGCTCGCGGTTGAAGGCGATCGTGCCGCCCAGCGCCAGCGCCTTGACGTTCTTCGGGTCGGCCTTCAGCGCCTGGGCGATCAGCTTCTCGGGTTCGCCGTCGAGCGAGCGGTTGTTGACCATGCCGATCGCGTCGGCCAGGTCGGCCAGCGCCTGGGCGTCGCCGGGCTTGAGCTCGGCGACCTTGCGGTAGGCCTTCAGCGCCTCGTCGGCACGGCCGAGCGCGGCATAGGTGCGGCCGAGCATCTGCCAGGCCTGCACGTCGCCGGGCTCCTGCTTCAGCCGCTCCTCGAGCGCGCCGACCAGGGCCTCGATCTGCTGCTGGCTGGGCGCGCCGTCGCCGGTCGCGGCCGCCTCCTCGCGCTGCGCCGGGTCGGGCGGGCCGACCTTCCAGCCGGGCCAGTCGCCGTGCACCGCGTAGCCGGCGGCACCGGCGACGAGCACGAAGGCGGCGACCGCCAGCGACAGCCGGCGCGGCACGCGGGGCTGGGGCGGCTCGGGCGGCGTGGCCGCCGCCGCGCCCTGCGCGGTGACGGCGGCGACGATGCGGCGTTCCAGGTCTTCGCGGGCGCTGCGCGCGGCATCGCCGGTCAGCACTCCCTGGCGGCCCAGTTCGTCCAGCTCCGCGAGCTGGCGCTTGAGCTCATCGAGGGAGGCGGGGTTCGTCATCATCGTCGGGGGTGTCGGGGTCGAAGGCCTCGGGCGCGGCACGCTGGCGCCGGCGCAAGGTGATGAACAGGGCCGTCAGCGCCAGCACCAGCAGCACCGGCGGGCCGACCCAGAGCAGCGCGGTCTCGGGCTTGAACGGGGGCTTGTAGAGCACGAAGTCGCCGTAGCGATCGGTCATGTAGCTGCGGATGTCGTCCTCGCTCATGCCCTTGTGCAGCATCTCGCGCATCTGCTGGCGCAGGTCGACGGCGAGGTCGGCGTGCGACGCGGCGATGGTCTCGTTCTGGCAGACCAGGCAGCGCAGTTCCTCGGCGAGCTTGATCATGCGCGCCTCGACGACCGGGTCCTCGGCGACCGGCGGCGCCTCGGCAGCGAAGGCGGCGAGGCCGGCCGAGCAGGCCAGCGCGAGCGCGACGCGGCGCGCCCAGGTGGTGAAGCGCTCAGCCATTGAGTTTCCTCACCAGCGGTTCGATCGTGTCGCGCAGCGCCTCGGGCGTCACCGGGCCGATGTGCTTGTAGCGGATGACCCCGGCCTTGTCGACGACGAAGGTCTCGGGCACGCCGTAGACGCCGAAGTCGATGCCGATGCGGCCGTCGCGGTCGACGAAGGACGCCGTGTACGGGTCGCCCAGGCGCTGCAGCCACTGCTTGGCGGCGCCCGGCTCGTCCTTGTAGTTCAGGCCGTACAGCGGCACCGAGGCGCGCTTGGCCCAGTCGACGAGCACCGGGTGCTCCTCGCGGCAGGCGGTGCACCACGAGGCCCAGACGTTGAGCACCCAGACCTTGCCGACCATGTCCTGCTTGCCCAGGCTGCGCTCGGGCTCGTGCAGCAGCGTCGTGCGGAACTCGGGCGCCGGCTTGTCGATCAGCGGCGACGGCACCTCGCGCGGGTTCAGGCCCAGGCCGACGCCGAGGAAGCCGACGAGGACGAGGAAGGCCAGCAGCGGCCAGAGGAAACGGTTCATGCGAGGCTCTCGGCGGAAGCGGAACGCGGCGCGCCGGCCACGGCCGTCTGGCGCACGCGGTAGCGGCGGTCGGCCGCGGCGAGCAGGCCGCCGAGCATCATCAGCAGGCAGCCGCCCCAGATCCAGGAGACGAAGGGCTTGTAGTGCACGCGCACGACCCAGGCGCCACCCTCGATCTGCTCACCCATCGACACGTACAGGTCGCGCCAGAGGTTGCCGTGCACGGCGGCCTCGGTCATCGGCATCTGCTGCACGCGGTAGATGCGCTTCTCGGGCGCCAGCGAGCCGACCGGCTCGCCGTCGCGGGTGATGTCGATGACGCCCTGCGCGGCGATGTAGTTCGGGCCCTGGACCTCGCGCACCTCCTTCATCGTGAAGGTGTAGCCGCCGACGGTCGTCGTGTCGCCGGGGGCCATCTTCACGTCGCGCTCGGTCTCGTAGGTGTTGACCATCGCGACGCCGAAGGCGAAGACGCCGACGCCCAGGTGGGCGATCATCATCCCGGCCATCGCGCGCGGGATCAGGCGCAGCCGGTGCAGCAGCTGCCCGGCCTGGCCGCCGGCCGGCCACAGCCGCTGGCGCAGGTCGACCAGCGTCGCGAACAGGATCCAGTAGGCCATCGCCAGGCCGCCGGTGGTGGCCGCGGTGATGCGCCCCGCGGCCCAGCCGGTGGCCAGCGCCGCGCCCAGCGTGAAGACCAGCGGCAGCACCAGGCGCCGCAGCAGCGGGCCGGCCTCGTCATGCTTCCAGCGCGTCAGCGGGCCGATGCCCAGCACCAGCACCAGCGGCGCCATCAGCAGGCCGAAGACGGTGTCGAAGTACGGCGGGCCGACCGAGATCTTGCCCATGCCCAGCGCGTCGAGGAACAGCGGGTACAGCGTGCCCAGCAGCACTGCGCCGGTGGCCACCGTCAGCACCATGTTGTTGACCAGCAGCATCGACTCGCGCGACATCAGCCCGAAACGCTGCCCCAGGCCGACCTTGGGCGCGCGCCAGGCGAACAGCGCCAGCGACGCGCCGATGACGATCACCAGGAAGGCCAGGATGAACAGGCCGCGGCGCGGGTCGGTGGCGAAGGCGTGCACCGACGACAGCACGCCCGAGCGCACGAGGAAGGTGCCCAGCAGCGACAGCGAGAACGCGGTGATCGCCAGCCACACCGTCCAGACCTTGAAGCTGCCGCGCTTCTCGGTCACCGCCAGCGAGTGGATCAGCGCCGTGCCGACCAGCCAGGGCATGAACGAGGCGTTCTCGACCGGGTCCCAGAACCACCAGCCGCCCCAGCCCAGCTCGTTGTAGGCCCACCAGGAGCCCAGCGCGATGCCGAAGGTCAGGAAGATCCAGGCCCAGGTCGTCCAGGGCCGCGTCCAGCGCGCCCAGCCGGCGTCGAGGTTGCCGCCGAGCAGCGCCGCGATCGCGAACGCGAAGGCCACCGAGAACCCGACGTAGCCCATGTAGAGCATCGGCGGGTGGAAGATCATGCCCGGGTCTTGCAGCAGCGGGTTCAGGTCGCGGCCGTCGATGGCCGCCGGAATCAGGCGGTCGAACGGGTTGCTGGTCAGCAGCATGAACAGCAGGAAGCCCGCGGCCACCAGCCCCATCACGCCGAGGATGCGGGCCACGAAGGCCAGCGGCAGCGAGCGGCTGAACATCGCCACCGCCACCGTCCAGCCGACGAGCATCAGCACCCACAGCAGCAGCGAGCCCTCGTGGCCGCCCCAGACCGCGGCGATCTGGTAGATCACCGGCAGCGCCGAGTTGGAGTTCTGCGCGACGTAGACGACCGAGAAGTCGTGGCGCAGGAAGGACACCGTGAGCAGCACGTAGGCGGCAAACACCAGCAGCGCCAGCCAGGCCGACAGCGGCCGGGCCAGCGCCATCCATTCGCCGCGGTCCTTGTGGGCGCCGACGATCGGCAGCACGCCCAGTGCCAGCGAGACGGCGAGCGCGAAGAACAGCAGCAGGTGGCCGAGCTCTGGGATCACTTGGAGTCTCCGGTGGCCAGCGTGTCGGCGCTGTGCTTCATCTTCTCGGCACGCTGCACGGCGTCGGCGGCCTCGGGCGGCATGTAGTTCTCGTCGTGCTTGGCCAGCACCTCGCGCGCGGTGAACACGCCGTCGGCACCGAGCTGGCCCTGGGCGACGACGCCCTTGCCTTCCTTGAACAGGTCGGGCAGCACGCCCTCGAAGCGCACCGGCACATCCTTGGCGGTGTCGGTGACGACGAAGCGCACCGTGACGCCGTCGCGCACCACGCTGCCCTCGCGCACCATGCCGCCGATGCGGAAGGTGCGGCCCTCGGGCGCCTCCTTCGTCGCGACCTGGGTCGGCGTGTAGAAGAACACGAGGTTGCTGTTGAAGGCGTTGAGCACCAGCCCGGCGGCGACGCCGACGGCGGCCAGCACCCCGACCGCGATCGCGGCGCGTTTGTGGCGCGGCTTCATTGTTCGCCCCCGTCACGCGCGGCGGCGAAGGCCTTGCGCCGGCGGCGCTCGGCGAAGTGCGACTCGGCCAGCATCACCGCCAGCGTCACGCCGTAAGAGCCCCAGACGTAGAGGCCGTAGCCGCCCATCTGCAGGAAGTCTTCCCAGGAGTTCCAGTACATCAGTCAACCCTCACCGTGCGCCGGTCAGCGAGCGGACCCAGTCGGTGTCCGACTCCTGCTCCAGCACGATCGCGCGGGCGCGCGTGAACACGACGGCGAAACTGTAGGCCCAGCAGGCCACCGTCATCAGCAGCATCGCCACCAGCATGGTCGTGGCCATCTTGGGTGCGGCGGTCATGCTGATGGTGGCGCCCTGGTGCAGCGTGTTCCACCACTTCACCGAGAAATAGATGATCGGCACGTTGACCGCGCCGACGATGGCCAGCAGCGCGCCGGCGTTGGCCGCGCGGCGGGCGTCGTCGATGGCCTCGGTCAGCGCGATGTAGCCGAAGTACAGCAGCAGCAGGATGAACTCGGACGTCAGGCGCGCGTCCCAGACCCACCAGGTGCCCCAGGTCGGCTTGCCCCACAGCGCGCCGGTCCACAGCGCGAGGAAGGTGAACATCGCGCCGGTGGGCGCCAGCGCCCGGGCGTACATCGACGCCATGCGCGCGTTCATGGCCCAGCCGACGGCGGCGAAGAAGGCCATGACGAGGTAGATCAGCATCGACATCCAGGCCGCCGGCACGTGGATGAAGATGATCCGGTAGGCGTCGCCCTGCTGGAAGTCGGTGGGCGCGATGCCGAAGCCGACGTACAGGCCGGCGATGGTGAACAGCACCGTCACCGCCCAGCACCAGGGCACGAGGCGCCCGGCCATCGAATAGAAGCGCGAAGGCGCGGAAAAGGTCGACCAGCGCAGGCGTTGGGTCATGGTCCGGAGGGTCAGTCGAGCGAGATGCGCAGCGCCGCGGCGGTGGCCGGCGGCGCGCCGAGCGCGGTGAGGATCAGCACCGCGCCGAGCAGGGAGAAGTGAGCTGCAGGCGACAGGCCGCTTTCGACCGCGCCGACGGCGCCGGTGCCGAAGATCAGCGTCGGCACCGTCAGCGGCAGCACGAGCAGGAAGACGAGCGCGGCACCACTGCGCAGGCCCAGCGTCAGCGCGGCACCCACCGCACCCAGCAGGCTCAGCACCGGCGTGCCGACGAGCAGCGTCGCGGTCAGCGCGGCGATGGCCGCGCCGTTCATGTCGAAGAGCAGGCCGATCAGCGGCGCGGCGACGACCAGCGGCAGGCCGGTCGTCAGCCAGTGCGCCAGCACCTTGCCGGTGACCAGCATCACCAGCGGCTGCGGCGCCAGCAGCATCTGCTCGAGCGAGCCGTCCTGGTGGTCGGACGCGAACATCTGCGTCACCGACAGCATCGCCGCCAGCAGCGCGCAGACCCAGACGACGCCGGGGCCGATCTGGCGCAGGGTCTGCGGCTCGGGGCCGACGCCGATCGGGAACAGCGACGCGGCGACGATGAAGAAGCCCAACGGCAGCAGCGCCTCGATGCGCCGACGCCCGGCAAGCAGCAGGTCGCGCTGCGTGGTGGCCAGCAACACGGAACTCATGCTCGGGAGCGACGGAGGTGACGGAACATGAGGCTCATGCGCTGAGGACGGGCGATTGTAAGGAGGCGTTGGGACACCGGAACCACGCGGCCTCACCCGGGAAAAGGCGTTTGCGCGGCACGCGCCGGGATGTGGCCTGCGGGGCGTGCCCGCCACGCCAGGCCGCCACGGGGCGCAGGGGGCGGGAGCAGGCGTTCACGGAGGGGGTTTTCAGGTGGTGTCTCGGCCCCGGAGCGCTGGCGCGGCTGGCGCGAACACCCGATCTGGACTGAGTCCAGACCTTAACCGTGCCGCAGCCGCCGCGCCGCGATCTTCGCGGCTTTCTTGATGTTTGTCAGACGGTCACGCGGCCGCGGCGAGCGCTCTGCACGCGGCGCGTTTCCAGGTCGTATTCCACCGCGCCGGCGAGCTCGACGACCTGGTGGCTGGTCAACAGCACCGCACCGCCGCGTGCGGCGTGCGCCAGCAGCAGCGCCGACAGCCGCGCCGTGCTCTGCGCGTCCAGCGCGTCATACGGTTCGTCGAGGATCCAGGTGCGCGCGCGTTCGTCCAGCGCCAGGCGCGCCAGCGCGCCGCGGCGGCGCTGGCCTTGGGACAGCGTGCGCACCGCGGCCGCCCGGCGGTCGGCGAGACCCGCCTGCTCCAGCGCCGCGGCGGCACGTTCGCCGGCGTCGGCCACGCCGCCCAGGCGGCCCAGGAACGCCAGCGACTCGCCCAGCGTCAGGTCGTCCTTCAGCGCATTGGCGTGGCCGATGTAGAGCACCGCCTCGCGCGCCGCGGCACCGGCTTCGCGCACCGGGCGGCCGTTCCACAGCAGCTCGCCCGCTTCGGGCGTCGACAGCCCGGCGAGGATGCGCATCAGGCTGGTCTTGCCGCTGCCGTTGGTGCCGCGCAGCCAGGTGATGCTGCCGGGCTTCAGCTGGATGTCGACGCCTTCGAACAGCAGCCGGCGCCCGCGCCGGCAGGCGAGCGCGCGCCCTTCGAGGCCGGTGCCCGGCGAGGTGGTGGTGGGGGTGTCGGCCACGGCGGTGATCAGCGGTTGCCGGCGAGCGCCGGCGGCGCGCGATTCTGTCACGCGCCGCGTCGCGTTTTCAGCGAATCCGCCGGCGCAGCCGGGCGATCTCGTCTTCGAGGTCGGCCACCAGCGCGGCGAGCTCGGGCACGGCGTCGAACTCGCGCTCCAGCAGCGCCATGCGGCGCACGCGGCGCAGCGCGACGGCGTCGAAACGCCAGTCGCCACGGCCGCCGCCGGCCGGCCGCACGAAGCCGGCCTCGATGCGTTCGGCCACCCAGCCCGGCGCCACCGGCGCGGCGCGGCAGAGTTCGTCCAGGGTCAGCAGCGCCTCGTCGAGCAGGCGCAGCGTGTCGTCGCTCATCGCTCGTCTCCACCACGGCGTTCGGCTTCGGCGGCAGCCACCTTGCGCGCGTCGAAGTCGGGCAGCGCCTGCGCCATGCGTTCGTACAGCGCACGCGCGCGCGGGTCCAGGCCGCTGGGCAGCACGACACGCACGACGAGGTCCAGGTCGCCCGGCGGCGAGCCCGGCAGGCCGCGGCCTCGCAGCGTGAGGCGCTGGCCCGCTTGCGCGCCGGCCGGCACCCGCACCTGCAGCGTGCTGCCGTCGGGCAGCGCCACCGGCACCACGCCGCCCAGCGCCGCTTCCCAGGGCGCGACCGGCAGCTCGCCGACGAGGTCGGCACCGTCCACTCGCCAGCGCGGGTGCTCGTGCAGCGCCACTTCGAGGAACAGGTCGCCCGGCGGCTGGCCCGGCCCGCCCTGCCCGGCCAGGCGCACCAGCCGGCCCGGGCGCACGCCGGGCGGCAGCGTCACCTCGAGCGTGCGTTCGCCGAGCACGACGTGGCCGTCGGGCCCGAGCTGCGGCTGGCGCAGCGAGACGCGGTGCACGCCGCCGCGCAGCGCGGCTTCGAGGTCGAGCACGATCTTGGCGTGGTGGTCCTCGCCGCGCATCGCGCCGCCGCGGCCGTGCCGGGCGGCGCCACGCGGCATGCCGGCGCGGCCGAAGAGCTGCTCGAAGAAGTCGCTGAAGTCGCCGCCGAACTCGGCGCCGCCGCCCGGCGCGCGGCCGTGGAACTCGAAGCCGGCGTCCCAGTCGGGCGGCGGCGTGAAGCGTTCGCCGGCCTGACGGCCGCGGCCGAGCTGGTCGTAGGCAGCGCGGCGCTCGGGGTCGGACAGCACGGCGTAGGCCTCGTTGACCTCGCTCATGCGCGCCGACGCGTCGGGCGCCTTGCTGACGTCCGGGTGGTACTGCCGCGCGAGCTTGCGATAGGCCTTCTTGACCGCGTCCTGCGTCGCGTCGCGGGCCACGCCCAGCACCTGGTAATAGTCCTTGAACTCCACCGTGTGATGCCTCCGAGCCTGCAGATGGCGGCGGCGGGTGGCCGGTTCAAGAGCCGGCCGGCGGCCGAAACACGCTACCGGGTCGCCGGAACGGCCTTGGCGCGGCGCCGGGACACCGGCGTTCGCCTGGCCGAAGGCCCCCGCCCGCCGGCCGGCACACGCTGGCTCAGCAGCACGTCACCCGAGATCTGCAGGTCCGAGCGGAGCCGCTTCATCATCGACAGCGTCAGCGGCCGGGTGCGGTTCAAGACCTCGTAGACACGGTTGGTGGCACCGATCATCGGCACCAGATCCTGGACCGTCAGCCCCTGCTGTTCCATCCGGAACTTGATGGCTTCGATGGGGTCCGGCGGCTCGATCGCGTGATGGGCGCTCTCGTAGGCGTTCAGCAGCGTCAGCAGCACCTCGAAGCGGTCGCCCTCGGGCGTGCCGCGCGCCGGCGGCTGGTCGAAGAATGCCGACGCGGCGGCCAGCGCGTGCTGGTAGTCCGCTTCGGTACGGATGGGCTTGATCTCCATGTTCACTCCATCTCGACGGTGGCGGCGTCGACAGCGTCGTACTGCTGATGCGCGCCGACGATTCTGATCGAGCGCTGCGGCGCCGAGGCGTGACTTGGGCCTCGCCTTCTCGACGCATTGAGTTGGAGTGATTGGATTGCTGTGGACGGGATGGCCGTTAGGACCCGTATCGCTCTTCTTTTCAGGGTCGCCGTTGCTGGTGACGCGGCATGCCGCCATCGGCGCGAGAGCCGGCCACCGGGGCGTGTCCCTCCGTTCATGTCCCCCGGGCGGGCTGCGCCCGCCCTCCTCCTAATACTTCTCTGCGGGACACGCCCCGGCGACCGGCTACGGTGCGGTGGAGGGGCGCAGGCGGACGGCGTGCCGGCTTCGGTTCAGCGCATCAGCGGCTGCACCACTGCGCTTCACACGGGACGCCGTCGTGGTTGCCGTCCATCTTCACGCCTGGACAGTGCTCGAGGAAGAACTTGGCCTCCTCGCACGAGTGCATCTGCGAGCAGTACGTGCGCCCGTCGCAGCTGAACCGGGACGACGTGGCGGCCGGCAGTGGGGCGGTCTCGGTGCGGGATTTGGCCGCCGCCGCGCGGCGCGCCTTCTCGGCGGCGTTCAGCTCCTCGATCGTCGGGTCCTTGCGCGGCTGCGTCGAAGGGCACGGCGCCTGTTGGTAGGTGACGGTGCCGTTGATGATGCACTTGTTCATCGACGCCGCGTCAGCGGCGGGGGCGGCCGTGACGATCGTCACCGCAGCCACGACGAGGCACAGCCACGACGGGACCGCCAAGCGCGGACGAGGCTGTCGGCTCCGCTCGACCCTGTAGCCGGTCCACCTGACGAGCCGCCCGGCGCTCGCGATCGCGGTCTTCACACCCATGCTCATGAAATAAATCCGTCCTGGTGATCGATGGGAGACGAGACATCCCGATGTGTCGGCGCGAAGCCTAGCAACCCAGCAGGATGAAGCGCTGGCAGGATGAAGCGCTGACGCATCTCCAACAGCAGTTATTGAACCAACGGCAGCGCATCGCGCGACGCATGCCGCTCGCGCTCCTGCATCGCGGGAATATCGTCGTCCAATTGCGTGAATCGGGACGTCCTCATCGCTCTTTCTCGAAGATGCGGACGTCTCCATTTTCGAACTGCCTACTCGGTGGGGGAGCTTACGACTCCGCCATCTACCCTCCGCAATCTAACGTAGAGCTCAGCGGCGGCCCGCAAGGGACGTCCGCTGCAGCGAATTGTTGGGCAACAAAGGTCTGCGCGAAACCAACGATTCGATCGCAAGCGCAGCCAATATTCCTATCATCGGCATGATGGGCTCACGGTATCGGAATATCACATAGAACAACATGTGCACACCCGTATAGCATGCAACCGCCAACCAGAGAATTGCGATTTGCTTGTTTCTTAGTCTACGAATCAATAAGACACCCAAAGCCGCTGCCACAAGCGTGACAAACTGAATCGCCCATAACACACGAACAAACTTCTCAACTGATGACTGCTCTCCTTTTCCTTCATGAAACGGAGGCATCCAGAAGTAAGCCGCCTTTTTCAAAGCCAACGTCGCAAACTCGGTCGGATGGGCTTTTGCCCACGCGATAGCATCTTGCTTCAGAGTCTCCGAGGCTTGAACCTCGCCAGTTTTTCGCAGGGCTTCCCAAGTAGGGCCACGTGGCGTTTCGGCGATTGAAACGAACATGCCTGTCGCTGCCGGGTTATTGCCCAAATACAGATTAAAGCCACCATTTGTGTTCAAGACAGGCGCGCCAATAACATGCATGTTCCGCAACATCCAAGGACCGGAAATCACCAAGGCAACTGCGAACATAATGATGACCAGGGTAGCTCGTTCACGCATCAATGCTGGGTTCAACACCAATGCCAATGCAACTACACCAACCAGAGACAAGGCAGCATTGCCAGTCAAAGCCAACAAGCCAAAGAGTGCGCCACAGCCAACAGCCACACCCTTAGAAGGCTGCGTTGCCAATCGCAAAGCACACCAAACGCCCCCCAGCACAAGGGGGGCCATCATGTTTTCCTTCAATAGATACACCCCATAGACACTGGCGGGGAGATATACCGCCCAGATTGCAGCAGCCATAAGTCGACCCAACCTGCCAGCCCCGGCCTCTTTCGCCACCAGATAGCACAGGATGATCGTTGCGCCACCCAACAACATATTGAATAGGCGAGCCGCAAGAAAGTTTTCCCCAAATAAGAAAAACACGGGAGCCAGAATGAACAATGGGTAGCCAACGTTATACATCGCATGGTTTCCCATTCCATCGACGATGCCGTTCCCGTTAACCAAGTTGAGCGCCATGCTTATATACGCAAGCTCGTCGCTTTCGGGCTCATGCTTGAAGCCGACCATGGCCGCCGCCCTGAGGGCAAAGCCGATGCCAACGATAATTGCCAGCCATAGCCAATCCCGGTGTGGTTCAGCTTTATTCGTTAGATTCATTAGCTCTTCCCCACCAAAAACACCCCCGCGCAAATCAGCACTACGCCAATCACGCGCGGAATGGTAACCTGCTCACCGACAAGAAAACCAATCGCGACGGTAAATACGAACCCTAGCCCAACCAAGGGGTAAGCTTTGCTTACATCCCACTTGGACAACACCCCCAGCCACACCACTGCCCCCAGCCCATAGATCAGAAAGCCACCGAAGACATACTTGTCCGTGAGCACATCGAACAGGGTCCTAAAGGTATAAGGCAGAGCCAGGGCGGCCCTGACTCCGTCCCCCGACATGCCCGCCTTCAAAGAGAACTGGGCGGCAACCGACAGGGCGATGCTGACGATGGCGATGAGGAGGGTTTTCACAGCGCGAGCCCCAGGGCGAGAAAGTGCGCCGCCAGCATGACGGCAATCATGGCGAAGACTGTCATACGGCTGCCGTGGTCCTTGATGGCGTAAATCACGGGGTCATCGTGCATTTCACCCCGAGAGGTTTTCACCCACAGGCGCGCCAGCCAGTAAATCAAGCCGATGGCCACTAGCCAGAGCAGCTGGGGCGTTGCATAGCGGCCCTGGGTCTCCGGCGCGCTGATGAACAGACCGAACACCACCACAGCGGACAGCGCTGCACCAACCCCCAGCGGCCACAGCACCACCAGGTCGGTCACCCGGTAATCCCGCCCACGGGTTGCCTCTTTTCCGGTTTCCTCCAGGGAAACGAGTTCGGCGCATCGCTTCACCAGAGCCAGGCTCAGGAACATGAACACCGAGAAGGCCAAGAGCCAGGAACTGGTGGCGATGCCGATGGCAACCGAGCCGGCCAGGATGCGCAGTGTGTAGAGGAGGGAGAGCATGAGCACGTCAATCAGCACGTATTCCTTGAGCACCCAGCTATAGGCGCTGGTCAACACCAGGTAGAGCAGGAGCATCAGGAAGAAGCCCTTGGATACCGTGAATGCCAAGCCGAAGGCCAGGAACAGGGCAGCGGCCGCAACGGCCAACCCGTGCAGTATCGGCAGCCGGGCACTGGCGAAGGGACGCAGCCGCTTCCGGGGGTGCGCCCGGTCGTTCTCCAAGTCCCAGAGGTCGTTGACCATGTAGGTGGCCGAGGCCGCGAAGGAGAAGGCCAGGAAGGCCAGGACCATGCTCACCAGCTTGCCCAGGTCGAAGAAAGAGAAGGCGGTCAGCAGGGGCACGAACAGCAGCAGGTTCTTCAGCCACTGATGCACGCGCAGGGCGCGCAGCCATACGGAGAGCCCCGCCTCTTCGCCTGGGAACTCGCGTTCTATCGGGACGCCTTGTTTGACTGTTTCCGCCGTGGTCGGGGAGACATCCACCAGCACCGCCGCCTGGGCCGACTTCCAGATGGGCACATCGGCCCGGCTGTCGCCGGCATAGACGAACGACCCTCCCACCTTTTCCTGGATGGCTTGCAGCTTTGCCTTGCCCTTCAGGTTGTGGCCCGCTTCGGTGGCCAGGACATGGTCGAATAGGCCCAAATGCTTGGCCACACCGTCGGCAATAGAGTGGTGGGCGGCCGTCGCCAGGACAATCTGTCGGCCCTTGGCCTTTTCCTCGCGCAGATAATCCAGGAGCGGTTCACGGTAAGGCAGGTGCTCGGCAGCAATGCCGACCTGGGCCGCGATGGCTTCCTTGAAACCGGCCCGGCCCTGCATGAGCCAGAAGGGCAGGCGTAGCAGGTTCATAGGGGATCTCTTCACCACCTTGACCAGGGATTCCACCAGAGTATCAGTGGGTGTGAGTGTTCCATCCAGGTCAACGACCAATGGTCGATTCATCGCTGCGGTCACAG
>NZ_AEWG01000024.1 GCF_000190375.1 Rubrivivax benzoatilyticus JA2 = ATCC BAA-35
GCGGCCGCCTGCCGTCCTTGATCGAAGCTGATCGCGATAGGCATCCGACACCTGCCTGAGTCGCCACGACGCTACTCGGAGTTGATGTGAGACTCTTCGGGCGATATCCCAGAGCCCCGAGTCCTCGATCTTGGCGCCGGCGTGGCCGATCTGAGCCCATTTGTCGGCCTCGTCTTGGCATGGCCAGACGGTGTCTGGCCAAGGATGGAACGAGCGCCAGTTGGCCGGTGCCGCCATCTGCAAGTCGCGTGGGCTGGAGATGAAGTCAACGCCGATAGGCGCCAGGTCAAGCGCCTTGAGGTCGGCATACAAGGACGGATAGGTCCTTACCGTCGAGCGGATTCTTCTACCGCCAACCAGAGCAGGCTCGAACTCCAGTAGTGGATCGAAGCCATTGAAGGCTCGACATCCGCCAGGAAAGTGAACTGTTCGCGCGGCGAGCCAGCCTGGTGCGATGCCATTCATATAGTGACTCCGTCAGGCGCCCCGGCTGGGTGGGCGAACTCGCCTTGGTCCTCGCGCCAGCAGCCCAACTCTTGCTGTGCGTGGTCCGGCAGGTCTTGTCTGCGCCTCGGCTTCTTGCTGTTCAGTCTTGACGGTTGCCTTCCTTGCCTGCTGAACGGCCAATGCCAACCGGGCGGATGCGTTTGCCACCTTGCCTCCGGCGACTATCGCAGTACATAGGAAGAACAGCCATCGAAGGTGCCGGTTTCTGGTGTTTGCGGAGACCTCGGGCTCAAGTCGCGCCTGTTCCGCCTTCAGAGCGATCAAGGTAGGCACCACGCACTCGTTCGCGATGGCCACGGTCTTCATCGGAGCCTCCTGTGGCTCGACACCAGAGAGCGGCACGTCGGGATATGCGACGCAGTAAGACGCGGGAGGGGCCTCACAGGTCCGACTTGTGGGGGAGTACTGTCGGACTCCTTCGCTGATCTTCCTGACCGGACACCGGAGCAAGTTGTACTCGTGCAGCTCCTGTCTCAGCTTCTGCATCGCCGCAGCGTCAGGCTTTGCCCGATCCTCGCCGTATATGACGCTCGCGTCATCAGGGCCAAACTGCGCGTAGAGCTTGTCGCCATAGTGCGCGTACTGCGCAAGACTCCACTGCGACCTGTGTGCCCACTGGCAGGCTGTGGGCAGCGCGACCTGCCCAGAATCGCATTCAGACTCCAACCTCTGAACTTGCTTCAAGAGATAGGCACTGGCTGCTTGCGATGTTGCTGCGCTGTCGCGAAGTTGCTCACGTGTCTGCGTCGCATCGAGATCTGTGACGAAGAACAGTCCGGCGGAAATCGCCATGGCGTATCAGAACTGGTCGTACCCGTGGCGGAAGCGATCGTCGAGGGCAAAGGTCTTCGTCGCGAGGATGACCGCAGTCCAGCCACTGCTCAGCGAAATCGCAAGCAGAGCGAACATGCCCCAGGGACTGCCCAGCACACCTGAGCCAACGTTGTAGGACCTCGGCAACCAGTGGATTTCTGGCCACCAACCAAGCGCGGACAGCAACCCTGGAAGTCCGAGCACTGCGACGGCGATCCAAACGCCGCGCCACCCTGCAAGGGAACGAAGTGCGACGAGAAAGAGCCCGAGGAGCACGCACGAGAACGCCAGGACACCGAGAAGCGGAAGGGCCACCGCCTGGCTGGCGTTCCAGTAGCTATCGACAATCTGGCCCGCCGTGTTTCGCACCAGGTAGTTGCTGCCGTGAACCCTCAAGCCCTCCAGGGTCTGCTGCAGGTTGTACGCAGCGCCCAAGATGAACGCGAGGTAGGGTTGAACGAAGCTGGCGATCAAGTTCATCGGCGTTGTGTCAGGTAGACGGGCGAAGCGCCGCGCGACGCTTGTCCAGGTTCAGTGTCTACTGCGGCTCCGTGAAGATGCGCTCCAGCGTCGCCGGCAGCAGCGCCGCATTGGCTTGGCGGATTGCGTCGTGTCTTTCCTTGAGCGGGCTCATGCGCCTAAGGACTTCAACGATGCGCCGCTGATCGTCCAGCGACGGCATCGTCATCTCGATGTTCAGGAACTGCTCTGGTCGTGTGCGCTCCCGGCGCGCACCTACGCCGCGAGTGGCGTCCTGCAGCTTCTGCCAGAACCACTGGGTTCGGACGATTTCGCCCAAGTACTCGCTGTGGGCTCGGTCGGGCCTGCAGCGAAAGGTGCGGTACTCGGGGGAGACGAACCACCCAGCCAAATCGGCCGGGCATCGTGCAAGGGCGCCTTCCCAGCCCTTGACCTGGCTGAGCACGATGGCCCCCTCGTAGAGCTTGTGAAACGCGCGGTAAGTGGTGTCCGTGCCGCTGATCGCTGCTTTGGCGAACAGCCCTCCGCCGAAGCCCCGCACGCCCACCTGGGGATAGGTGCCGGCCGGTGTGATCGGCTCGTCCACTTCGTGCAGATCCATCACGTCGCCTAGCCGCACCGAGCGCCCGGCCGCGTGTTGGTGATGCAGGCTCAACAGCAGGTCGGCTGACGCCGCATCTGCGGCATCCAGATGCGCTTCGACTTGCCGAATCTTGTCGGTTAGAGCATCCAGGCTGGCCGCGATGGCGTGCTGATGAGACAGTGGAGGAAGCGCGATTTCCTGGGCGAGGAACCGTTCCTCCTTGATGCGAACGCGGTTAGTTGTGCCTTCGCTGGCCGACCTGCAGAGTTCAACGAATGGTGCTGATCGGACTAGCCAACCAATGAAGGCTGGGTTGCACCTGCCTGGATCGCGAAACTCGAACGAAGGAAAGTCGTTGCTGACGATGGCACCATCCAATTCGGGCGGCACCATGCCAATGGCGCCGTTGCGTGCGTCGATCTTGGACAGGATCAGCTGGTTGTGGCGCACCACGTTGCGGGCGGACACCACGTCACTGCCGCGGACCTTCCCCCGACTAACGATCCCCTTTCCCCAAAGCTTGATCGTGACTTCGTGGTATTCGACGGCTGCGTCAATCTCGGCGGGCTCGTCCGAGCGTCTAAGCAAATCGCCAATAGAGACCTTGGGCCAAGCTGTCATTGGCCAGCCTCCGCGTCGCCTCTAGCCAACCGCCGCGCCTCCAGTTCCTTCCGCGTCTGCTCCGACTCAGCCACCAGCAGGCTGCCCTTGCTGGTGCGCAGGATCAGGCCTCCCGGCGAGTGGGCGCCCGCCGAAGTTCGCGCACGAGTCATACCTGCACCTCGTTCACCAAAGCCTCAATCTCGCCCAACAGGCGCATCACCTCGGCTTCATGCTCACGCATCGAAGCGATCAGGTCCTTTGGATCGGCATGTTCCAGCTCGGACTTGGCATGGGGGTTCTTCAGGTCCAGGTTGTAGATGGGCCAGTACAGGGCATCGCCCTCGGCCTGTGCGGCCTTGGCAGCCTGCTCCTGCACCTGCTGTTCGGCCTTGGCAGCGCGCTGTCTGTCCTGCAGCTTGGCCTTGCGCGCGCTGTCCGCCTGTGCGGCGATGTCTTGCTCGAGCTCACGCACGGTCTTAGCCTGGGCCATCGCTGCGGCTCGCGCCGCTTCGGCGCGCTGCCAGTGCGGGGTGGCAGCTTCGACGGCGGCTGCTCGCTTGGCGGCGAAGTCCACCTTCCAGGCCTGGGGGCCTTCCTCGCGTGCGGTCCACCAGGCCTGGGCCGCGGTGAACTCTTCAAACTGCAGGGGCGCTGTCTTGCTGTACTTCTTGCGCCCCTCCGGCAGCGGCAACTCGTAGTACCAGATGGTGTCGGTGGGGCCTCCGCGCTCGAAGAACAGCAGGTTGGCCGGGATGTCGGTGTACGGCGCGAACACGCCTTGCGGCAGCTTCACGATGGTGTGCAGCCGGAACTCCTTCAACATCTCCTGCTTGATGACGGCACAGATGCCATCGCCGAACAGCGTGCCGTTCGGCACCACCACGGCTGCACGCCCACCACGGGCGGCGGCCTTGCCACCGGCCACCGGGGCGCCGGCCACGCGCAGCTTGCGCATGATGTATTGCAGGAACAGCAGCGCCGTTTCGGCCGTCTGCATGTTGGGCGGGAAGTTGTTCTTGATGCCGGCCTCTTCCTCGCCACCGAAGGGTGGGTTGGTGAGGATCACGTCCACGCGCTCGCTGTGGCCGATTTCGTTGATCCGCCGCTCCAGGGTGTTGCCGTAGGCGATCTGCGGCGCCTCCAGCCCATGCAGCAGCAGGTTCATTTGGGCCAGCATGTAGGGCAGCGGCTTGGCCTCTTGCCCAAACAGAGAACTCCGCTGCAGTGTGCGCCGCTGGTCCGGGTTCTTCACCTGGCCGGCCATGTGGTGGAAGGCCTCGACCAGAAAGCCGCCCGTGCCGCAGGCTGGGTCCAGCACGGTCTCGCCCAGTTGCGGGTCCATCGCCTGCACCATGAACCGCACGACAGGGCGTGGCGTGTAGAACTCGCCCGAGTCGCCTGCCGCATCGCGCATCTCTCGCAGCATGGACTCGTACAGGTGCGAGAGGGTGTGGATCTCTTCGCTGGCGCTGAAGTGGATGCCGTTGATCTTGTTGAGGATGTCGCGCAGCAGGTAGCCGCTCACCATCCGGTTCTGCACGCCCTTGAAGACGTTGGCGATGACCTCGCGCTGACTGCCCTTGGCGCCACGGCTGCCGAGGCTGCGGAGGTAGGCGAACAAGCCTGGGCCTGCGCTTCCATCTGCGCGGCGGGTCTGTTCCTGGCCGATGAAGGCCAGCAGCTCGTCGCCGCTGATGCCATCCTCGCGGGCGGCCCAGTCGCGCCAGCGGTACGGCGCTTCGATGATGGGCTCGTAGCGCTTGCCGTCCAGCTCGGCTTCTTCCTCGTGGACGATCTCCAGGTCATCCAGGAACTTCAGGAACATCACCCAGGTCAGCAAGGGCAGGCGGTCGGCATCGCCATTGAGGCCCTTGTCCTTGCGCAGGATCTTGCGGGCCGTGCCGATCAGGGCCGACAGGTTCTCTCGGGTGGTGAGGGGCGCCTTGGCGGTTTTGCGCGGCGCGCGGGTCTTCTTCTCTGCTGGGGCAGCGGTGCTGGCTTTGGCCATCGAATCGAGTTCTCGGGAATGGGGCAGGGACTACTGGTAGAGCGCGCCTTGCAGGCGAGCCACGGCGTCTTTCATGCCGCGCACGCCGCCGAAGTGGCGCAGGGCGATTTCGGAGGGGCTGCCGTAGCGGTCGAAGGGCTGGACCTTCATCAGCTCGGACAGCGCGTTGAACTGGAGGATGCCGCGCTCGATGTAGCGATCCAGCAGCAGCGTCAGGATTTCGCGGGCCGTGTCGCTGTACTGGCCGAACAGGTCTTGGGCCTGGCGCCGGGCCGCCTCAGCGCGTTGACGACGGGTCAGCAGCGGCGCGTTCCAGGCTAGGTGGCACAGCAGGTCGAAGGGGTCGGCGTCGGGTTGCTCGCTGCTGGAGGCCAGCTCTTCAAAGCTGATGCCGCGCTCGGTGAGCTCACGCAGCACCTCGCTGCGGGTGTCGGGGTCAGCCCAGGCTGATTGCAAGGCCTCGCGGGTAGGGTACAGCGTGCGTACCGCCCGCCCGGAGTACTCGGTGTACTTCACCACCTGGAGCTTCTTGCCATCGGTGTCCAGGTCGTAGACCAGATGCCCGATGACCTCGACCTCGCCGCCGTCGATGTAGAACTTGCGAGGCTCGTCTGTAGGCTCGTTGATGACGATACCCGTGCCGGGGCCGATCTGCTCTTCTGGCAGTTCGTACTCGGGCGGTACGGCGTCGTCGGCTTGCTCGGGTTCCGTCTCGGGCACGACTTCAACGAGGGACACCTGCTCGCCGGCCTCGTCCACCGCCACTTCTTCGATGCGTGCCGGTTCGCCGTCGAAGTCCGGGTCGGCAAAGTGCCGGGTGGCCGTCCCGGTGAAATCGATGATGTTGAAGTATTCCTTGCCGTAGTCCACTTTCAGCCGGGTGCCTCGGCCGACGATCTGCTTGAACTCCGACCGGGAGCCGACCACGCGGGCCAGCACCACGTTTTTCACCATCTCGGCGTCCACGCCCGTGGTCAACAACTGCGAGGTGGTCAGGATCACTGGCGTCGGCTTGTCCACGTCCTGGAAGTTGGCCAGGTGGGTCAGGCCGACGGTGCCTTCGTCGGCCGTGACGCGGCAGACGTAGTCCGGGTACTGCTGGACAAGGTCGCTGTTGAGGTTGACCAGCTCCTGCCGCATCTCGGCCGCGTGCTCCTGGTCCACGCAGAAGACGATGGTCTTGGCAAAGCGGTCGGTACCCTTCAGGAACTCGGTAAGGTGCCTGGCCATGGCCTTGGTGCGCGCCCGTAGGGCCACCACGCGCTCGAAGTCCTTGGTCTGGTATTCGTCGTCGGGTACCTCGCGGCCAAACCGATCGAGTTCGTCCTTGCTCGGCCGCCAACCCGCCGCGTCCACGGTCGTGATGACGCGGTGGACGCGATACGGCGCCAGGAAGCCGTCTTCGATGCCTTGCCGAAGGCTGTACGTGTAAATCGGATTGCCGAAGTACTCGTAGGTGTCGCGCGATTCCTCGCGCAGCGGCGTGGCGGTCATGCCGAACTGAACTGCCGGCTCGAAGTAGTCGAGCACGGCGCGCCAGGCGCTCTCGTCACGGCTGGAGCCGCGGTGGCACTCGTCGATGACGATGAGGTCGAAGAAGTCCGGGCGGTACTGGCGGAACACGTCGGCGCTGGCCGTGGTCAACGCCTGGTAAATGCCGAAGTACATGTCGCGGCCCTGGCTGACATCCCCGCCCGCGATCTTGTGCCGCGCGTCCCCGAACGGCGCAAACATCTTGGCCATCGGGTCGTCCACCAGGATGTTGCGATCCGCCAGGAACAGGATCTTTGGTCGGCGGTACTCGCCCGTTCGGTTCCAGCGACTGTTCCATAGCGTCCAGCAGATTTGGAACGCCACACAGGTCTTGCCGGTGCCCGTGGCCAATGTGGCGAGGATGCGCTTCTGGCCAAGAAGGATGGCCTCGACAACGCGATGAATCGTGATCTGCTGGTAGTAGCGCGGTACCTTGCCCGAGGCCAGGTTGAAGGGTTCCAGGAGGTGCGGCGCCGCTGCGGGCGGCAGGTTCGCGCCGGCGCTCAACCGGGCGAACAGTTCATCCGGCGCGGCATAGCGGTTGACCTCGCGCTCGGTGCCGGCCAGGTAGTCGATCTCGATGATCCGATGGCCGTTGGTGGCGTAGGCGAACTTGAGCCCCAGGGCCTCGGCGTACTCGCGGGCCTGCTGCACGCCTGTTTCGGCGGGTAGGCTGGCCTCCTTGGCCTCGACCACGGCCAAGGGGAAGTCGCGGCGGTAGAAGAGGATGTAGTCGGCCCGGCGCTGCTTGCCGCGCCTGACCTTGCCGCCTGCCACGAAGATGCGGCCGTTGGTGAACGTGCGTTGCTCGCCGATGGCGAAGGGCGAACTGGCCCACCCGGCCTGGACGATCTTCGGGGTGACCAATTCCCGGCAGGTATCTGCCTCCGTCATTAAGCTGCTATTCGACTGCTCCCGAGTCATTGCAGACTTTCCTCTTATTTGCCGCTATTTGGCCACAGGCGAGCGAAGTCAAACGAAAGCTGGCGGTGGTGTCGGATGGACAGCAGATAGACCGTCGCATTGGCATCCGTGGCCGTGTAGAGCATCAGGTAGTCGCCGTGCAGGTACTCGCGCAACGCACCGGCTGCGCCGGCCGGCAGCGCGGCGAGCTGGGCCAGGGCCTCCGCAGACTGCGGCGGGTTGTCCAAGTAGCGCCGGCCAATGCGAGGGAACCGGGCCAGGTTGGGGAAGACTGTGGCGCGCAGTTCAGCCAGCAGGTTGTCGAAGGCAAAGGCCGCGTCGGCTTCGGTCAGGAATGCCTCGATGGCGTCCAGCCGCTCCAGGAAGCTCGCGGTCAGTTCGACCCGGTACAGATCCTCAGCCACGCTTCTTGGCAGTCTTGCCTGCTGTCTTTGCAACTGCGGCGCGGCGCTGCTGAAGCTGGGCAATGGTGGCATCTGCCCCAAAGGTGCGGCCGGCCTCGATGTCGGCGAGGCCGCGCTTGGCGTCGTCGATCAGCAGCAGGTGGATGCGCTCGCGCTCCAGGCGGTGGTAGTAGTCCAGCCGGTCAGCGTCGATGAGGGCGACGTAGCTCTCACCGTTCTTGGTGATGATCTTCTCGGCACCGGCCTTAGCCTGGTCGGCCAGCTCGGACAGGTTGGCGCGGGCCTGGGTGAACGGCACCACGTCGCTGGCGGAAAAGCCCATGGCCGGCTCCTTGGTTGGGTAGATGACAGAATCCTGTGCAGTCTACTCCAGCGCCCAGGGGCTTGTGCCGGCCCAGCCGGTCGGTTGGTCAGCGCTGATCAAAGATGGCGACTGTCGCCGCCGATCCAGGCCACGGGCGCGCCCGTCTGGCTGTTGATGAGCCACCACGCAGGCTTGCCCAGTGGTCGGGTTCACGCCCGGCCGGTGTTCAAGGCTGCCACCGCTGACCGTCACGGTCTCGAAGCTGTCGTCCAACCGCCACGCCAGCCAGAACGGAGTACACGACGTAGGCCCACGCCTGCCTGCCGCCACCCTGCGTGTCTATCCGAAGGCCAGCGTCGTGGCCGAGAAACTGCACGCCATCTGCCTGCTCGGCTTGGTCAACAGCCGGATGAAGGACTACTTCGACCTCGACCTGCTGCTGCAGGCCGGCGAGATCGAGCCCGCTGAACTGCGGCGCGCGGTGGCCGCAACGTTCCAGCGTCGCCTGACCCCGCTGCCCACAGAACTGCCGACCGGGCTCAGCGAGGCTTTCGCGGCCGATGCCGGCAAGCGCACCCAGTGGGCCGCTTTCCTGCGCAAGAACAAGTTGCCTGCCCGCGATCTCGCCGATGTCGTCGGACGGATCCGCGAACGGGCGGCGGAGATCGGCATCCCTGGATCGTGACGGCTTCCGTGTGTCGGGACCCGGGCGATCTCTGCACCCTTGTCTGCCGGTGCCGGCTATCGGATTGAGGCGTGTTCAGGCTGCTAACGCGCTTGGGTCCTCCCAGGGAGCAAGCCTGCTCTTCGAGGCGGCTGCGGTTAGCAGAATCCGCGCTAAGCCGTTGATGCAAAAGGATCTCTCCACTGCTTTGGGAGCAGTGGGTCGCACGTTCGAATCGTGTCACCCCGACCAGATGAATCAACGACTTGGACGCGTGCGTGGCACGGCGAACGTCCAGGTCGTTTTTCATTTCAGGTGCTGGTGACCGTTTGACGGAGTCTGCCCAGGTGGTCGCAGGGTCTGGAACGCAATCTGTTGGCTGCAGGCGATCCCGCTGCTCGACTGAGATCGCGTGTGGTGAGGTTGGGGCGTTGGTGGTGTTCTGTTTTGTATGAGAAATTTTGAAAAATCATATTTTCCAGAACATACTGGTGCCATGGCGGCATCGCTCTCCCAGGAATCGCAAGTCCTTCGCCTTGCCCGCGACCGCGGTCTGCTGCGCCCGCGTGACCTCACGGCCCGGGGGCTGCCGGCGGTCGTGCTCACGCGTCTCGTGCAGGCCGGTCGCCTTCAAAGACATGCTCGCGGCCTCTATGGCCTGCCGGGTGTGCCGATCGGCGAGCACCGCTCGCTGGCCGAGGTCGCGCTGCGGGTGCCCAAGGGCGTGGTCTGCCTGCTGTCGGCGCTGCGGGTGCACGAAATCGGCACCCAGGCACCGTTCGAGGTGTGGCTGGCCGTGCCGCACAACGTGCGCGCGCCGCGCCTGGACCAGCCCAGCGTGCGCATCGTGCGCATGAATGACGCGGCGCTCGCCTTGGGTGTCGTGCACATCGACGTCGATGGCGTCGCGGTGCCGGTGTTCGACGCCGCACGCACGGTCGTCGACTGCTTCCGCTTTCGAAACAAGATCGGCCTGGACGTCGCACTGGAGGCGCTGCGCGACGGCTGGCGCCAGCGCAAGTTCACGCTCGACGAACTCTGGCGCCATGCGCAGGAGCGCCGCGCGGCCGCGGTGATGCGGCCCTACATCGAGTCGATCACGGCATGAGCGCCAACCGCGCCGCGGCTATCCGCGCGCGGCTCAAGCAGATTGCCGACGCATCGAAGGAGGACTTCAACCTCGTCCTCACGCGCTACGGCATCGAGCGGCTGCTCTATCGCCTGGCCACCTCGGAGCACGGGCCGCGGTTCGTGCTCAAGGGGGCGCTGCTGTTCGCACTCTGGTACGGCCAGCCGCACCGGCCCACGCGTGACGCCGACCTGCTGGGATTCGGGCCCGACGACCCGGAGCAACTGGCCGAGGTGTTCCGCTCGCTCTGCGCCGTGGAGGTCGATGACGGGATCGTGTTCGACGCCGGGTCGGTGCGCGTCGGCGTCATCCGGGAGGACACGCGCTACGGCGGCGTGCGCGTCGAACTGCGCGCGACGCTGGATGCCGCACGCATCACGCTGCAGGTCGACGTCGGCTACGGCGACGCCGTGACCCCGGCCCCGACGCCCGTCCTGTACCCGGGCCTGATGCCCGATCTGCCTGCCGCCACGCTGCGCGTCTATCCGAAGGCCAGCGTCGTCGCCGAGAAGCTGCACGCCATCTGCCTGCTCGGCATGGTCAACAGCCGGATGAAGGACTACTTCGACCTCGACCTGCTGCTGCAGGCCGGCGAGATCGAGCCCGCTGAACTGCGGCGCGCGGTGGTGGCAACGTTCGAGCGTCGTCTGATGCCGCTGCCGACGGAACCGCCGATCGGGCTCAGTGACGCCTTCGCCGCAGATGCCGGCAAGCGCACCCAGTGGGCCGCCTTCCTGCGCAAGAACAGGTTGCCGGCCCGCGATCTTGCCGATGTCGTCGGACGGATCCGCGAGCGGGCGGCCGGGATCGGCATCCCGGGATCGTGACGGCTGCCGTGTGTCGGGAACCGGGCGATCTCTGCGCCCTGTTCGCCGGTGCCGGCTATCGGATCGAGGCGTGTTCAGACGGCTGACGCGGCCCGGTCTTCCCAGGGAGCAAGCCTGCTCTTCGAGGCCGCTGCGGTTGGCAGAATCCGCGCCAAGCCGTTGATTCAAAAGGATCTCGCCACTGCGTTGGCCGCAGCGGGTCGCACGTTCGAATCGTGTCACCCCGACCAGATGAATCAACGACTTGGACGCGTGCGTGGCGCGGCGAACGTCCAGGTCGTTCTTGCTTCCGGTGCCGGAGCTTCGAAGCGGGACGTCTCGGGCGCCGCGAGCGCTTCGGGCCGCGCCCGGCCGCCTCAGGGCACCGACGGCACCTCGTCGGCACGCGCCGCTCGCACGCCCTGCTCGAAGGCCGTGATCCACGGCAGCACCGCCTCGGCCGGCATCGGCCGGGCGATGAGGTAGCCCTGCAGCAGGTCGCAGCCCATCCTGGCCAGCAGACGGCGCTGGGCGGCCGTTTCCACGCCTTCGGCGACGACCTCCATGCGCAGCGCGTGCGCCAGCTGCACGATCGACCCGAGCACTGCGCGGGCGTCGGCGTCCTGCTCGAGATCGGCGACGAAGCTGCGGTCGATCTTCAGCTGGCGTGCCGGGATGTTGCGGAGATGGGCCAGGCTGGAGTAGCCGGTGCCGAAGTCGTCGATCGAGACGTACACGCCGAGCGCCGCGATGGCGTCGAGCACGCCGCGTTCGGGGCCCAGGTTCTCCATCATCGCCGTCTCGGTGATCTCGCAGACCAGGCTGGACGGCTGCAGCCCGTGGCGCTGCAGGGCCTGGGCGATGCGCTCGGGCAGATCGGTCTGGCGCAGCTGGTGCGGCGAGAGGTTGATCGCGACTCGACACGCGTGGCCCTGGGCCTGCCACTGCGCCAGCTGCGCGCAGGCGGCCTCGAGCACCCAGTGGCCGATCGTGCCGATGAGGCCGAAACGTTCGGCCAGCGGCACGAAGACCGCGGGGCTGACCAGGCCGCGCTCCGGGTGGTGCCAGCGCAGCAGTGCCTCCAGCCCGTGCACCGCGGCGCCGTTGGCGCGGATCTTGGGCTGGTAGAACAGCGCCAGCTCGCCGAGCTCGATCGCGCGGCGCAGCGCCTGCTGCAGCACCAGCTGCTCGGAGGCGTCGCCGGACATGGCCGACTCGTAGACCGTGAAACAACCGCCGCCGGCACGCTTGGCCGCGTCCATCGCGGCATTGGCGCAGCCCAGCAGGCGCTGGCCGGAGTCGTCGTGGTCCGGGTACAGCGCGATGCCGACCGAGCACGACAGCGACACCGGCTGGCCGCCGAGCGTGAACGGGGGGCGGAAACCGTCGACGACACGCTGCGCCAGCGCCACCGCGGCGGCCTCGGCGTCGCGCGCCTCGACCATCGCGACGAACTCGTCGGCGCCGAGCCGGGCGAAGGTGTCGGCGTCGCGTTTCACGCCGCGCAGGCGCCGGCCGATCTCGCGCAGCACGGCGTCGCCGGCTTCATGGCCGAACGAGTCGTTGACCGGCTTGAACCCGTCGACGTTGGCGAACAGCACCGCCAGCCGCTCGCCGCGCCGGCGCGGTGCCGCGTCGCGGGACACCCGGGCGAGCGCGTGCTGCAGGCGGTCCTCGAACAGCACGCGGTTGGGCAGGCCGGTCAGCGGGTCTTCCAGCGCCTTGCGGCGCAGCGTGTCCTGGGCCGCGTCCAGCGAGCGCAGCAGCCGGGCCTCGCGCGCCCGTGCCAGCGTGTCGGACACCGACAGCGCCAGCGTGCCGCCGAGCAGCAGCACGCTGACCACGCTCACCAGCATGGCCAGCGGCGCGCCGCCCAGCGCGTCGGCACTCAGGCAGATGGCCCCCTGCGGCAGCTGCGCCGCGGCCATGCCGCAGTAGTGCATGCCGCCGATGGCCAGCCCCATCACCAGCGCCGAGGCCAGCTGCAGGCGCAGACGCTGCGGGCCCTGGTGGCGGCGCAGGACGAAGAAGATCGACAGCGCCACCGCCGACGCCAGCCAGGCGATCAGCATCGAGGCGCCGACGAGCCGGATGTCCCAGACGATGCCGGGCACGATGTCCAGCGCGCCCATGCCGAGGTAGTGCATGGCGCCGATGCCCGCAGCCATGCAGGCGCTGCCGGCCGCCAGCGTGGCCGGCGTCAGCCGGTCGCGGGTCGCCAGCCCGAGCGCGATCGCCGAAGCGGCGACGGCGGCGACCCAGCTCGCCAGCGTCAGGTCCCGCTGGTAGCCCAGCGGGATGCCGGCGTCGAAGCCCAGCATGCCGATGAAGTGCATGGCCCAGATGCCGGTGCCCAGCGCCAGCGAGCCCGCGGCCCACCAGCTGCGGCGATGGCGGGCCGCGGCCGAGCCGAGCCGGCGCGCGAGGTCCAGCGCGACATAGGACGCGAGCACGGCGACGGCGAGCGAGGTCGCGACGAGCAGCGGATCGTGTCGGGTGAGCAGAAAGGGAGCTGGCGGCATCGGCCTCGAATAGGCGCCGGGCACGGCACTGGCAGTCGGGCCCAGCGGTCGTGCGCTGCCGGGACGGCAGGTCGACTTGGGATTTCTGTGATTCTGGACTGTTGCCGCGATCCTTGCTCGGCGCGGGCCGGTCGGAGTTCACACCCGCCGGGCCGGCGAGCGGCCTGCACGACTGCGCCTCAGGACAGCCCGAGCGACTTCATGAAGGCTTCCACCTGCTCGGTGTAGCGCGCGTCGCGGCCCAGCTCGGCGTTGATGCCGCCGTGGTTCAGGTCGACCGGCAGCACCTGCACGCGCGCCCCGGCGGCCTGCGCCTTGGCGGCGAAGCGTTCGGCCTGGCCGCAGCTGTCCTGGCGCCGCGACGAGCACACCAGCAGCATCGGCCGCGGCGTGCCGGCCAGGCGGTGGTAGGGCGAGTTGTCGCGCCAGACCGCCGGGTCGCGGCCGAAGACGCGGTCGTAGAAGCGGTAGTGCCGGCCTTCCATGATCTGCACGACGTCCAGCGCGGCGCTGTCGAGCGCGACGGTGCCGGCCCAGGGCCGGGCGCCGCGGCGCTCGGCGATGGCCGGGTCGGCGGCCAGCAGCGCGGCGAGGTGGGCGCCGGCCGAGTGGCCCATCAGCAGCACGCGGTCGCCGTCGCCGCCCCAGCCGGCGGCGCGGCGCTGCACGAAGGCCAGTGCGCGGGCGACGTCGTCGGCCTGCTGCAGCGGGTCGGGCGCGCGGCGGTCCATGCGGTAGTTGGTCGAGGCGACGATCCAGCCGCGCGGCAGCCAGCGCGCCACCTTGGCCGCGGCGACGGCGCGGTTGGCCTTGTCGCCGACCATCCAGGCGCCGCCGTGCACCATCAGCAGGATCGGTCGGCGCCCGCCGTCGCCGGCGGGGATGAAGACGTCGAGTTTTTGCGCCGGGTCGTCGCCGTAGGCGAGGTCGAGCTCGGACCGTGCACCGGGCGGCAGCACGACCGAGCCCCGGCCGTCGTCGTCACGCTCGAACTCGCCTTCGCCGTCGTCCTGGCCGCGCATGCGGCGCACCAGCCCCCAGGAGGCCTGCCCCTTCGGCATGGGCGCCACCGGCCAGCGTGGCCAGCAGCAGGGCGAGCGCGCCGCGGCGGGCCGGCAGGGCAGGGCGCACGGGCGGGACGGAACGGCGGCGGTCGGTCATCGCGGCGGCGTGTCGGGTGGCGGACGGCCGGATTCTTGCCGAGCCGTCGGTGACGCCGTGCCGCTGCCCGCGTAAAGAAGCGTTGCCTTCAGGCCGGCCCGGTGCCGTGCCAGCGGGCGACGGCATGGGCGGCGATCGCACGCGCGAGCTCGGCCTCGGCGACGAAGACCCGCGCCACGCCGGCGGTCTGCAGCAGCGCGTCGGCGTCGGCGCCGGCCGAGCGCGCGACGATCTCGATGCCCGGGCGCAGCGCCAGCGCGGTCTCGGCGACGCGGCGCACGTCGAAGGTGTCGGGCGTCGCGACGACGAGCACGCTGGCGCGCGAGACGTGGGCCTGGACCAGCACCAGCGGCTCGGCGGCGTCGCCCCAGACGGCATGCACGCCGGCTTCGCGCAGGGCCTCCACGCGCTCGCGGTTCTGGTCGACGACGACGAAGGGCACGGCCGCCTGGCGCAGCGCGTCGGTCACCGCGCGGCCGACGCGGCCGTGGCCGACGACGACGACCAGGCCTTCGAGCCGGCGCGTGTCGACGTGATCGGGCAGCGCCGCCAGCGGGTCCTCGCGGGCCTCGAAGCGGCGCAGCGCCGGCGAGCGCTCGCGCAGCCAGGCCATCGCCGGCTCGATCGCGGCGAACAGCAGCGGGTTGGCGGCGATCGAGATCAGCGCCCCCGCCAGCACCAGGCTGTTGCCCTCGGCCGGCAGCACGCCCAGCGTGACGCCGAGGCCGGCGAGGATGAACGAGAACTCGCCGATCTGCGCCAGGCTGGCGCCGACCGTCATCGCGCTGCCCAGCGGGTAGCGGAAGGCCAGCACCAGGGCGATCGCGGCGAAGGTCTTGCCCAGCATCACGATGGCGACGACGGCCAGCACGCGCAGCGGCTCGGCCAGCAGGATCGCCGGGTCGAACAGCATGCCCACCGAGACGAAGAACAGCACCGAGAAGGCGTCGCGCAGCGGCAGCGACTCGTCGGCGGCGCGGCGTGCGAACTCCGACTCGCGCATCATCATCCCGGCGAAGAAGGCGCCGAGCGCGAACGAGACGTCGAACAGCTTGGCCGAGCCCCAGGCGACGCCGACCGCGGCGGCGACCACGCACAGCGTGAACAGCTCGCGCGAGTTGCTGCGCGCGGCCAGCCACAGCAGCCCGGGCAGCACGCGGCGCCCCACCAGCAGCATCAGCGCGATGAAGCCGCCGACCTTGGCGGCCGTCCACAGCAGCGTCTCGCCGAGCTCCTCGCCCACCGGCGCCTGGCCGTCCAGCAGCGCCGCCACCGGCGGCAGCAGCACCAGCGCCAGCACCATCACCAGGTCCTCGACGACCAGCCAGCCGATCGCGATGCGGCCGTTGACGGTGTCGATCTGGCCGCGCGCCTCCAGCGCACGCAGCAGCACCACGGTGCTGGCCACCGACAGCGCCAGCCCGAAGACGAAGGCCGCCGCCGGCCGCCAGCCCCAGAAGCTCGCGGTGGCCATGCCCAGCGCGGTGGCGACGGCGATCTGCAGGATCGCGCCGGGCACCGCGATGCGGCGCACCGCCAGCAGGTCGGCGAGCGAGAAGTGCAGCCCGACGCCGAACATCAGCAGCATCACGCCGATCTCGGCGAGCTGGCCCGCGAGCGCGACGTCGGCGACGAAGCCGGGCGTCGCCGGGCTGATGGCGATGCCCGCCAGCAGGTAGCCCACCAGCGGCGGCATCTTCAGACGCGCCGCGAGGTAGCCGAACACGAGGGCCAGGCCGAACCCCGCGGCGATCGTCGCGATCAGCGAGGTCTCGTGCGGCATCGGCCGAGTCTATCGACAGCCTCGCCGTTTGCCCGCCGTATCGCGGCGGCCGAGGGGCTTCAGGCCGGCGTCTGCAGACCGCGGAAGTAGGCGTCGAGCAGCGCCTCGCCGCTGACGACGAGGTCGAAGGAGCCCGGGTCGAGCATCCAGTTCTGCAGCAGCCCGTCGACGAGTGCGTGCAGGCCGCTGGCCGCGGCGGCGGCGGGAAGGGCCAGGCGGATCTGGCCCGCGGCCTGGGCCCGCTCGAAGATCGAGGCCAGGTGGCCGATGCGGTCGACCAGGCAGGCGATGCGGCGCTCGCGCACGCCCTGCATCTCGTCGACGTACTCGACCTTGTGCAGCGCGATCTCCAGCACCCGCCGCGCCTGCTCGTCCTCGACGGCCGCGCGCAGCGCGCCCATCGTCGCCAGCCGCACCTGGGCCAGCGGGTCGGCGACGGCCGGGTCGCCGGCGCGCAGCATCTCGGTCTCCAGCGGCAGCACGACGCGGTCCATCATGGCCTCGAAGAGCGCGGCCTTGTCGCGGAAGTGCCAGTAGATGGCGCCGCGCGTGACGCCGGCGGCACGCGCGATGTCCTCCAGCGAGGTGCCGGACACCCCGCGTTGCTGGAACTCTTGCTCGGCGGCGTCGAGGATGCGCTCGCGCGTCGCCTCGGCTTCCTCCTTGGTGCGTCGGGCCATCTCTTCAGGCTGTCTTAAACATACATCCACGATTGTATGTATAGTTCCGCGCTTTGGTCACGGGGTTGACGCACGGCCCCGCGCCATTCGGGGTAGTGTCCGCCCCGGTTCGCGAACAAGAAAGGTTCTCCGCATGTCCTCGATGCGTCGTGACGTGAAGTCGCCGGGCCGCGTGCTCGCATGGCCGCTGCTGCTGGCCGTCCCCGCCGCCGTGATGCTGGCCGCCTGCTCCAAGCAGGACCCGGCCCAGGCCGGCGGCCAGGCGCCGCCGCCGCCAGAAGTCGGCATCGTCACCGCGGCGGTGCAGACGGTCCCCGTCGTGAACGAGCTGCCCGGGCGCACCGAGGCCTCGCGCGTGGCGCAGGTGCGTGCGCGTGCCGCCGGCATCCTCGTCGAGCGCCGCTTCACCGAAGGCAGCGACGTCAAGGCCGGCCAGGTGCTGTTCCGCATCGATCCGGCGCCGTACGAGGCGTCGCTGGCCAGCGCCCGCGCCCAGCTCGCGCGCGCCGAGGCCTCGCTGACCCAGGCGCGCGCCCAGGCCCAGCGTTTCGAGCCGCTGGTCAAGGCCAACGCCATCAGCCAGCAGGACTACATCGACGCCGTCGCCGCGGCCAAGGCCGCCGAGGCCGACGTCGCCGCCGCGCAGGCCGCGGTGCAGACGGCCAGCATCAACTTCGGCTACGCCACCGTCACCTCGCCGATCTCCGGCCGCGTCGGCCGCGCGCTGGTCACCGAGGGCGCGCTCGTCGGCCAGGGCGAGGCCACGCAGCTGGCCGTCGTGCAGCAGATCGACCCGATGTACGTCAACTTCACGCAGCCGGTGGCCGACGTGATGCGGCTGCGCCAGGCGATCGCCGCGGGCAAGTTCAAGAGTGTCGGCGGTGCCGTGCCGGTGCGTGTCGTGCTCGACGACGGCAGCGTGCACCCGACGCCCGGCAAGCTGCTGTTCTCCGACCTGACGGTCGACGAGACCACCGGCCAGATCACGCTGCGCGCCGAGCTGCCCAACCCGAAGGGCACGCTGCTGCCGGGCATGTACGTGCGCGTGCGCCTGGAGCAGGCGGCCGCGTCGGACGCGATCCTCGTGCCGCAGCAGGCGGTGACACGCGGCAACCAGGGCGACACGGTGCTGGTCGTCGGCGACGACGGCAAGTTCGCGCCGCGCCCGGTGAAGATCGCCGGCGGCCGCGACGGCCAGTGGGTCGTGCTCGAGGGCCTCGCCGCGGGTGACAAGATCATCGTCGACGGTTTCCAGAAGCTGCGCGGCGCGACCGCCGTCAAGCCGGTGCCGTGGAGCCCCGTGGCCTCGCAGCCGGCGGCCGCGGCGTCGGCGGCTTCGGCGCCGGCCTCGGCGGCCAAGTGAGGGGCGTCTAGATGGCACGTTTCTTCATCGACCGCCCCGTCTTCGCGTGGGTGATCGCGCTGTTCGTCATCGTCTTCGGCGGTGTCGCGATCACCCAGCTGCCGGTGGCCCAGTACCCCTCGGTCGCGCCGCCGTCGATCGTCGTGCAGACCGCCTACCCGGGCGCCTTGGCGCAGACGCTGGAAGACAGCGTGCTGAGCGTCATCGAGCGCGAGATGAACGGCTCGCCGGGCCTGATCTACATGGAGTCGGTCGCGCAGGCCGACGGCAGCGGCTCGATCACGCTGAGCTTCGAGCCGGGCACCGACCCCGACCTGGCCCAGGTCGACGTGCAGAACCGCCTGAGCCGCGCCACGCCGCGGCTGCCGCAGGCGGTGACGCAGCAGGGCGTGCGCGTCGACAAGTCGCGCTCGAACTTCCTGCTGTTCACGATCCTGTCCTCCGAGAACCCGGCCTACGACCCGGTGGCGCTGGGCGACTACGCGGCGCGCAACGTCGTGCCCGAGCTGCAACGCGTGCCCGGTGTCGGCCAGGTGCAGCTGTTCGGCACCGAACGCGCGATGCGCATCTGGATCGACCCGGCCAAGCTCGTCGGCTACAAGCTGTCGACGGCCGACGTCAACGCGGCGATCCAGGCGCAGAACGCGCAGGTCGCCTCGGGCACGATCGGTGACCGGCCGAACGTGCCGGGCCAGCCGATCTTCGCCACCGTCGTCGTCGACGGCCAGCTCAAGACCGTCGAGCAGTTCGGCAACATCGTGCTGCGCGCCAACGCCGACGGCTCGACCGTGCGGCTGAAGGACGTCGCGCGTGTCGAACTCGGCGCCCAGGCCTACGCCACGCAGGCGCGCTTGAACGGCAAGGCCTCGACCGGCATCGGCGTGCAGCTGTCGCCGTCGGGCAACGCGATGGCCACCGCCAAGGCGGTCAAGGAGCGGCTGGACGAGCTCTCGCGCTACTTCCCGCAGGGCGTGAAGGCGACGATCCCGTACGACAGCTCCAAGTTCGTCGACATCTCGATCAAGCAGGTCGTCGAGACGCTGATCGAGGCGGTGATCCTGGTGTTCCTCGTGATGTACCTGTTCCTGCAGAACATCCGCTACACGATCATCCCGACGCTCGTGGTGCCGGTGTCGCTGCTGGGCACGTTCGCGGTGCTGCTGGGGCTGGGCTTCTCGATCAACGTGCTGACGATGTTCGGCATGGTGCTGGTCATCGGCATCGTCGTCGACGACGCGATCGTCGTCATCTAGAACGTCGAGCGCATCATGAGCACCGAGGGGCTGTCGCCACGCGCGGCCACGCGCAAGGCGATGGGCCAGATCTCGGGCGCCATCGTCGGTGTCACCGTCGTGCTGGTCTCGGTGTTCGTGCCGCTGGCCTTCTTCAGCGGCGCCGTCGGCAACATCTACCGCCAGTTCTCGGCGGTGATGGTGGCCTCGATCCTGTTCTCGGCCTTCATGGCGCTGTCGTTCACGCCGGCGCTGTGCGCGACCTTCCTGAAGCCCGTCGAAGCCGGCCACCACATGGAGAAGGGCGGCTTCTTCGGCTGGTTCAACCGCACGTTCGCGCGCACCGCGCGCGGCTACGAGGGCCGCGTGGCCTGGGTGCTGCGCCGCGGCGGACGCATGCTGATCATCTACGCCGCGATCGGCGGCGCGCTGGCGCTGCTGATGGCGCGGCTGCCGACCTCGTTCCTGCCGAACGAGGACCAGGGCACGCTGATCGTCAACGTGCAGCTGCCCCCGGGCGCGACCACCGAGCGCACCAGCGCGGTGATGAGCCAGGTCGAGGACTTCATGCTCAAGCAGCCCGAGGTCTCGAGCATGGTCAGCGTGATGGGCTTCAGCTTCTCGGGCAGCGGCCAGAACGCGGCGCTGGGCTTCGTCACGCTGAAGGACTGGGACGAGCGTGACCTGCACACCGGCTCGGCGCAGGCGCTGGTCGGCCGGGCGTTCGGCGCGCTCTCGCAGATCCGCGACGCCTTCATCTTCCCGGTGAGCCCGCCGCCGATCCCCGAGCTGGGCTCGGCCAGCGGCTTCGCGTTCCGGCTGCAGGACCGCGGCGGCAACGGCCACGAGGCGCTGCTGGCAGCGCGCAACCAGCTGCTGTTCATGGCCTCGCAGAGCAAGGTGCTCGCCGGCGTGCGCCCCGAAGGCCTGGAAGACGCGCCGCAGCTCAAGCTCAACATCGACCGCGAGAAGGCGGCGGCGCTGGGCGTGGGCTTCTCGGCGATCAACACCGCGCTGTCGACCTCGCTCGGCTCGTCCTACGTCAACGACTTCCCGAACGCCGGCCGCATGCAGCGTGTCGTCGTCCAGGCCGATGCGCCGGCGCGCATGCAGCCCGAGGATCTGCTGCGCATCAACGCGCTGAACTCGTCGGGCAAGCCGGTGCCGCTGTCGGCGTTCACGACGACCGAGTGGGTCACCGGCCCGATGCAGACGGTGCGCTACAACGGCTATCCGGCGATGCGCATCGCCGGCGCGGCCGCGCCGGGCTACAGCACCGGCGACGCGCTGGCCGAGATGGAGCGGCTGGCCGGCCAGCTGCCGCCGGGCTTCGCCTTCGAGTGGACCGGCACCTCGCGCGAGGAGAAGCTCTCGGGCTCGACGGCGACGATCCTGTTCGCGTTCTCGCTGCTGGCGGTGTTCCTCTGCCTGGCGGCGCTGTACGAGAGCTGGTCGATCCCGCTGTCGGTGATCCTCGTGGTGCCGCTGGGCGTCGTCGGCGTCGCGCTGGCGACGCTGCTGCGCGGCTTCGAGAACGACGTGTACTTCAAGGTCGGCCTGATCACGATCATCGGCCTGTCGGCGAAGAACGCGGTGCTGATCATCGAGTTCGCGAAGGACCTGCACGCGCAGGGCAAGAGCCTGGTCGAGTCGGCGCTGGAGGCCGCGCACCTGCGCTTCCGCCCGATCATCATGACCTCGATGGCCTTCATCCTGGGCGTGCTGCCGCTGGCGATCTCCAGCGGCGCGGGCTCGGCGAGCCAGAACTCGATCGGCACCGGCGTGATGGGCGGCATGCTCACCGCCACCGTGCTGTCGGTGTTCTTCACGCCGCTGTTCTTCGTGCTGGTGCGCAAGATGTTCAAGGGCAGCGAACGACAACGGCGCATGTACGCGCACGAGGCGGCCGAGGGCGAAGCCCCGGCGGCCGGCGAGGAGAAGAAGTGATGGCCGCGCGTCGTATCTTTCCGGGCCTGACGCTGGTCGCCGCGGCGGTGCTCGCCGGCTGCGGCACGCTGGCGCCCGACTACCAGCGCCCGGCCGCCCCGGTGGCCGGCGCCTTCCCCGAGGCCGGCGGCACGACGGCGCCCGGCGCCGTCGCCGCAGCCGACCTGCCCTGGCAGCAGTTCTTCCGCGACGAACGCCTGAAGCGCCTGGTCGGCATCGCGCTGGCCAACAACCGCGACCTGCGTGTCGCCGTGCTCAACATCGAGCAGGCGCGGGCGCAGTACGGCGTGCAGCGCGCCGATCTGTTCCCGACGCTCGGCGTCGGCGTCAGCGGCAACCGCGTGTCCACCGACTCCGGCATCAACAGCACCTACCAGGCCGGCCTGGCGGTGTCGAGCTACGAGCTGGACCTGTTCGGCCGCGTGCGCAGCCTGAACAACGCCGCGCTGGCCAGCTACCTGGCCACCGAGGAGGCGCGCAAGGCAGTGCAGATCGGCCTGATCGCGTCGGTGGCCAACGGCTACCTGGCGCTGCAGGCCGACGACGAGCTGCTGCGCGTGACACGCGAAACGCTCGCCACGCGCGCCGAGTCGCTGAAGCTGACGCAGCTGCGCTTCGACGTCGGCGCCTCGTCGCAGCTCGACCTGCGCCAGGCGCAGTCGCTGTACGAGGCGGCGCGTGCAACGCACGCCCAGTTGCTGCGCCAGCGCGCCCAGGACGAGAACGCGCTCGTGCTGCTGCTCGGCCAGCCGCTGCCGGGCGACCTGCCGGCGGCGCTGCCGCTGTCGGAGCAGGCGGCGCTGCCCGAGCTGCCCGCCGGGCTGCCGTCGCAGGTGCTGACGCGCCGGCCCGACGTGCTGCAGGCCGAGCAGCAGCTGATCGCGGCCAACGCCCGCATCGGCGCCGCGCGTGCCGCGTTCTTCCCGCAGATCACGCTGACGGCCACCGCCGGCAGCGCGAGCAGCGAGCTGAGCGGCCTGTTCAAGGGCGGCAGCACCGGCTGGACCTTCGCGCCGCAGTTGCTGATGCCGATCTTCGATGCCGGCCGCAACCGCGCCAACCTCGACTCGGCCAACGCCGGGCGCGACATCGCCGTCGCGCAGTACGACAAGGCAGTGCAGGCGGCGTTCCGCGAGGTCGCCGACGCGCTGGCCGGCCGGGCGACGCTGGGCGAGCAGCTTGCCGCGCTGCAGGCCCAGGTGAAGGCCGAGCAGGGCCGCGTCGAGCTGGCCGAGCTGCGTTACCGCAACGGCGCGGCCAGCTACCTCGACCTGCTGGACGCGCAGCGTTCGCTGTTCGCGGCGCAGCAGAGCGAGGTCCAGGTGCGTGCGCTGCAGGCGCAGAACCTGGTCACGCTGTACCGCGTGCTGGGCGGCGGCTGGCGCGAGGCCGACGCCACCACGGCGGCGCCGGCGGCCAGCGCGCCGCGCTGAGCCGGTGGCGGGGCGCCGGGAGGCGCCCTGCCACCGGACTCGTGGCCGCATCACCGATTCGGCTGTCCACGGGTCGCAGACCTGCGACAGGCCGGCGCCAGGCTGCAGCCGCAGCGGCCCGTCGCCGCGGCCGCCGCGGCCCTCGCCGCGGGATGCCGACCGGCATCGGCCGCAGCAAGGGGCTGCTGCGACTGCTCCGGCCGTCCCGGCCATCCCTGCAACTCCGGTCGTCCCAGCCGTCCCAGCCGCTCTTCAGGCGGTTTCAGCGCGCCTCGTGCCCGGGGTCCGCGCCGCGGCTGACGCCGAGCGTCGTTTCCAGGCGTGCCAGCGCCTGCTCGTCGGCCAGCACCTCGCGCAGCCAGGCGTGCAGCGCCAGCCCGGCCCAGCGCGCCGCCTTGTCGGCGAGATAGGCCGCCGGGTTGTGCGGCTCGGTGCGGTGCAGGTACTCGGCGATCTGGCGCAACTGGGCGATCGCCTGGTCCCGGCCCTGCGGCTCGCCGCTCTCCGGCCGGTGCCATGCTCCGGCCGGGTCGTCGTCCGGGACGGCCGGCCGCGGCGCCGCGGCTGACGAAGGGCTCTCCGGAAGGGTCTGGCCGCCGGTCGATCCACCGCCCGGCGGGTGCGCGGGGCGGACGACATCGGGCACCGCCAGGCCGCCGTCGCGGGCAAAACGCGCCCAGGTGGCCGCGGCCTGTTCCAGCGCGTCGGTGGCGGCGTCGAACGAGGGGCAGTCCGCCTGCAACTGCGTGTCGCACACGGCCTGCAGCCGCGACAGCGCCTCGCGGGCGCGCCGCAGCGCGGCAGCGGGGCCGTGCGCGGCCTGGTCCACGCCGGTGGCCAGCGCCTGGTTCAGCTCCTTCTGCACGGCGCCGTCTGCGCCGTCGGGGTTGTCCGCCGAGAGGGCTGCGCGCCGGCGCAGCAGTTCCAGCTCGCCGATGCCCAGCCCTCGGCGCCCCAGACGCAGCACTGGCGCGGTGCCGGCCAGGCGCACCACCCGCGACAGCCACCAGCCCAGCGCCGCGGCGCGCGGTTCGGTGTCGCCGTCGACGATGCGCGGATGCAGCTCGGCGCCGAAACGCTCGCACAGGGCCGCGGCGAGCTCCAGCCCGTCGGCCAGGCCAGCGGGGCCCTGCAGCCGGGCCGAGGCTTCGCCCCACCAGCCGGCCAGCCGCAGGTCCTTGCTGCGCGTGGCCAGCAGGGCGGCGCACTCGCGTTGCACGGCGTCCCAGTCGGCCTGGCGCGGCGGGGTGCGCCACGCGCCCTGGGCCAGCGTGGCATCGTCCTCCTCGCGCCAGCGCGCGATGGCCTCGAACTCGGGCCCGAGCGCGAGGTCGCTTCCGGTTCCGGTTTCGCCGGGCAGCGGGGCCAGGAGGTCTGCTGGGGTCATGGGCGGGGCTCCCGGGGGCGTGGCGGCGTCAGTCGAGCGTGCGCAGCTCGATGCGCCGGTTGCGGGCCCGGCCCGCGGCCGTGCCGTTGTCGGCTGCGGGCTCGTCAGGGCCTGCGCCTCGGACCTCGATGCGGGCTGCGGCCACGCCGCGGGCGACGAGGTGCGCGCGCACCGCCTCGGCGCGTTCACGCGACAGCGCCAGGTTGAGGTCCCGGGGGCCGGCGTCGTCGGTGTGGCCGACGACCTCGAAGCGGCGTGCCGGCGCGCGGTTCAGCGCCGCCAGCAGGCCGTCCAGGCGTTCGATGCCGGCGTCGGTCAGCCGGGCGCTGCCGGGCTCGAACTCGACGCCGGGCACCGGGACCGGCGGCGCGCGACCCGTTGGCGCTGCGCTCAAGCGCAGCGCGTCGTGCAGCGGCCAGCCGTCGGCGGGGGCGGCGAGCGCCCGCAGCAGCGCCCGCCGTGCCGCTTCGTCGGCGACCTCGCCTTCGATGCGGGCGTCCCGGCCGTGCAGCGTCAGCTCGCCGCGTGCCACCTGGCGCAACGCCGGGACCACCAGGCGCCGTGCCGCGTCGGCCCAGCCCGGCGGGGCCGCCACCGCCCCGAGGCGCAGCCGGTCGTCGACACGGTCGGCGCCGAAGACCTCGCGCGCCTGGGCGGCGATCGCCCGCTTCGTTGCCTCGTCTGGCACCACGCCGTCGAGCAGCACACGGCCGCTGGCCGCGTGGCCGTGGCCGGCAGCCCAGGCCACCATGGCGAGGACGGTGGCCCGCCTCATGGCCCATCGGCCGCGAAGGCCTCGCGCCAGCTGGCGGCGGCGAGTGCCAGCGACAGCGAGCCGTGGTTCAGGTAGGCGGCGAGCCGGCGCGTGTGCTCGTTGCGCTCGGCCACCGCCTCGGCCCAGGCCGGGGCGGCGAGGTCGACGTAACGCTCGGCGCAGCGATGCGGGTCCCAGGCGGCCTGCAGCGCTTCGGCACAGGCGCCGGAGAACTCGAGCAGCAGGCGCGGCGACGCCCCTGCGCCGCTGCCGGGGCGCAGCAGCAGCCAGTCGTGGCCGGCGGTGCCCAGCGCGTCGGCCACCAGTGACGTCCACCAGGCGGCGACGACCGGCTGCTCGGCGGCCGTCGACGGCAGCGGCAGGCTCAGGCCTCGCGCCGGCACGCCGGCCCCGCGGCGTGCCAGCGGCTGCAGCAGGGCCCCCAGCGCCAGCAGCGTGGCCCGCAGGTCGATCTCGGGATGCGCCGGGCGCAGCCTTGCCTCCAGGCTGCCCAGGGTTTCGAGTGCGGCGTGGTCGGCGCAGCTCGCTTCGTAGTCCCAGGGCTCGGGCACACGCAGCGCCGCGAGTTCGTGTTCGACCACCGCCGCCGGCCGCAGCGGCCGGGCCGCGGCGCGGCCGGCTGCCTCCGCGCAGCGCTGCCAGGTGCGCGCGAAGACCAGCGGCGCGCGCGCTGCACGCAGCCTCGGCATCGTGCTGTCGCACTGCAGCGCCACGGCGAACGGGAAGCGCCGGCCCGCGGCGTCGCGGCTGGGCCGCAGGTGGCCGGCGACGGCGATGGGCGACGCCGGCCCCAGCACGGCGAAGTCCAGCGCCGGGGCGCTGTCGTAGAGCCGCTTCCAGTGGGCGTCCGACGCGGCCGACTCCAGGGCCTGGCTGAGCCAGCGGTCGATCCAGGCCTCCAGGCGGGGATGGCGGCTGTCGCGCACGAAGTCGGGCTGCGACGGCAGCTTGCCGAAGCAGGCGGCGTGCACCGGCATCGTGTTGCTGGGCAGTCGGGTGTTCATCGGGTGTTGCCGGGCTCGGGCTTCACGGGGCCGGCCACCAGCGCCGGCAACTGCAGGCCACGCCAGGCCCCCGCGGCCCCGGCGCCGGCGGCGGCGCGCACCAGGCGCAGACGCAGGCGCAGCGTGTGGCCGTCCTGCGTCCAGGCCAGCTCGGTGCTGCCGTCGTCCTGCCGCCGACGGTCGGCGAGTTCGAAGGCCCGGTCCAGGCCGAAGGCGCCCGGTGCGTCGACGAAGACGACCGCTGCGCCGTCGGCCGTCGTGCCGCGGATGCGCACGCCCGGCGCCGCGCTGCTGTGCGGCCAGACGAAGTCGGCCCAGCCGGCGGCCGCGTTGCGGTAACGCAGCGTCTGGCCGTCGATCTCGACCGTGTACTCGACCAGCGCCGGGCTGGGCAGCGGCCGCAGCTGGAAGGCCGTCGAGGCGTCGCGCCCGGCCCCGGGCACGCCGTCGGCGGCCAGCCAGCCCGGCACACCGCGCGTGAACTCGGCACGCAGGCGCACGCCCAGGTCGCCCCAGCGCCGCGGCTCGATCGTGTCGCCGCGGCGCAGGACCAGCGGACCCAGCGCGGCGTCGGTGAAACGCGCGATGCTGCCGGCCGGCCCGAAGACGCGCAGGATCTCCTCGGCCGCGGCTTCGACGCGTGCACCCGGCGAGAACGGGTAGCGCGAGGCCAGCGAGCGCGCGAAGCCGTCGTGTACCTCGGCCTGCCAGCGCCGGTTCAGCTCGGCTTCGGCGGGTGGCACCAGCACCGCGACGCTGGCCGACAGCGGGCGCACGAGCAGCGGGCGCAGCAGCGAGCGCGCGCCAGTCGGCACGGCAGCCAGCAGTTCCTCGCTCAGGCGCAGCGCGGCCGCGAGTTCCGAGTTCTCGGTGTCGGCCAGCGTGGCCGCGAGCAGGTCTCGCGCCCCGGGGCCGGGATCTTCGGACTGCGCCAGAGCCTGCATGCGTGTGCGCACCCGGCCCAGCGCCGCCTCGTAGCGTGCCAGCGCGGCCGGTGCCTCGCCTGCCGGGCGGGGCGCGGCGAAGTCGGCCAGTGCCGCCGCGATGTCGGCGCCCGAGGCGCGGCCCGCCACCGGCGTCGCCGCCAGGGCGCCGGGTGTCACGCTGCCGATCGCGTGGCGCGCCCACGCCGCCAGGCCGCCGGCGACGGCCGGCGCGAGTTCGTGTTCCGCGGCCGGCGTCTGCCGTGCGATGGCCAGCACCAGGCGGCGCAGCGGCGACAGTGCCGGATCGGCCAGGCGCTCCAGCGCGGCTGCGGCGTCGCCGGGGCCGGCGAACGGGCCGACGCTCAGCCCGTCGGCGAAGCGCTGCCATGCGGCGGCGTGTTCGCGCCGATAACGCGCGCTCAGGTCCTCCCGGATGCGCTGCGGGCTGCCGCGCAGCGACAGGTCTTCGCTGGTCGTGGTGTCGAGGACCCAGTCTTGCCGCTGCAGCGCCCCTTCGGCCGCCGCGCGGATCGCCGGTTCCACCAGCCCGTGCCAGGCTTCGGCGGTGTAGACGCCCGATACCACCTCGCCGCCGCTGAACGGGGCGCGGGTGTCGTCGGCGGCACCGAGCAAGCCGGCCAGCGTGACCGGCGCGTAACGCGCCGCGGCACGCTCCCGGATCTCGGCGTAGACCCGTTCTTCCGGCGGGCGTGTGTCGCGCGCCATGTGCAGACGCCGGCGCACCGCGTCGACCAGCGTGGCCCGCAGCGGCAGCGGCGGGAAGACCGCCTTGCCGCCGCCCGACAACGCGAACGCCGCCACCGCCTGCGCGCGTCGCAGCGTCTCGTCGTCGAGCGCCGCGCCTCGGCGGGCCGCAAGCCAGTCGCGCCAGCGCGGCGTCAGCTGATCCTTCAGGTGTGCCGCCTCGCGGCGGCCGGGTTCGGCCAGCATCAGGTAGGCCTTCAGCGCGCCGTAGGCGGCGTCGGCGTCGCCGTCACCGGAGGGCGGTGACGCCGGGTCGCGGCCGGCGAAGGCCTCGAGCTCTCGTTCGAGGGCCTGGGCGGCGGGCGCCAGCAGCAGCGCCTGCAGGCCGGCGTGGTAGTCGGCCTGCAGCCGCGACTCGAGGGCTTCGCCCTGGTACAGGCCCCAGCGCAGCGACCACGGCGCCGAGCCGCGCCAGGCCTGCAGCGCCTGCAACCGCTGCTGCAGGCCTTCGAGGGCCGCCAGCCGTGGGCCGGGATCGTCTCCCTCGGATGCCCGTGCCGCCAGGCGCTCGAGTTCGGCAGCGGTGTCCGCGACCAGGCTGCGGTTTGCCAGGTAGGACGTGCTCATGCCGCCCAGCGCCACGGCCACGAGCAGCAGCGAGGCGGCAAAACCGGCACGCTGCAGGCGGCGACGGCGGGGCGACGCCTGCCGGCGCACCAGCCCGCGGTCGCCCCCCAGCACGCGGCCGAACAGGGGGTGCAGGAAGAACGGGCGGCCGTCCGACGGCCCGGGCCGCCGCGCTGCCGTCGCGACGGTGTCCGGGGCCAGGCCGAAGCGCTGCGCGACTGCGGCGCAGGCCATCGGGCGGGCCTGGCCGGACTGCAGCGCGCTGGTGAAATAGAAGCCGCGCAGCAGCGGGCGCAGGTGATACGGGTCGTCGTCGAAGAGCGTGGCGACGAAGCTCGTCAGCGCCGGCTCGAGCGCGGCGAACTCGAGCGTGAAGCCGAGAACCTGGGGCGCTGCCGCGCCGCCCTCGGCGCCCAGCCGGGCGAGCGCGCGCTCGCGCAGGCCCTGGCGCAGCGCGGCGAACCCGGCCTCGAAACGCTGCGCCGCGCTGGCCGTGCCGGCATCGCGGCAGGGCAGCGTGCTGCCCCAGACGCGCTCGCGTTCGGTGTCGTCGGCGTCGGCGAAGAACGGCTCGAAGCCGTCGACCAGATCGGCCTTCGTGAACACCAGGTAGACCGGCATCACAATCTCCAGCCGCTCGCTCAGCTCGTGGACCCGCGAACGCAGCCGGCGGGCCAGCGCGACGATGCCGTCGGCGCCCAGGCGCGCGAGTTCGGCGACGCTCGCGACGACCACGACGCCATCGAGCGGCGCCCGCGGCCGCGCGCGCCGCAGCAGGCGCAGGAACTCGAGCCACTCGTCGCGGTCCTCGGGCTGTACCGCGTAGCGCCCGGCGGTGTCGAGCACGATGGCCTCGGAGCCGAAGAACCAGTCGCAGTCGCGCGTGCCGCCGACGCCGCCCACCGCCGTGCCGCTCCCGTCGAACGGAAAACCCAGCCCGGAGGCCAGCACCGCGCTGCTCTTGCCGGCCGCCGGCTCGCCGATCACCACGTACCAGGGCAGGGCGTACAGGGCCGCGTGGCCGTGCGCCTGGCCCAGGCGCGAGCGGCGCAGCGTGCGCATCGCCAGGCGCAGGCGTTCGCGCAGGGCGTCGCCGCCGCTGGCCGGCGCCTGGCCGGCGACGGCCGCCTCGAGCTGCCGGGCGCGTCGACGGTCCCGGTGTTGGCCGATCGCCCATCCCGCAGCGGCCACCAGCAGCACGACGAGGGCGGCGCCGGCAGCCCACGCGCGCCCGGTGCCTGCGGCCACCGCGGCCAGCGATGCCCCTGCGGCCAGCAGCAGCACGCCGGCCGCTGCGGCCAGACGTGCGAGCTTCGTGCCGGCCTGCCGGCGCGGAGACGGGATGCTGGTCATGTCAGTCGCCCGCCGTCGTCTGCGACGCCAGCAGCCGCGCGCCGCAGGCGCAGCGATCGCCCTCGCGTGCCGCCGGCTGGCCGTCGATCAGCAGGCGTGGGTCGCCGCTGACGATGCGGTTGTGCTGGCCGTGCCCCTTGCGCGGGCAACTGACCGGATCGCCGACGCGGGCCACCGCACGGCCCTGGAGCTCGGTGTTCGGGCTGCCGGCCAGCACGACGCCGCCGTGGCTGGTGCGGTCGCCGACACGGACGTAGGCGCGGGACATCGCCGTGGCGTTGGATCAGCGCGCCGAGGCGAGCACGGCCGCGGACGGCGGCGCGCCGGGCGCCGACGCCGTCTCCCGATCGCGCCACTCGACATGGGCCAGGTCGCGCAGCGACGTCCAGTGGCCGCCCCATTGCAGGCCGAGCGAGGTCGCGATCTCGCCGATGTGCCGGTAGGCCTGCAGCGTCCACGGGTCGCGCTCGGACCAGTGCAGGCGGCCGTCGCGCACGAAGGCGAGGTCGGCCGCGAGGCCGGCCTGGTGGCGGCTGCGGTCGGGGCCGGCGAGGGTGGTGGCCGGACCGAGTGCTGCCAGCCGGGCCTGACGTTCGGCGCTGCGGTGGCCTTCCATCAGCACGACCTGGTAACCATGGCGCTCCTGCGCGATCTCGAACAGCGCGACGAGCCGGCGCCGGAACTGCGGCTGCAGTTTCGACCAGTCGCGATCGGCACCGTGCTCCTGACCGCGCGGCTGGCCAGCCTCGTGCAGCCAGGCGGGCGGCAAAGGCTCGGCCACCATCGCAGGCGCCAGCCGCGGCGCGATGCGATCGTCCGCCGCCGACGGCGTGCCGAAGCTGGCCAGTGGCAGACGGGCCCCGATACGCTCGTGCAGCAGCAACCCGGCGACCGGGCCCGCGGCGATGACGACCGCCGTCAGCAGCCCGAGCAGCATCAGGTGTGGCGGCAGGCGGTCGGCCTCGAGGCCGGCGTGAAGCGCGGCGAACGGCCGCCCGAGCTTTCGCAGGCCGGCCGGCAGCACCAGCTCTTGCCCCGGGCGCAGCCGCTGCCATGCGCGCACCACCAGCCGCCCGGCCTGGGCCTGCCAGTGGGGCAGCATGATCAGGCCGAGCACGCCGCTGACGGCGGCGAAGTACAGCAGGACGGCGACGAGGACGACCGGACTGGACATGGTGGCTCCGCGTGGGCTGACTCGGGGTGGGCCGTGGCAGTGTGCCGACCCGGTCTGCTGCGACCATCCCTCCGCGGAGGGGGCTCGCGGCGGCGCCTCCGCCGTGGGGAGTGGCCGCCGAAGGCGCCTGCCTACGATGGCGTGCCGTCGCGTCCGGCGGCGTCCTGAGTGCCGTCCGACGATGTTCCAGCGCTCCGCCCCGACGTCGATTCCGCCTCCGCCCGGCCGGCGAGGCGGCGGGCCGGCGTCGGCCGGGACCGAGGGGGGCGCGCGCTTCCTGCTGCACGCGCCCGACCTGCCGCCGGGCCTGCAACTGGAGGCCTGGGCGGCCCGCGAGGGCTTGAACGAGCCCGGCGAGATGGAGCTCGCCTGCCGTGCCGCCGACGCCACGCTGGATCTGGCGCCGATGCTCGGCCGGCCGCTGGCGCTGCTCGCGCGCCATGCCGATGGCCGGGTGTCGCGGCGCTGCGGCCTGGTGTTCGAGGCCGAGGCGGGTGATGCCGACGGCGGCCTGGCGCGCTACCGTCTGCGGGTGCGCAGCTGGCTCGCGCTGCTGGAGCACGGCGTGCACAGCAGGATGTGGCTGGCGCGCGCGCTGCAGGAGGTCCTGCAGGATGTCTTCGAGCCCTATGTCGCTGTGGCTCGCTGGCACCTGGCGGCATCGGCCTCGGCCGGCGCGCCGCGCGACGTCACCGTCCAGTACCGCCAGACCGACCTGGATTTCCTGCTGGGCCTGCTGGCCGCCGAGGGCCTGGTGCTGCGCATCGACCCCGGGAGCGACACCGTCCACGTGCTCGCGCAGACCGACGACGCGCAGGAGTGCGCCGAGGACGCCGGCGCGGCCGCCGTCGGCGGCTGGACGCTGCACGCGGGCGAGCCGGCGCGGGATGCCGAGGTGCTGGTGGCGCTCGCGCGCACGACCCGCCTGCCGCCGCCCGGCCTGGTCGCGGCCAGCGTCGATGCGATGGCCGGCCGTGTGCTGGCGGCGAGCCTGGCGGGTGCGCCCGGCGGCCCGGCTCCGGAGCGCCTGGCTGCGCGCGATGCCGAGTTCGCCGACGGCGACGCGGCGCGACGCCGGCTCGAAAGGCTGTGCCAGGCGCGACGCTGCGGCATGCGCGAGTGGCACGGGCGCGGCACGGTGCGCAGCCTGGCGCCCGGGCGCTGGTTCGGCCTGCGCGACGACCGATCGGTGCCGCCGCTGCTGCCGGTGCGGGTGCTGCACGCCGGCGTCAACGAGGGTGCCGGCGACCGCGCAGCACCCTGGCAAGCGCGCGCGCCGGGCTTGCCGCTCGAGGCCGGCTGGCTCGACCCCGCGCTGCGGGCTGCAGCGCAGTCCTGCGGTTATGCGAATGCCTTCGTCGCCGTCGAGCGCGACCGGCCCTGGCGGCCGGTCGCCGACGCCGCGCGCGTGCCGTCCCCGCGCAGCGGCGTCTCCGGGCTGCTGGGCGCGGTGGTCGTTGGCGACGATGGCTGCGCAGCGGGCAGCCCGGCGGCCGATGCCGAGGGCCGCGTGCGTGTGCGCCTGGATTTCCAGGCGCCCGAGATCGCCACGCCGGGCCGGTGGACGGCCGACGCGACCGGCCCCCTGCGGGTCGTGCAGCCCTGGGCCGGCGCCGGGGTCGCGGCGCAGTGGCTGCCGCGTGTCGGGCAGCGTGTGCTGGTCGGGCTGCTCGACGGCGACCCGGAGCGGATGGTGGTGCTGGCCGGCGTGCACGACGGCATCGGCGAAGGTGGTGTCGAACCGACGCCCGGCGGCGCTGCGGCCGTGCCCCGGCCGCCGCTGCCCGCGGGCTCCGACCACCAGCCGGCGGGGCAGGGCAACTGCATCGCCGGCGCGCACGCGCCCCCTTGGCATGGCGCCTCGCCCGCGGCGCCCGCGCATGGAGGCCAGGGCAACGCCGCCGCGATGAGCGGCTGGCGCAGCCGCGAACTCGGCGGCGAGGGCTGGAACCAGCTCGTGTTCGACGACAGCGACGGCGCGCTGCGGGTCCAGCTCGCGACGTCGCTGGCGGCGACGCAGCTGAATCTCGGGGCACTGGTCCACCAGGCCGGCAACCGCCGCGGCACGCCGCGCGGCGCCGGCTTCGAGCTGCGCTCCGACGCGGCCGGGGCGGT
>NZ_AEWG01000023.1 GCF_000190375.1 Rubrivivax benzoatilyticus JA2 = ATCC BAA-35
AATAAGCGTGGACCCCCGGCCTGCTGCGCACGCTACGGCGCGCGCGTAGGCCGCCCCCGAGGGGGCTTCGGGGCGTTCCCGGGAGACCCGTGAACGTCCCGCTCTCCGGCCACCATTTGCGCGCCCGTCGCCCTAGCGGCGGCGGGAGTGCTGTGCAAAGAGGAACACCATGTCCACGAAGCAAAAGATCCGCATCCGCCTGAAGGCCTTCGATTACAAGCTGATCGACCAGTCGGCCCTCGAGATCGTCGACACCGCCAAGCGCACCGGCGCCATCGTCAAGGGCCCGGTGCCCCTGCCGACGCGTCTGCAGCGTTTCGACATCCTGCGTTCGCCGCACGTCAACAAGACCAGCCGCGACCAGTTCGAGATCCGCACCCACCAGCGCCTGATGGACATCGTCGACCCGACCGACAAGACGGTCGACGCGCTGATGAAGCTCGACCTGCCCGCCGGCGTCGACGTCGAAATCAAGCTGCAGTAAACCGGGCTGGCGCAGCGGCTTCGGCTGCTGCTACAATCACCGGCTTTCCCCGACTCCGGCCTCGATAGGCCGGGCTCGGGGATTTCGTCCGCATGGGTTTCGTGGGTGTTTCCACGGGCCCGTCAGGACATCACCCCGGCCAATCGTTGTCGGGATCGTGAACAAAGGCGTCCTTCCGCCAAGTCGGGCGCTGGAGAAATGACCATGAGCATGAGCGAACAGCTCGGCTTGCTGGGCCGCAAGGTGGGCATGATGCGCATCTTCACGGACGATGGCGACGCCATCCCCGTGACGGTGCTCGACGTGTCCAACAACCGCGTCACGCAAGTCAAGACGGTGGCCACCGACGGCTACAGCGCGCTGCAAGTCGCGTTCGGCGCCCGCAAGGCGAGCCGCGTCAACAAGCCCGAAGCGGGTCACCTGGCCAAGGCCGGTGTCGAAGCGGGCGAAGTCCTGAAGGAATTCCGCGTCACCGCCGAGATCGCCGGGCAGTACCAGCCGGGCGCCGTCGTGCCGGTGAGCCTGTTTGCCGCGGGCCAGCTCGTCGACGTGCAAGGCACCTCGATCGGCAAGGGCTACGCCGGCACCATCAAGCGCCACAACTTCGGCTCGCAGCGCGCGTCGCACGGCAACAGCCGTTCGCACAACGTGCCGGGCTCGATCTCGATGGCCCAGGACCCGGGTCGCGTGTTCCCGGGCAAGAAGATGACCGGCCACATGGGCGACGAGACCGTCACCACCCAGAACCTGGACATCGTCCGTGTCGACGAAGCGCGTTCGCTGCTGCTCGTCCGCGGTGCGGTTCCGGGTGCCAAGAACGGCCACGTCGTCGTGCGTCCCGCCGTCAAGGTCAAGCTGAAGAAGGGGGCCCAGTGATGCAACTCGAGCTCCTGAACGAACAGGGCCAGGCCACGGCCAAGGTCGACGCGCCGGACACCGTGTTCGCGCGTGACTACAACGAAGCGCTCGTGCACCAGGTCGTCGTTGCCTACCAGGCCAACGCGCGCCAGGGCACCCGCGCCCAGCTCGACCGCGGCGAGGTCAAGCACTCGACGAAGAAGCCGTTCCGCCAGAAGGGCACCGGCCGCGCTCGCGCCGGCATGACCTCCTCGCCGCTGTGGCGTGGGGGTGGTCGCATCTTCCCGAACCGCCCGGACGAGAACTTCTCGCACAAGGTCAACAAGAAGATGTACCGCGCCGGCATGGCGTCCATCCTCTCGCAGCTGGCCCGTGACGGCCGTCTGGCGGTGGTGGATTCGCTGACCGTCGACGCGCCCAAGACCAAGCTGCTGGCCCAGAAGCTCAAGGCCATGGGCCTGGAGTCGGTGATGGTGATCGCCGACCAGATCGACGACAACCTCGCGCTGGCCTCGCGCAACCTGGCCAACGTGCTCGTCGTCGAGCCGCGCTACGCCGATCCGCTGTCGCTGGTCTTCTACAAGAAGGTCCTGGTGACCAAGGGCGCGATCGAGCAGCTCAAGGAGATGTTCGCATGAGCGCCCCGCAAAAGTTCGACGAAGGCCGCCTGGCCAAGGTGCTGGTCGCTCCGATCATCTCCGAGAAGGCCACCAGCGTCGCCGAGAAGCACAACCAGGTCCTGTTCAAGGTCCTGCGTGACGCCACCAAGCCCGAGATCAAGGCTGCGGTGGAGCTGATGTTCAAGGTCGAGGTGGCTTCGGTCACGACGACCGTGCAGAAGGGCAAGGTCAAGCGCTTCGGCCGCACGATCGGCCGCCGCGATCACGTCAAGAAGGCGTACGTGGCGCTGAAGCCGGGCCAGGAGCTCAACTTCTCCGGGGAGGCCGCGTAATGGCTGTCATCAAGGTCAAGCCGACGTCGCCCGGCCGCCGTGCCGTGACGAAGGTGGTGCACAAGCACCTGCACAAGGGCGCCCCGGAAGCTTCGCTGCTCGAGCCGCAGAAGCAGAAGGCCGGCCGCAACAACAACGGCCACATCACGATGCGGCACAAGGGTGGTGGCCACAAGCACCACTACCGCGTCGTCGACTTCGTGCGCAACAAGGACGGCATCCCGGCAAAGGTCGAACGCATCGAGTACGACCCGAACCGCACCGCCCACATCGCGCTGCTGTGCTACGCCGACGGCGAGCGCCGCTACATCATCGCCCCGCGCGGTGTCGAAGCCGGTGCCACGCTGCTGTCGGGCGCGGAAGCCCCGATCAAGGCCGGCAACACGCTGCCGATCCGCAACATCCCCGTGGGTTCGACGATCCACTGCGTGGAGATGCTGCCGGGCAAGGGCGCGCAGATCGCGCGGTCGGCCGGCGCCAGCGTCACGCTGATGGCGCGCGAAGGCACCTACGCGCAGGTTCGCCTGCGCTCGGGTGAAGTGCGCAAGATCCACATCGACTGCCGCGCCACGATCGGCGAGGTCAGCAACGAAGAGCACAGCCTGCGCCAGTACGGCAAGGCCGGTGCGATCCGCTGGAAGGGCATCCGTCCGACCGTCCGCGGCGTTGCGATGAACCCGGTCGACCACCCGCACGGTGGCGGCGAAGGCCGCACCGGCGAAGGCAAGCCGCAGGTGTCGCCGTGGAACACGCTGACCAAGGGCTACCGTACGCGCAGCAACAAGCGCACGCAGACGATGATCGTCTCGCGCCGCAAGAAGTGAGGCCGTAGAACATGGCACGTTCACTCAAGAAGGGTCCCTTCGTGGACCACCACCTGATGGCCAAGGTCGAGAAGGCCTCCGCCAACAAGGACAAGAAGCCGATCAAGACCTGGTCGCGCCGTTCGACGATCCTGCCCGAGTTCATCGGCCTGACCGTCGCCGTGCACAACGGCAAGCAGCACGTTCCCGTGTACGTGACCGACCAGATGGTCGGCCACAAGCTCGGCGAATTCGCGCTGACCCGTCTGTTCAAGGGTCACCCGGCCGACAAGAAGGCCAAGCGCTAAGGGGACGAAGAGCATGGAAACCAAGGCAATCGTCCGCGGTGTGCGCCTCTCGGCCGACAAGGGTCGGCTGGTGGCGGACATGATCCGCGGCAAGAAGGTCGACCAGGCGATCAACATCCTCACGTTCACGCCGAAGAAGGCGGCCGTCATCATCAAGAAGGCGGTCGAATCGGCGGTGGCCAACGCGGAGCACAACGACGGTGCGGACATCGACGAGCTGAAGATCAAGTCGATCTACGTCGAGCAAGGCGCCACGCTGAAGCGTTTCTCGGCCCGTGCGAAGGGTCGCGGCAACCGCATCAGCAAGCCGACCTGCCACATCTTCGTGACCGTCGGCAACTGAGGAGCTGGAAAAGACATGGGACAAAAAATCCATCCGACCGGCTTCCGGCTGAGCGTCACGCGGGCCTGGGGCTCGCGCTGGTTCGCCTCGAACCGCAACTTCGCCGGCATGCTGGCCGAAGACCTGCAGGTTCGTGACTACCTGAAGACCAAGCTGAAGAACGCGGCGGTCTCGCGCATCCTGATCGAGCGTCCGGCCAAGAACGCCCGCATCACGATCTTCTCGGCTCGTCCGGGCGTCGTGATCGGCAAGAAGGGCGAGGACATCGAGAACCTGAAGGCCGAGCTGACCAAGCGCCTCGGCGTTCCGGTCGCGGTCAACATCGAGGAAGTGCGCAAGCCCGAAGTCGATGCCCAGCTGATCGCCGACTCGATCACCCAGCAGCTCGAGAAGCGCATCATGTTCCGTCGTGCGATGAAGCGCGCGATGCAGAACGCGATGCGCTTGGGCGCGCAGGGCATCAAGATCATGTCCGCCGGTCGTCTGAACGGCATCGAGATCGCGCGTACCGAGTGGTATCGCGAAGGTCGCGTGCCGCTGCACACCCTCAAGGCCGACATCGACTACGGCTTCTCCGAAGCCAAGACCACCTACGGCGTCATCGGCGTCAAGGTGTGGGTCTACCGCGGTGACCGCCTGGCCAACGGCGAAGCGCCGCAGCTGGCGAAGACCGAAGGTGACGACGAGCGCCGTCCGCGCCGTGGTCCGCGTCCGGGCGGTGACCGTCCGGGTGCCGGCCGCGGCCGTCCGGGTGGCGATCGTGGCCCGCGTGCCGACGGTGCTCCGTCGGCGGCCCCTGCCGGCGACGGCAAGGGTGGTCCGGCCGTCAAGCGCGTGCGTCGCGCCGGCGCTCCGGCTGCCGGCGGCGAGACCAAAGGAGAATAACGATGCTGCAACCTGCACGTCGCAAGTTCCGTAAGGAACACAAGGGCCGCAACACCGGCATCGCCACGCGGGGCAACAACGTCTCGTTCGGCGAGTTCGGTCTGAAGGCCACCGAGCGCGGCCGCATCACCGCGCGCCAGATCGAGGCGGCTCGCCGCGCGATCTCGCGTCACATCAAGCGGGGCGGTCGCATCTTCATCCGCATCTTCCCGGACAAGCCGATTTCGCAGAAGCCGGCGGAGGTCCGGATGGGTAACGGCAAGGGCAACCCCGAGTTCTACGTCGCCGAGATCCAGCCGGGCAAGGTGCTGTACGAGATCAACGGCGTTCCGGAACAGCTCGCTCGCGAGGCGTTCACGCTGGCGGCGGCCAAGCTGCCGCTGCGCTGCACGTTCGTCGCCCGCCAGGTCGGCCTGTAACGCCAAAGGAAGCAACATGAAGGCATCCGAACTGCGTTCCAAGGACGTCGCGGCGCTGGAGAAGGAAGTCTCCGATCTGCTGAAGGCCCATTTCGGCCTGCGCATGCAGAAGGCGACCCAGCAGCTGACCAACAACTCGCAGCTGGGCAAGACCCGCCGCGACATCGCCCGCGCCAAGACCATCCTGGCCGAGAAGAAGAGGGCCGCGAAATGAGCGAAACCCAGACCACCGCTCCGGTGAAGAACACCCGGACGCTGATCGGCCGTGTCGTCAGCGACAAGCGCGCCAAGACCGTCACGGTCCTGGTTGAGCGTCGCGCGGCGCACGAGCTCTACGGCAAGATCGTGGCGCGCTCGCGCAAGTACCACGCCCACGACGAGAACGGCGAGTACAAGATGGGTGACCTGGTCGAAATCGCCGAAGGGCGTCCGATCAGCAAGACCAAGAGCTGGGTCGTGACCCGCCTGATCGAGAAGGCGAAGCTGGTCTAAGACCCGCACGCCTGCTCGCGAACGGCCGCCGCCGGATACTCCGGCGCCGGCCGTTTTTCATTGCGCCGGCCAGAACATCAGGAGTGCGCATGCTGAAGATCGGTGACCCCCTGCCCGCCGGGCAGCTCCACGAATACGTCGATGTCGCGACCGAGGGCTGCGCGCTCGGGCCGAACGCCGTCGATGTCCGCGCGGCTGCGGCAGGCAGGACGATCGTCGTCTTCGGTCTGCCGGGCGCCTTCACGCCGACGTGCTCCGAACGGCACGTGCCGGGTTACGTCGAGAAGGCGGCCGAGCTGCGTGCCGCCGGCGTCGACGAGGTCTGGTGCGTGTCGGTCAACGACGCCTTCGTCATGGGCGCCTGGGGGCGCCAGCTCGGCGCCCGTGGCGCGGTGCGCATGATGGGCGATGGCAATGGCGACTTCGCGCGTGCTGCCGGCCTGACGCTGGATCTCACGGCGCGCGGCATGGGGCTGCGCTCGGCGCGTTACGCGATGCTCGTCGTCGACGGCATCGTGCGCTCGCTCGACGTCGAGGCGCCGGGCAAGTTCGAGGCGAGTTCCGCCGAGGCGATGCTGCAGCGCGTGCGGTCCTGCTGATTCTGCAAACGAGCGTTTGACACGCCGGCCGGAAGGCTGGCATAATCCGTGGCTTCGCCGAAATGGCGGCTTCTGTCATGAGCACCCAAGCGGTGCGGGTGGCAAAAAGCCTCCGGCTCGGATCAGCCCAGATCTACCCAGACACGGGCCCAAGACTGACCGGCAAGACTCGAGCAATCGGGTGGCGCGGGGAGAAGTTGGGGTACGAACAATGATCCAAATGCAATCGCGGCTCGACGTGGCCGACAACACGGGTGCCAAGTCCGTCATGTGCATCAAGGTGCTCGGCGGCTCCAAGCGGCGCTATGCCGGCATCGGCGACGTCATCAAGGTCAGCATCAAGGAAGCCGCCCCCCGTGGTCGCGTGAAGAAGGGCGAGGTCTATTCGGCCGTCGTCGTTCGCACCGCCAAGGGTGTGCGTCGCCAGGACGGCTCGCTGATCAAGTTCGACGGCAACGCCGCCGTGCTGCTCAACGCCAAGCTCGAGCCGATCGGCACCCGCATCTTCGGCCCGGTCACGCGCGAACTGCGCAGCGAGCGCTTCATGAAGATCGTGTCGCTGGCGCCGGAAGTTCTCTGACGCGACCGACAGATTCGAGGTTCGACACTCATGAACAAGATTCGTAAAGGCGACCAGGTCATCGTGCTGACCGGCCGTGACAAGGGCAAGCGCGGCACCGTGACGCAGCGCGTCGATGACGATCACGTCATCGTCGACGGCGTGAACATGGTCAAGAAGCATGTGAAGCCGAACCCGATGAAGGGCACGACCGGCGGCGTCATCGACAAGGCGATGCCGATCCACCAGTCCAACATCGCCATCTACAACGCCGCCACCGGCAAGGCCGACCGCGTCGGCATCAAGATCGATGGCGACAAGAAGACCCGCGTCTTCAAGTCCAGCGGCGAAGAGATCAAGGCGTAAGCACCATGGCAAAGACTCAAGCTTCCGCGACGTCGCGTCTGCAGGCTCTGTACCGCGAGCAGATCGTCCCCGAGCTGATGGCCAAGTTCGGCTACACCTCGGTGATGCAGGTTCCGCGCCTCGAGAAGATCACGCTGAACATGGGCGTGAGCGAGGCCGTGGCCGACAAGAAGGTGATGGACCACGCCGTCGGCGACCTCACCAAGATCGCCGGCCAGAAGCCCGTCGTCACCAAGAGCCGCAAGGCCATCGCGGGCTTCAAGATCCGCGAGAACGTGCCCATCGGCTGCATGGTCACGCTGCGTGGCGTGCGCATGTATGAATTCCTCGACCGCTTCGTCACCGTGGCGCTGCCGCGCGTGCGCGACTTCCGTGGTATCTCCGGTCGCGCGTTCGACGGCCGTGGCAACTACAACATCGGCGTCAAGGAACAGATCATCTTCCCCGAGATCGAGTACGACAAGATCGACGCGATCCGCGGGCTGAACATCAGCATCACGACCAGCGCGAAGAGCGACGACGAGTGCAAGGCGCTGCTCGCCGCGTTCAAGTTCCCGTTCAAGAACTGAAGGCAAGCCATGGCCAAACTGTCCCTCAAGCAGCGCGAAGAAAAGCGCGAGAAGCTGGTCGCCAAGTACGCCAAGAAGTACGCCGAGCTGAAGGCCATCATCGACGACGCGCAGCGTTCGGAAGAAGAGCGCTACGCCGCCCGTCTTGAACTGCAGAAGCTGCCCCGCAACGCCAATCCGACCCGTCTGCGCAACCGCTGCGCCCTGACCGGTCGTCCGCGCGGCACGTTCCGCATGTTCGGCCTGGGCCGCAACAAGATCCGCGAGCTCGCCTTCAAGGGCGACATCCCCGGCATGGTCAAGGCCAGCTGGTGATTCGGGTAGCCGCGAAGGAGATTTTTTATGAGCATGAGTGATCCCATCGCCGACATGCTGACCCGCATTCGCAACGCCCAGAGCGTTGAGAAGGCCGCGGTCACGATGCCGTCGTCGAAGCTCAAGGTCGCGATCGCGCAAGTCCTGAAGGACGAGGGCTACATCGACGGTTTCGTCGTGAAGGCCAACGCGGGCAAGAGCGAACTCGAGATCTCGCTGAAGTACTACGCCGGTCGTCCGGTGATCGAGCGCATCGAGCGCGTCAGCCGTCCCGGCCTGCGCATCTACAAGGGCCGCGACGAGATTCCGCAGGTCATGAACGGCCTGGGCGTGGCGATCGTCACGACCCCCAAGGGCGTGATGACCGATCGCAAGGCTCGCCAGACCGGTGTCGGTGGCGAAGTCCTGTGCTACGTGGCCTAAACAAAGGACGAACGACATGTCCCGCGTAGGAAAGATGCCGGTCGCCGTCCCGCAAGGCGTGGACGTCACGATCTCGGCCGACAAGATCACCGTCAAGGGCGCCAACGGCACGCTCGTGCGCGACCTGAACCCGCTCGTGACGATCAAGAACGAAGCCGGCAAGCTGAGCTTCGTGCCCGCCAACGACACGGCCGCGGCCGATGCGATGAGCGGCACGATGCGTGCGCTGGTGGCCAACATGGTCAACGGCGTCGCCAAGAGCTTCGAAAAGAAGCTGACGCTCGTCGGCGTGGGCTTCCGTGCCCAGGCCCAGGGCCAGAAGCTGAACCTGCAGATCGGTTTCTCGCATCCGGTGGTGAAGGAGATGCCCGAGGGCGTCAAGGTCGCCACCCCGACCCAGACCGAAATCGTCATCTCGGGCGCCGACCGCCAACGCGTCGGTCAGATCGCCTCCGAGGTTCGCGCCTTCCGTCCGCCCGAGCCGTACAAGGGCAAGGGCATCCGCTATGCGGACGAGCGCGTGATCCTCAAGGAAACGAAGAAGAAGTAAGGAGCGCACCATGATGACGAAGAAGGAACAGCGCCTGCGTCGTTCGCGCCAGACCCGGCTGCGTATCGCCCAGCAGGGCGTCGCTCGCCTGAGCGTCTTCCGCTCCAACCTGCACATCTACGCCAACGTCTTCTCGGAAGACGGCAGCAAGGTTCTCGCTTCCGCCTCGACCGCCGAGAAGGAAGTGCGTGAGCAGATCGGTGCCGGCAAGGGTGGCAACACCGACGCGGCAGCCCTGATCGGCAAGCGCATCGCCGAGAAGGCCAAGGCCGCCGGCATCGAGAAGGTCGCGTTCGACCGCGCGGGCTTCGCCTACCACGGCCGCGTCAAGGCGCTGGCCGAGGCGGCTCGCGAAGCCGGCCTGCAGTTCTGACGGGCGCAAAGGAAGACTCGAAATGGCAAAGTTCACTCCCCGCCAGCAGGCCGAAGGCAACGACGACGGCCTGAAGGAAAAGATGATCGCGGTCAACCGCGTCACGAAGGTCGTCAAGGGTGGCCGCACGCTGAGCTTCGCTGCGCTGACCGTCGTCGGCGACGGCGACGGCCGCATCGGCATGGGCAAGGGCAAGGCCAAGGAAGTGCCGGTTGCGGTGCAGAAGGCCATGGAATCGGCCCGCCGCAACATGGTCAAGGTCGCGCTGAAGAACGGCACGATCCATCACAAGGTCGAAGGCGAACACGGTGCAGCCAAGGTCCTGATGGCCCCGGCCAAGCAGGGTGACGGCATCATCGCCGGCGGCCCGATGCGCGCCGTCTTCGAAGTGATGGGCGTGACGGACATCGTCGCCAAGAGCCACGGCTCGACCAACCCGTACAACATGGTGCGCGCGACGCTGAACGCGCTGAAGCGCTCCACCACGCCGGCCGAAGTGGCCGCCAAGCGTGGCAAGTCGGTCGAAGACCTCTTCAACTGACCCCGCGCCGGAGAAGCCTCATGTCCGACAAGAAGACCCTCACGGTCAAGCTCGTCCGCAGCATCGCCGGTACGCGCGAATCGCATCGCGCCACCGTGCGTGGTCTGGGCCTGCGCAAGCTGAACAGCCAAAGCGTCCTGGAAGACACGCCTGCCGTGCGCGGCATGATCAACAAGGTCTCGTACCTGGTGAAGGTGCTGTAATGCAGATCAACAACCTCAAGCCCGCCGAGGGCAGCAAGAAGGCGCGCCGTCGCGTCGGCCGCGGCATCGGCTCGGGTCTGGGCAAGACCGCCGGTCGTGGTCACAAGGGCCAGAAGTCTCGTGCCGGTGGCTTCCACAAGGTCGGCTTCGAAGGCGGCCAGATGCCGCTGCAACGCCGCCTGCCCAAGCGCGGCTTCAAGTCGCAGCAACTGAAGTACAACGGCGAAGTCACGCTGGCCGAACTCGAGACGCTGGGCGTCGACGAGGTCGATCTGCTCGTGCTCAAGGCGGCTGGCCTGGTGCGCCAGATCGTCAAGCAGGTCAAGGTCGTCAAGAGCGGCGAGATCACCCGCAAGGTGACGCTCAAGGGCATCGGCGCGACCGCCGGCGCCAAGGCCGCGATCGAGGCCGTCGGCGGCACGTTCGCCTAAAGGGACTCGCAGCCCGTGGCAACCTCCGCGAACCAGCTGGCCAAGAGCGGGAAATTCGGCGACCTCCGTCGCCGGATCGTCTTCCTGCTGCTGGCCTTGGTGGTCTACCGCATCGGTGCGCACATTCCGGTGCCCGGCATCGACCCGAACCAGCTGCAGCAGCTGTTTCAGGGTCAGGGCGGCGGCATCCTGAACCTGTTCAACATGTTCAGCGGCGGCGCCCTGTCGCGCTTCACCGTCTTCGCGCTGGGCATCATGCCCTACATCTCGGCGTCGATCATCATGCAACTGATGACCTACGTCGTGCCCTCGCTCGAGGCGCTGAAGAAGGAAGGCGAGGCGGGTCGCCGCAAGATCACGCAGTACACGCGCTACGGCACGCTGTTCCTGGCGATCTTCCAGAGCCTGGGCATCGCCCTGGCGCTCGAGGGTTCGCAAGGTCTGGTGCTCTCGCCGGGCTTCGGCTTCCGCATGACGGCGGTGGTCAGCCTGGTGGCCGGCACGATGTTCCTGATGTGGCTGGGCGAGCAGATCACGGAACGCGGTCTGGGCAACGGCATCTCGATCCTGATCTTCGCCGGCATCGTCGCCGGGCTGCCGAGCGCCATCGGCGGGCTCTTCGAGCTGGTTCGCACCGGCGCGATGAGCATCATCGCCAGCCTGTTCATCTGCGCGGTTGTCGTCGCCGTCACCTTCGTCGTGGTGTTCGTCGAGCGGGGTCAGCGCAAGATCCTGGTGAACTACGCCAAGCGCCAGGTCGGGAACAAGGTGTACGGCGGCCAGTCGTCGCACCTGCCGCTGAAGCTGAACATGTCGGGCGTGATCCCGCCGATCTTCGCGTCGTCGATCATCCTGCTGCCCGCGACCATCGTCGGCTGGTTCGCCACCGGGGAAGGTCTGCGCTGGCTGAAGGACATCTCGGCGGCTCTGTCGCCCGGGCAGCCGATCTACGTGATGCTCTATGCGGGCATGATCGTGTTCTTCTGCTTCTTCTACACGGCGCTCGTGTTCAACAGTCGCGAGACCGCCGACAACCTGAAGAAGAGTGGCGCGTTCATCCCGGGCATCCGTCCGGGTGACCAGACCGCGAAGTACATCGATCGCATCCTGTCGCGTCTGACGCTGGCCGGCGCGGTGTACATCACGGCGGTGTGCCTGCTGCCCGAGTTCCTGGTTCTGAAGTACAACGTCCCGTTCTACTTCGGGGGCACCTCGCTGCTGATCATCGTGGTCGTGACGATGGATTTCTGGGCTCAGGTCCAGTCCTACGTGATGAGCCAGCAGTATGAGAGCCTGCTCAAGAAGGCGAACTTCAAGGCGGGCTGATGCGAGATGGCGAAGGACGACGTCATTCAGATGCAGGGGGAGATTCTTGAGAACCTCCCCAACGCCACCTTCCGAGTGAAGCTGGAGAACGGGCACGTTGTGCTCGGCCACATCTCCGGAAAGATGCGGATGCACTACATCCGAATCCTTCCGGGTGACAAGGTGACGGTCGAACTCACCCCCTACGATTTGAGTCGCGCGCGGATCGTTTTCCGCGCCAAGTGAGGTCAAGGAGAAGACCATGAAAGTCGCAGCTTCGGTCAAGAAGATGTGCCGCAACTGCAAGATCATCCGACGCAAGGGCGTCGTGCGCGTGATCTGCACCGACCCGCGCCACAAGCAGCGTCAAGGCTGATAGTCAGAGGAAGAACATGGCACGTATCGCCGGCATCAACATCCCGCCGCACAAGCACGCGGAAATCGGCCTGACCTCGATCTACGGCATCGGCCGTACGACGGCGCAGAAGATCTGCGACTCGGTGGGCATTCCCTACTCGAAGAAGGTCAAGGACCTGAACGATTCCGAGCTGGAGAAGATCCGCGAGGAAATCGGCCGTCTGACCATCGAAGGCGACCTGCGCCGCGAGCTGTCCATCAACATCAAGCGTCTGATGGACCTCGGTTGCTACCGTGGCTTCCGTCACCGCCGCGGCCTGCCGGTGCGCGGCCAGCGCACCCGCACCAATGCCCGCACCCGCAAGGGTCCGCGCAAGGGTGCCGCCGCGCTGAAGAAGTAAGCCGCCGCCACGCACGAGGAAGATCTACATGGCCAAGTCCCCCGTCAACAACGCCGCGCGTCGCGTCAGCAAGAAGATCCGCAAGAACATTGCGGACGGCATTGCCCACGTCCACGCGTCGTTCAACAACACCATCATCACGATCACGGACCGCCAAGGCGGTTCGCTGGCGTGGGCCTCCAGCGGTGGCCAGGGCTTCAAGGGCTCGCGCAAGAGCACGCCGTTCGCTGCCCAGGTTGCCGCCGAGAACGCCGGCCGTGCCGCGCAGGAACAGGGCATCAAGAACCTGGACGTGCGCATCAAGGGCCCGGGCCCGGGTCGCGAGTCCAGCGTTCGTGCGCTGGCGTCGCTGGGCATCCGCATCACGTCGATCAGCGACGTGACGCCGGTCCCGCACAACGGCTGCCGTCCCCAGAAGCGCCGTCGCATCTGATGCGTCGCCGGCAGGCTCGTCCTGCCGGTGCTAGAATTCGCGGTTTCTCTCACGCCGGCGGCACTGAACGTGCGCGCCGGCTGTTTTCCTCAAGGTTCCGGCCTTGAACCCCAAGCCCACCGTCCGCGCCTCGAGCACGAAGCGATTCGTCTGCGCAGGACTCGCGCGGGTCTCCGCCTGACGGCGGAGTCTGCCGCGTCAGCAACAACCAAGGATACCCAGTGGCACGTTACCTCGGCCCGAAGGCCAAGCTCTCCCGCCGTGAAGGCACCGACCTGTTCCTGAAGAGCGCCCGCCGCTCGATCGGCGACAAGGCCAAGTTCGACAGCAAGCCGGGTCAGCACGGCCGCACCAGCGGCTCGCGTACCTCCGACTACGGTGTTCAGCTGCGCGAGAAGCAGAAGGTCAAGCGCATGTACGGCGTGCTGGAGCGCCAGTTCCGCCGCTACTTCGCCGAAGCCGAGCGCCGCAAGGGCAACACCGGCTCGAACCTGCTCGCGCTGCTCGAGTCGCGCCTGGACAACGTCGTCTACCGCATGGGCTTCGGCTCGACCCGCGCCGAGTCGCGCCAGCTCGTGTCGCACAAGGCGATCACGGTCAATGGCCAGGTCGTCAACATCCCGTCGTACATGGTCAAGGCCGGCGACGTCGTCGCCGTGCGCGAGAAGGCCAAGAACCAGCTGCGCGTCCAGGACGCCCTGAAGCTGGCGCAGACCATCGGCCAGTGCGAGTGGGTGCAGGTCGACGCCACCAAGATGGAAGGCGTGTTCAAGAAGGTCCCGGATCGTGACCAGTTCGGCGCCGAGATCAAGGAAGCGCTGATCGTCGAACTCTACAGCCGCTGATCGGTCGCGGCCGGCGCGTGCCGGCCGCCGCCTCTGCGGTTGTCCCCATCTGGCGTTTCGCCTGCCGGGCGCGAAGCGGCCCCTACACAAAGCCCGGCGGTCCATCAGCCTTATCGGTGTAACGAGCCGAGGGTATTGACAGGAAACCACACACTCCATGCAAACCACTCTTCTGAAGCCCAAGGCCATTCACGTCGAGCCGCTCGGCGGCTACCGCGCCAAGGCGGTGCTCGAACCGTTCGAGCGCGGCTACGGCCACACGCTGGGCAACGCGCTGCGCCGCGTGCTGCTGTCGTCGATGGTGGGCTACGCGCCGACGGAGGTCACGATCGCCGGCGTGCTGCACGAGTACTCCGCGATCGACGGCGTGCAGGAAGACGTCGTCCACATCATGCTCAACCTGAAGGGCGTGGTGTTCCGTCTGCACAACCGCGACGAGGTCACGCTGGTGCTGCGCAAGGAAGGTGAAGGCGCAGTCACCGCGGCCGACATCCAGACGCCGCACGACGTCGAGATCATCAACCCCGATCACGTGATCGCGCACCTGTCGCAAGGCGGCAAGCTCGACATGCAGATCAAGGTCGAGAAGGGCCGCGGCTACGTGCCGGGCAACCTGCGCCGCTACGGCGACGAGGCGACCAAGGCCATCGGCCGCATCGTCCTCGATGCGTCGTTCTCGCCGGTCAAGCGCGTCAGCTACGCGGTCGAGAACGCCCGCGTCGAGCAGCGCACCGACCTCGACAAGCTGGTCATGGAGATCGAGACCAACGGCGCCATCACGCCGGAAGAAGCGATCCGCCAGTCGGCCAAGATCCTCGTCGAACAGCTCGCCGTGTTCGCGCAGCTCGAAGGCCAGGTCAGCGACATCTTCGAGCCGCAGCCGCAGCGCACGCCGAACTTCGACCCGATCCTGCTGCGTCCGGTCGACGAGCTCGAACTGACGGTGCGTTCGGCCAACTGCCTGAAGGCCGAGAACATCTACTACATCGGCGACCTGATCCAGCGCACCGAGACCGAGCTGCTGAAGACCCCGAACCTGGGTCGCAAGTCGCTCAACGAGATCAAGGAAGTGCTGGCCTCGCGCGGCCTGACCCTGGGTGCGCGCCTGGAGAACTGGCCGCCGCAAGGTCTCGACAAGCGTTGAGATCGCGGGCCGCTCGCGGCCCCGCTGCAAGAAACCGCTGCGGCTCCCGGTGACGGGAGCCGCGGTGTCGATAGGGGCCCCGCGGCCCCGGTCCAGCCTCGGTACCTGACACGGCCGGGGTGTCATAACCAAAGAAGGAACGCGCCATGCGCCACCGCCACGGACTTCGCAAACTGAACCGCACCAGCAGCCATCGCCTCGCGATGCTGCGCAACATGGCCAACTCGCTGATCCGCCACGAGGCGATCAAGACGACCGTGCCGAAGGCCAAGGAACTGCGCGCCGTCGTCGAGCCGCTGATCACGCTGGGCAAGACCCCGACGCTGGCCAACCGCCGCCTGGCGTTCGACCGCACCCGCGACCGCGAAGTGGTCACCAAGCTGTTCAACGAACTCGGCCCGCGCTACGCCACCCGTCCGGGCGGCTACACCCGCATCCTGAAGATGGGCTTCCGCGTCGGCGACAACGCGCCGATGGCCTTCGTCGAGCTGGTCGATCGTCCGGAACCGGCCGAAGAGACCACCGAAGCGGCCGAATAAGCCGATTCAGCCGAACAGACGGCCGTCGATTTCGACGGCCGTTTTGCTTTTCGGGGCGCCGCGCGATGCGGTGTCTGCCGGCTCCCCGCCGGCATGCGGTCTGCGGCCTCGCGGCCGCAGACCTGGCGCTTTCGCCGATCTCCGTTCCGAGCCGTCAAAGCCGCGAGTCCGGCAGCGGGCTGATCTGCGCCAATCGATGAGAATGCGTCGCATCTAGACTTCGGGTGTGATCAAGCGAACCGACGCCCTGGTGCTGACCGGTGTAACCGCAACAACGCCGTGGAGCACGGTTCGCCGATGGCTCGCGACGAGGCTGCGCCTGTCTTCGGCGGAAGCGGCCTTCGTGTCTGGAGCGATCCTCCTCGCGGCCCTGCTGATCCTGCTCGCCTTCCTGCCGGCGCCGCATGACGATGCGCGGCTGTTCTCGGACGGGTGGGGCGCCGAGAGTTTTGTCGAAGGGGAGGCCTGCTCGCCTGGCGACGTCGCCGTGCCCCAGCTGATGCCCCGGCCGCCAGTGAAGGCGACCGCCGTGGACCGGACCAGCCTGGCGCTGCGCTACCTCACCTGGGGATTGCTGCTGCCGCTGCTGGCGGCGACGGCGCTGTCGTCGCGGCGCGTGTGGGTGTGCAGGCCGGACCTCGTCATCGTGTTGCTGTACGGCCTGGTCCCGGCGTACCTGCAGTGGTCGGCCAATCCGGCGTTCGTCGCCTTGCGCCAAACGCTGGCCGGCGTCTGGCTGCAGCGCTGGCCGATGGCGGAAAGCCAGATCGTGTGGCTCGACATGATCTCCGTGGCGCTCTGGCACGGCGGCGGACTCGCGCTGGGCTTTGCCGTCTGGTCGCTGGTGGCCGCTGCTGCGGCCCTGTCCGCCACCGATCGAGTGTGTGTCGCCAGAAGCCTGGTGCCGCTGGGCATCGTGATTCTGACGCTCGGCCTCACCGAGGCGTCGGCGTCGTACCTCCGGGGGGAGGGTGTCGTGCTGGATGTGCTCCCGGTGCTGCGGGCCACGGCTCTCGCCGCTGGCGCCGTCTGGAGCGCCGTGGCCGGTGCACGAGCGATGCGGCCGCTGCCCGTGCGGGTGCGCTCGGTCGCCGCCGTCGTGCTGTGGGCGCTTCCGATCGGCCTCGCGCTGGGCCACGGCTGGTGGATGTACTTCGAGTGGACCGGCCGCTATCGCGTCTGAACGCATGAGGCGTCATCAGCTGCGGGTACTAGCGCGTTGCGAAAAAAGCATGTTATAGTCACTGTCTCAGTCGCGGGGTGGAGCAGTCTGGTAGCTCGTTGGGCTCATAACCCAAAGGTCGCAGGTTCAAATCCTGCCCCCGCAACCAAAATTCTTCAGTGCCGACAAGCACTTGCGAAGCCCGCCTCAAGCGGGCTTCGTCGTTTCCGGGCCTATGTGACGAGGTCTGTGACGGGGTCTGTGTCGTCACAACGATCGCGTTGCTGCGACATGACCCTTGGGTGCTGTGTCGACTCCGGCTGAAGGGCCGCTGGGTCAGAACCTGCCGCTGACCCCGTCGCCGCGTTGAAGTGGCTGCCGCTTCTCGATCAAGGCGGCGGCTGTGAGCCTCAGTCCGAAAGCGCCTTCAGCAGCGCATCCCGCCCGTCCTGATAGAACTCGATGTCGAGTCGAGTTGCCATCTCATCCGATAGCTCGAAGAGCTGGCGCCGGCACGAGACAGGCAGCAGCAGCGACTTCGCGCCCTTCTCGACGGCAATCTCAGCCAGCGTCACTGCGTTGTGAATCGGCTCGATGGTGCCGCCGAGCGTCACCTCACCGACCACCACCAGACCACCGCGGACTGACTTCTTCAGCAGCGCGCTGGACAGCGCGATGAGCGCACCGACGCCGGTCTTGGCGCCAGCCTTGGCAGCATCAAAGCCACGCAGCTGAACCGAGAACTCATGGGACCGCGGGTCACGGTCACCCACCAGTTGCTGCGCCCGTGCGTACAGGTTCTGCTCGGCACAGCGGATGGACTCCTTGAACGCAGCCGGTACCGGGTTGTTCAGCACCCGCACGCCGCTTCCAGGCCCTTCGTTGACCTCGAGCCGGAAGAGGCCCGGGTGCTCCTCGTCACCGCCGGGGCTCAGCACCCAGACCTGGCCGCACTCCAGCGGCTCGTCGCCAATGCCACCCTGACTCTGCAGTTCCGGCGTGCTGACGAACTTCTCGACGCCCTCGGCGCCCAGGGTGTAGCTGAAGTGGGTGTTGCGGAACTCGGCTGCACCGATGCGCTTCTGCTGTTCCTTGACCCGGCGGCGCACTTCCAGCGCCAGGCGCACGGCCCACTCGAGGTCTTCTTCGCTGACCGCCTCGTCCGAGCCGGGGTACATCAGCTTCAGCAGCCCGCTCACGGTCTTGTTGACGCCATTGAGGTCTCGGCCCGACAGCGCACCGCCCCAGCGCACACGCCCTTGCAACGTGGACACCCGGCTCTGGTTGCGCAGCTGGGTGAAGCACTCCGACAGGAAGTCGCTCACCAGGCCGAAATGGGCGGTGAACAGCGTGGGGTTCAGCTTCGGTACATCCCAGCCCGGCAGGAAGCAGTGGATGCGGTCCATGAAGGCCGTGTCGTCCCGCATCTCGGGCGGTAGCGGCCCGAAGAGGTGACCGATGCGCTGCTGGTGCTCCACATCGACGTCGAAGTTGCCCACCAGCACGATGGAGCCGTCCGCCCGGATGCTCTCCTTGCCCCGGGAGAACTCGCCGCTCTCCATGTAGCCCTTCATGATGTTGACGCCGTCCTTCTGGTCGAAGGACACGCCAGACACCTCGTCGAAGCACACCACGTCGTACTGGCAGACCAGACCGCGCTGGCCGCTGGCGTTGTTGACGAACATGCGGGCCACGGTCGCCTTGCCACCGGAGATGAGGTGGGCGTACGGTGAGACTTGCTGGAACAGGTGCGACTTGCCGGTGCCCCGAGGGCCGAGCTCCACCAGGTTGTAGTTGCGCTCCACGAACGGCACCATGCGCAGCAGCAGCGCGTCCTTGGCGCGTTCCGACAGGGTCTCGGGCTCGAAGCCGACGCTTCGCAGCAGCAGGTCGCGCCACTCGGCGGTGGAGAACTGCTCCCGCCCCTTGGCCAGAACGTCCAGCGTCTCGCGCTTTGAGAGCTGGATGGCCCGCAGCGCCTCGACGCCGAAGGGCCGCCCGCCCTTCTCCTGCGCGATGGACGCGTCGTAGCCCAGGGTCACCTCGGCGTAGAAGCCACCGGTGAGCATGCGCTCGTTCTCCTTGACCATCTCGGGCGTGAGCCGCACGTCCGTAAGGCGCAGGCTGGGCAAGGTGGCGATGTAGGAGTCGGTCTTCGAGTCCAGGCGCGCCGTGACGATATCGATAATCTTCACGGAGCCGGCCTCGCGTGCGCGGGCCTTGAAGAGCTCCTCTTCTCCGGCTTTCACCGTCCGCGACGCCAACTGCCTTTGGACGATATCCAGACCCTCCTGGATTTCCGCTTCGTCGGTGGTGGCGCAGTAGCGGCCCAGCAGGAACTCGACCACGTACGTCGGCACCGGGAACTGGCGGCTGAACGTCCGCACCAGGTCCTTGCGTACCACGTAGCCTTCGAAGGCAGCGGTTGCCTTCCTGTCCAAGTCGTCGAGTTGCATCGTCAATCACCCGTCAATCACAGTTGGGCGACCTGTCTGGAGCCGGTCGCCCGCCTTGCTGTTCTCTATCTCTGTGCCAGGTAACGAGGTAACAGCTCCGTCCCTGGCTTGGCTTCACTCAGCCACCCACTGTCGTCGCCTGCTTCTGCAGCACCTGGCCATCGGCTCCCACGATGACGACCACGGCCGCTGCGCCCAGGTTGTCGTCGTCGGCCACCGCCACGCTGGCCTTGCCGGCCTCCAGGGGCTTCACGCTGGCCACCAGGCTCGACGTCGCCAGCGCGGGCTTCGTCCGCACGTCCACCTTCAGCCCGGCCGACGAGCTGTCCACCGCGACGACGCAGCGCAGGCCTTTCCAGGTCACTGCCTTGATGGTGACCTGTGCCGCTGCCGCAGGTGCAGCCACCGCCAGTTCCAGCACCGGCACCAGGCACTCTTGCAGGCTCAGGCCACCGTGCGCGTAGTCGGCTCCAGCAATGAAGGACGACACGCCGGGCGCATACGCCACCTGAACATCCTTGCACCAATCCCAGCCGAAGGTCAGCGGGGTGCCGTGTGCCGTGTCCTTGAGCACGGCGCAGCGTCCCCAGCGGGTCTCGGCTTGGTGTTTGGGCAGCTCCGTCTTCGGCAAGCCACCGGGAACCAGCAGCCAGCCGTGGTCGGTGACGATGCGCACCCGACGCCAACCGGCATCGCGCAGTTCCTGCACCCGTTCGACCACCGCGGCCAGCTGGGCATCGACGTCTCGCGCGAGACGAACGCCGTGCTCGTGGCCGTAGTGGTCCAGGTCGCCCGACTCCGTCCAGGCACGTCCGCTCGGGTTACCTGTCTCGTGCTTGTCCAGCGGCTGCACGCCGTTGTCGGTCAACAGCTTCCTGAAGTTGTGGCCAGACAGCGGTTTGCCGTCTGCGGCGACGCGGGGCTCGAACTCCACGTCTTCCGCCGTGCCTGACACCAACCCGGCCACTGGTGAACACCAAGCCTTGCCGGACGCCGTGACCGAAGGCATGCTGGTCCAACGGGCCGCCAATATCGTGGCGCCCAGCCCATCCAGCTTGGCGCGGAGCCGCTGGGCGACGTCGTACCGCAGGCCATCCACGAACACCGTGCAGGTGCCTGAATCAGCTGCTGCGTCTGATGCTGCCTGCAGCGGCGGTAGGCCCCCCACCTTCTTCACGGCGTCCTGCAGCCGCTTGGCCGCTTCTTCGAGCCAGGGCAGGTAGACGGCGCGCACCGCGGCGCCAACGGCGTCGGTGTCTGCCTTAGTCTGCGCGGCGCCTATGGCCAGCGTGGCCGCCTCGTCCACACGCCACCCAGACTGCTGGTAGCTCGCAGCCAGCTCCGAAGGCGTAGCGCCGATGGGCGCCGCCGCGCTCAGCTCAGCCAATCGAGCCAGGTGCTCCAGCGCTTGAGCCAAGGGCGACTGCCCCATGCGGGACCACAGCCAACCCCGGCGCGCGCCGTGCTCCTTCTCAGCGGTGGCGATAGCGGTACGAGCCTGGGCGGCATCCATGGCTGCACATGCAGACAGCGCGTAGCGCAGACTCGCCTCGCCTTGCTCGTTCGCTAGCGGGTAGCCGGCCAAAGGTCCATGCAGGTCCATGTCCGGGAACAGCCCCAACTGCGGTGGCTGCACGGTGCGGAGCAGCGTCAGCACCTCCGGGAAGCTCGTGTACGAGTCCCGATAGAGCTCAGCCACTGCTGCCCACTTGCCCTCGCGCCGGGCCAGCTTCTCAGCAGCAACAAGGGCGCCTTCACTGACCGGGTCGAAGCCGAAGTCGGACTTGGCCCGCTTGGAGAACACGTCCCACCGTACGCCAGCCCAGTCCTTCTGCGTTGCTTGGGGGGCGTTCATCCACACCAGCAGGTCTCGGGTCGGATTCGGTGCCAGCAGGCTCAGCAACCACTCGGCATTGATTTGCCGACCCTTCAGCTCGTCCAGCGGCCTGTCGAGCAAAACGCCGGCGGACAGCACCTGGGCCAGGGCCTCCTGCGTAGCCTTGTCCTGCGCCACGTCCAGCCCAAGGCCACCGTTCTTCGAAGACAGGAAAGCGCTGACCGTCCAGTCCTTGGTGTTGACCTGGCTCCAGAACACGCCCCGGTACTGCAGCTCAGCCAGCGGCTGCAGGTCCCGCGGGCAGCTCTCGATGGCCCGCAACTCTGCACGGCTGACACCCGGCAGGTAGACGACGGGCACGCCCTGGAATTGCACCTCCGGCAACACGCCGGCAATAGCGCACTTGAGCCACACGGAGGGACCGGTTCGCGACGGCGGGTCAAATGTGCCAAGTTCGCACAGCCCCGGCACCGACTGTTTGAGCGCCGGAATGGCTGCGGCCCACTGCCGCTCCTTGTCTGGCCACAGTACTGCCGCGGCGGGCGCTGCCGTATGGCTGTTGCCCTTAGCGACGGCCAACAGCTTCTCAGCCAGCGAGCTGCCAAGATTCTCTGAACTCGTGGGCATGTGCTTCATTGCTTAGCGCCTCCGCTTCCTGCCGAACCGGTCAACACAAGCTGCCCTGCCGCCCGAGTGCGTAGCGGACGGGTTTCTTCAGCTTTTCGACAGCGCCCGTCTCGCTAGCCCGCTTGAGCCAAACTTTGGCTTGACTCTTCTCAATGCAAAGAAGAGCGGCAATATCCTCTTCAGACAGTGCCCCTCCGCTTAGCAGCTTTCCGAGCCGAACGCTGAAGTCGAAATACATATCCATCGGCGAGGCGCCGCTGTCCGATAGAGACTGCGCAATGGTGCCGACTTCTTCAGCTCCGCTTGTATTGGCTGTACCCTTGGTACCCGCTGGAACATCGGGAAGCTCAGGGAGCTTGGGCTGCTCGACAACAGCGGAAGCGGCTGTATCCGGCCCGGGCGTAGCCAGGGAGCTGGACGTAGAACTGGTCTCGACCTCGCCGCTCGAAGCATGGGTCGGCTGGGGTTCAGCTTCTCCCGCCGCCGGTGGCTCCAGGAGTGAAGGCTGCATAGCCGTATCGACGACATTGATTGGGTTCTCCCCTGATGGCCCACTGCCAAAAATCTCCTTGAGGCTTTCGTCCGATTTATCCGAAAGCATGAACGGCAGCCCGCCCTCCGCAATCAGCGCTGCGTTGCCTGCGCCTTCACCAGGTGAGCGGACGTACATCGGAACCCATCCATGCTTGAGGTTCTCGATAGCCCCCTCCCAAGTACCGCCACTGCGCAGCGCCGAGTCGATAACCAATGCCTGGTCCGCCAGGGTGTAGATATAGCGATTGCGCCCCATCGCATTGCCCGCGTTGAAGCCCGCCTCCGGGAAAAACGGCGACACGAGCACCAGTCGTCCTTCTTGGAGGCCCACCCGGTTCTGACGGTTGACGCTCGTTTTGAGCAGGTCGCTGGCCAAAACGCCAATGCAAGAGCCGCCCGCCTCGGTGGCGCCCTGCATGGCTGCCGCGTCAACACCACGGGCGCCGCCGGAAACCACCGCCATCTCCTCGCTGGCACAGCGCGCCGCGATGGCGCGTGTGTACTCCAGCGCCGACTCTGTCGCATCTCGCGAGCCGATGATGGCCAAGCCGCCCAAGTCCAGCAGCGTCTTGTCGCCTGCGCCGTAAAGCAAGGGAGGTGTCGCGTGCTTCAGGTGACGCCGAAGTCGCTTCGGGAACTCCGCGTCCCCCCTGGAAATCACCCACAGTCCCCCACGCGTCCAACGCTCCAGCGCCAAGGCCATCGCAGTGCCGCGCCCAAGCAGGAACTCGATGCGCTTGCGCTCCAGCCTGGATTGATGCACGTCCGAGAGGGCTTCTCGCCCCGCGCTGTTGACCAGGTCAGACGGGCGAAGACTGCGGCCAAGCAGCCACTTGGCCAGCTCCCCATATTCCCTGGCCGAGAGCGGCTGGTAGGGGTCTTGCTTCTCGCCGCCGAAGCGGCCGCAGAGCAGCAGAACTGCTTCGGTGTCTTCGCTCAAGTCATGGTCGTTCATCGAATGTCTTTCATTTCGCCGCAGTCGTCGCCAGCGCAAACGGCAACACGGCCTGCACGCCAGCCTGTCTCAGCAAGGCTGCCGTGAGTGTGAGCGTCCAGGCCGAGTCGACGACGTCATCGACCAGGAGCACGGGGTCGGAGTAACAGAGGTCCACATCCACGGCAAAGGCGCCGTCGAGGTTGTGGCATTGGTGAAAGCGGTTCTCCATCTGCTTCTGTGGCTCCGTCTCTCGCGTCTTCTGAACAGCGTCGCGGAACGGAATGCCCAAGGCGTCTGCCAGCCTACGGGCGAAGTCAGGAACCAGTTCGGGATGCCTGAGGGAGGGGATGCAAGCCACCCAGGCAGCCCGTGCGCCTTGAGGCCAGCGCTGCTTGACCAGTTCAGCCGTGGCGGCAACCAGCTCATCATCGAACCGACCTGCGGCCTTGCCCTGTGCCACCAGTGCACCCCACACGGGTTCGCCCCAGCGCGAAAGCACGCGGCCGTCTTCACCGCGAAGCTCGTGCGGGATGTTCTGCCCTCGCCATGCAAACTGACCAGCGTACTGGGCGAGCGCAGGCAAATCCCACTGCTTCTTCAACTGCAGCGGCATCTCGCTGTGCCGAACGAAGCGCTGCGCGTCGATGAGGTTGGTTCGGCTGGTCTCGAAGGGCAGGATGGGTTGCCGCAAACAGAACGCGCAACGCCCGCAAGGTCCGCTGGTGTCGTCATCGAGTGCGGTGGCCAAGAACTGCATGGAGCACCGCTGGTTGGCGACGTACTGCTGCATCTGCTCCCATTCCAGCTCCCGCTGCCTGGTCAGGTGCGCGATGCGCTCGCGGTCCATCTTGTAGGGGTTTGGCGTCCGAAACCACTTCCCCTCGATGCGCATGACAGGTGACTTGGGCTCAACCACCAACAGCTTCAGCACCTTCTCAATCTGAGAGGGCCTTAGGTTCACCGCCCGTTCCAGGTCACGGACCTTCATGCCGTCCTCGGCCTCGTCCAGCGCATTCAGGATGCGGTCGACCTGCCACTCGGGCGGGAAGGCAGCCTCACGGAAGAACTCATTGATATCGCCGTCCTCATCCCCCGCCATCAGCACGCCGTAGGCGCGCGGGATGGCCCGGCCGGCCCGGCCGACCTGCTGGTAGTAGGCGACGACGTTGCCAGGCGTCTGGAAGTGAATGACGAAGGTGAGGTCGGGCTTGTCGTAGCCCATTCCGAGAGCCGTGGTAGCGACCAGGCACTTCAGTTGGTTCGCAGACAGCGCCTGTTCCAGTCGCTCCCGTTCTGGCCCGTCAATGTCAGAGTGGTAGGCATGGGCATCGACGCCTTTTTGGCGCAGCCAGTCGGCGACGCGCTCGGCATCTCGGGTCGTCAACGTGTAGACGATGCCGCTTCCGGGGAGCTCGGGAATCCGGTCCGCCAGCCAAGCCAGGCGGTCCGCCGCGCTGGGCATCTGCATCACTTGCAAAGCGAGGCTGTCCCGCATCAAGGGACCGCGCTGAACTTGGACACCAGCACCCAGCTGCGAGCCAACGTCCTGCTCCACCCGTCGGTTTGCCGTGGCCGTGGTGGCGAGCACCGCGATGTTGTTGGGGAGTCGCTCGAGCACCTGGCCAATGCGCCGGTAGTCGGGTCGGAAGTCGTGTCCCCAATCCGAGATGCAGTGAGCCTCGTCGATGACCAGCATGCCGATGCGCGCCGCGATGGGCTGCAGAACGCCCGCCACAAACTCATCGTTGGCCAGCCGTTCCGGTGAAATCAACAACAGGTCCGCGCCATCGGCAAGCAAGGTGCGGCGAATGTCGGGCCAATCGTCAACGTTCGTGGAATTGATGGTCAGCGCTTTGAGATTCAGGCGGTTGGCTGCCTCAATCTGGTTGCGCATCAGCGCCAAGAGCGGCGACACGATGAGGGTCACGCCGTGCCCCTGCGCCCTCATGAGCTTGGCCGCAACGAAATAGACCATGCTCTTGCCCCAGCCCGTTCGCTGGATGCACAGCACCTTGCCCCGCTGATTGACGATGTGGTCAATAGCTTCCCACTGACCGTCTCGAAAGTCTGCCGCGGGGCTTCCCATCGCGGCCCGCAACAACTCCTGTGCTTCGGCTCGACTGACCATTGGTTCTTTTCTCCCTGGGTATCTTTTCTTCTTTGGCTCGGCTCAGGCTCGAGCAGCCCGCTTCTCCGCCACCGTCAGGTGGTGGTCATTGATGCGGTCACCCTTGAAGACCTTGAACCACGGTGCGCTCTCGACGTCCTTGCCCCGGTCCTTGTCCCAAGTGATGTTTAGCTTGGGCTTCTTGTTATGGCGCAGGACCTCGGCGGTCATGAAGGGGCGGATGTTGAGCCGCACGCCGTCGTTGAGGTCGGGGTTCCAGCCGATGGGCTGTTCGGAGAGCTTCTTCCAGCGGACAAAAATGTCGTAGGGCGGCTCGCCTTCCAGGATGAGCTCCAGCCGGCGCTTCAGGTCCTGCGCGGCGGCCAGGCGGGTGGGGGCACCGTCCACGCCCGAGCGAACGCCGGCCTCCTGCTGGCGAATCCAGTCGCCCAGGTAGGTGTGGATGAGGCGCTCCAGCTTCTTGTGGTCGAGCTGGTGGTAGTTCACCAGCGCGGAAAAACCATCTTTCAGGCCGTCCCACACGTGCCAGATGAAGGGGCGGTGGTGGAAGCGCTTGGCGTGCTGCTCGAAGAACTTCTCGCGCAGCCAGACGTCCAGACCCTTGCCAGCGCACTCGGCATCGGCCAGCAGCTTGTCAAGCACGGCGGGCTTCCAGCTGCCGGGCTGCACGGTCTCCCAGGCAGCAATCAGCAGCTTGAGCAGCCGGTCATGCGCGGGCGCCTCGCCGCGCACCGAGGGCAGGCAGACGATGCCGTCGTCGTCGGTGTGCTCGGCCAGCTTCTCGCAGCGGGCAATCCAGGTGCGGGCCTCATCGGCCAGTTCCATCGCCGTGTGGGTCTCGGCCGGCCAGCGGTAGCCGGCCAGGCGGGCGACGGCGACTTGCAGCGGGTCGGTGCCGGGCTGCGGGTGGCCGTGGAACAGCCATTGCGTTGGGTCATCGGAGTACGGCTTGGGTAGGCCGTCAGGGTAGCGCTCAGCCGCTACGTTTTCCCACCGCGCTGAGTCGAACGGAACCTTTCCGAACGACGAGTTCGTAACGGCAACCTTCTGGTCAACTCTTCGCAGAGCAGTACGAAACTCATCAGAGTTCAAGAAGCACCACAGTGCATCGACAGAGACACTGGAACCTCTGGGCTGGATGACAGTAATCTCACTTGCGAAGTGATTGCCGCTATAAACGGACGTACTCAATCTCATCGTCCCAACGCAAACGCCGGGCAGACCCCAGGCGCTCTTGCCTCTAAAACTGGCGCCTTCCTGGCAGACAGTAGTCAATTCCCCGTATCCGTCCTCCCAATAAAGCATATCGGTCATCCCGCCGACGTATCCCGTAGTGTCAGTTGAGCGGTGATACCTAACCCAGCCGTCCTTAATACCCTCCCTCTCCCAGAATCCACGCGTGAATCTCAGGTCGTCGCTAGTTTTTATCCCCTGCCAGCTGAAGCACACGTCGCCAAGGTACTGGCTTGCTCCGACATCTTCCAACGAGACAACTGCTGCCGGATTCTTAAGCTGAGTCGCCTGACTTTTCTCAATGAGAGGTAGTTCTGCCAACCCCGTTTGTTTGCTCTGAACATCAAGGCATCCATTCAAGTCAATGCCACTGAGGCTGTGCAACTTGTTGGGTCGAACATTTGCAAACGTGAACAAGGCGACATTTACGACTTCGCCGCTAATCGTCGCGAAAGCGCCTGTTCCCAGCCTGCCGAGCAGAAGCCAGCTTTTGTCGGTGAGCAGGCGGCGTCGTTGCGTCTCAGAACGACCTTGGAAGAGCCAGTTCTGCGGCATCACAACTTGCACAACTCCCAACTCACTACCGCGAGACAGTTCAAAACAGCGGTCGAGAAATACATTGGCAAGGTCGTTTCTCCCGTCCGAGTAAAACGACTCGCAATAGGTCTTCAGTACATCCGACTGCCTGGCTCGTGCTAGATACGGCACGTTAGTCACGACCAAGTGGTAGCGCCCATCAAGCAGCCGGGCGGCATCTAGCAGCCCCCTGGCGGTGAGCGCCAGGTCCCAGCTGTCGTCCTGCAGTTCACTGGCCTGCCCCCACAGCGTCGCCGGACGCTCGGTGGCCAGTGCACGTCCCAGCAGGTCACGCAGGGTGTCAAAGCTCGACGTGGCCAGGTCGTTCTTCAGACTGCGCGCCGGGTCCAGCAGGCTGCCCAGCAGCGGCGCCTGAGCGAAGCTGGCGTGCAGCAGGCGCAGTTCCTGCCGCAAGTAACCCGCGTTCGGTGCGTCATCCGGCACGAGGGCCATCCAGTCCTCGGGCTTGGCGGCTACCTTCAGGCCGCAGCAGGCCACCTGCGGCGCGGGCATGTCGGCGCGCACGCCCAGCGGGTCGCCGTTTTCGTCTGGGAAACGCCAGGCCGCCAGGGCCAGCGCGAAGACGGCAATCTCCACGCAGCGGGCGTCCAGTTCCAGACCGTGCAGGTTGTCGTGCAGTACGGCATCCACCGCATCCATCGCGCTCAGGCCCTCGGCCGCCATGCGCATCGGCACCAGCAGCAGGAAAGCCGCCACCAGGAAGTGGCCCGAACCGCAGCAGGGGTCCAGCAGCTTGAACTCGTCGAGCTTGTTGGGCCAGTCTTCGAACTTGCCGGCCGCTGGCGTGCCGTCTTCCAGCGTGCGCAGGTAGGTCAGTGGCACGGGGCAGGTCTTGCCTGGGTGGCGGGTCACCCACCAAGCCCCCAGTGAGTTGTGGAGCAGGAAGTCCACCATGTAGGGTTCAGTGAAAAGCTGGGTGACGGCGGGCAGCTCGTCGGCACCAATCTTCACTTCCGAGGCGTTGACCTCGTCCTTGCGCTTGGCCTGCCAGAACTGGTAGACCCAACCAAGGCTGTCGCTGGCTTTGAACACCTCGGTCGGCAGCCCCGCCAGCAGGCGCTCCAGCTCTCGCTGGTGCTCGGGCGCGAAGGCCAGCTCGAACACCGGGCTCTTCGGTTTGAACACCTGGGGCAGCATGCGGGCGGCCAGCTTGCCGGCCAACTCCCACTGGGTCTTAGAGCTGAGCTTCTCGCCCTCCAACATGGCCTGTTCGTGGTCGACCAGGTTCTGGCAGTCCTCCAGCGACACCGGAGCACCCAGCTCCCACATCAACAGCCCGTTCTCGGCCAGGAAGCGGGCAAACAGCATGCGGTGCCAGTGTTCGTAGGCCACCTCCCACACCAGGTGCTGCAGTCCCTGGGTGTCGTCCTTGGCCTTCACATCGCCCAGCGCGCGGCCGTGGGCGCGCAGGCGGCGGCGCAGGGCCTTGAGGTCGTCGCTCAGGTAGTCCGGGGCCTTCGCCTCGCTCACGGCCAGTTGCCGAAGGGCGGCCAGCGCGGCCTTCTCGGCCACGTCGCGGGCGGACTTGACGGTGTTCTCGAGCTGGCTGCGCAGCGGCTTGGCCAGGGGCTGGTTGCTGATGCTTGCGGTCGGCATGGTGTTCTTTGTCTTCCCTGAATGGGGTAACGCAGGTAACGGCGGTGGTTCCTCGGTCTCCCCTTTGGACGTCTTCGGTCGTTACAGCGCCACGGGCCCCTTCTGAAGCTTGGCGCTGAGCAGCGCCTCCACCTCAGCCAACCAGGACTTCAGCTCGGCCTCGTCGTTCAGCGTGCGCTTGGGCAGCGACACGTGCACGACGTTGGGCTTGAGCAGCTGCACCGCGGCATGCCGCGCTGCTTCGAACCGGCTGGGCAAAGCCTGGGTCTTGGAGACCCAGTGGTCCAGGTCGCAGTCGTCCAGGGCGTCCTGCAGCTGCTCGGGCGTGCCGGTGGACACGGCCGGCGGCGGCGTGAGGTGGTGCTTGGCCGTGAGTTCATCGCGCTGGGTGTTGCCAAGCTTGTTCCAGTCGGCGTCCTGCTGCAGCAGGGCCTGCTGCTGGGCGAAGCCTTGTTGGAAGGCGTCAAGCTTGGCCTTCAGGGCCTGACGCAGCAGGTCGACCGTCTCGTCCAACAGAGGGCGAACAGGGTCCGGGTCCGCCAGCAGGCTTCGCTGGGCTTCGATGGCATCGGCCTCAGCCTTCAGCTTGGCATAGGGGCCGAGGGCTTTTGCATGGCGAAGCAGGTCGCCCAGCTTGTGCCACGCAGGCATGCGCTTCGCAATCTCGGCCGCGGTCTTGGTCCAGCCTTGCGAAAGAGCCAGCACTTCGTCGTGCCGGTTGAACAGTTCCAGCAGCTGTGCGTTGCCGCTCTGCGCCTCGATGGCTTCGATGACGGTGAGCTTCGGCGTCTCGGGTGCCGGTGCCGGGCCGCCTGCCTTGGAGGCTTGCTCGCGCAACTTGGCCAGCAGGGCTGGCATCCGGTTCAGCTCTTCCTTGGGCTGGCAAGGCACGCCCACGGCGTCGAACAGCTTGCGAATCTTGATGAGCTGAATCGGCGTGATGTTGATGCTCTCGCGCCGGAAGCTGGTCTGCGTGAGCTTGGCGCGGTCCAGGCTCTTGGCATCAACGGGCTTGGAGGCTGTGTCGGCAGCGTTGACATGACCGGACGCCAGCAGTGCGTAGAGCGCGCCGTCGATGGCGTCACGCGGCCAGCCGTAGGGCGGCGCCTCGAAGTTCTCGCGAATCTCAGAGCCCTTCTTGCCGGGGCCGATGAAGCCCAGCAACTTCTGGCAGACCGGGTGCTTGTCAGCTTCCTGGGTGTGGCCGACGGCCTTGAGGGCCTCCAGGTTGCCCTTGCGAGCTTCGTCCAGCACCTTGCCCCACTGCTCGTGGTCGGCCGCATCGAACTGGCTGTAGAGGCGGATAGCAGAAGACTTTGCCGCGCGGTTGATGCGGTCGGCCAGGTCGTTGCCGTCGGTGGCCTCCTGACCGCCGGCCTGGAACACGCGCACGCCGGCCATCAGCTTGTCCACCAGCTCGGCCAGCTCCTTCTCGGCGTTGCGCTGGCGGCTCTCCATCGAGCGCTGGGCGTCGCGGCCTTCTTCGGTGGACGGATTGCCCTTCTTCTGGAGCGTGGTGCGTGCTGCTTCCAGCGCAACGATGGCGTTCGTCAGCTCGGTCTTGTGCTGGGCCGGCAGGAAGGCGAAGAGCGTGGGGTTGTCGGAGCTCTTGGCCTTGGACTCGGCGATGACCGACTTTTCTTCGGTCTGCCAGCCATCCTGAATCCATAGGTACAGGCTCTTGTCGTTGTCTTTAGGCAGGGCGTCGTCGTAGGTGGGGCTGAGCGTGCGCACCTCGTTGCCCTTGCCCTGGGTGACGCGCACCTTCTTCAGCACCTCGGCAAAGCGGGTCTTGAGCAGGTCGGCGCGCTTCTGTTCCACGCGCTGCGGCGCGGCCTTGAGCTCGGCCTCCTGGGCACGGAACTCGTCGTACCAGGCGCTGGACTCGCGGGTCTGCAGCCGGTACTCGGTGCCGTTGCCGCCGGCCAGCGCCATGACCAGCCGGTCTTTGTTCTGCAGTTCTTCCAGCAGGGCCGGCAGCAACTTGCGCAACTCGGACGAGCCCGCGGACAGGTCGGTGACCAGCAGGTCGGCCAGGGCCTCTTCGGTCGCTTTCAGACCCAGGTCCATCGCTGCATCGGCTGGCAGCTTGTTGATGAGGTAGATGAGCTTGAGCAGCTTGGCCTTGAGCTGGGCGCTCGCATCCCCCGCTGCAAAGCGCTGGACGTTCTCGAACACCTCCTTGGGCAACTGCGCCGTCGAGACGAGATTGGCGGCAATCTGGTCGTAGAGGAAGTCGCCGGAGACGACGTGCCCCAGCGGGGCCTCAGCGGTGGCCAGCACGGCCTCGTGCACCACGCGCAACTGGCTGCGCAGCTGCGACACGGTGCCGGTGGTGTCGATAGTGCGGAGAACGCGTTCCCAGAAGCGTCGGCGAACCGGCAGCAGCGGGTAGTCGGACGTCATGACGCTCTCGTCGTCGGTGACGTGCTCGAGCTTGGTCCCGCGCAGGTGGCGGGAGATTTCGCCGAGGTTGTTGCGCCAGACCTTCTCGACCTCGGGCTGCACCGAGGGCTTCTTGGCCAGGATGATTTGGCGGGTGACGTTCTCGACGTCCCAGTCACCCAGCATCACCTGAACCGGGAAGCGACCCATCAAGCGCTGCAGGTTGACCATACCGGACAGTGCTGACTGGCCCGTGGCCACGAAGAGCAGCTTGCCGTTGAAGTGCTTGCTCAGCGTCTCGGTGACCTCTTGGACCTGGAA
>NZ_AEWG01000022.1 GCF_000190375.1 Rubrivivax benzoatilyticus JA2 = ATCC BAA-35
TTCCGCCGGACCCCTTCCACCGCGCATGCCGCTGAATGCTGGGGTCAGGTCCTGTGGGACCTGACCCCTTCCGCCGGTCCCCTTCCGCCTGCGGGACCTGCCCCCTTGCCCCCGTCCGCCGCCCCCACGCGCACGGCGTGTAGCGCTCTCGCGCTACGCTCGCGGCTCTCGCACCGTCGCCCGCCGCGTTCTTGAAGCTCCCCGCCGCACTCGCCCCGCTGGAAGGCCCGGTCTTCCGCGGGCTGTGGTTCGCCTGGCTGGCGGCCAACATGACGATGTGGATGAACGACGTCGCGGCCGCCTGGCTGATGACGACGCTGACCACCAGCCCGGCGATGGTGGCGCTGGTGCAGACCGCCTCGACGCTGCCGGTGTTCCTGCTCGGCCTGCCCAGCGGCGCGATGGCCGACATCGTCGACCGGCGGCTGTACTTCGCCGGCACGCAGCTGTGGGTGTCGCTGGTGGCGCTGCTGATCGCCGCGCTGGCCGTCGCCGGGCTGCTGACGCCGTCGCTGCTGCTGCTTCTCACCTTCCTCAACGGCATCGGGCTGGCGATGCGCTGGCCGGTGTTCTCGGCCATCGTGCCCGAGGTCGTCGGCCGCGCGCACCTGCCGGCGGCGCTGGCCCTCAACGGCATCTCGATGAACATGTCGCGCGTCGTCGGCCCGGTGGTCGCCGGCGCGCTGCTGGCCTCGGCCGGCACCGCGGCGGTGTTCGTGCTCAACGCGGTGCTCGCCGGCGTGGCCTTCGTGCTGATCCTGCGCTGGCGCTCCGAGCCGCGCACCAGCGCGCTGCCGGGCGAACGGTTCGTCGGCGCGATGCGCGTCGGGCTGCAGCACGTGCGCCAGTCGCCGCGCATGCGTGCCGTCATCGTGCGCGTGTTCCTGTTCTTCCTGCAGTCCAGCGCGCTGCTGGCGTTGCTGCCGCTGGTCGCCAAGGGGCTCGAGGGCGGCGGCGCCGGCAGCTTCACGCTGCTGATGGCCAGCATGGGCGCCGGCGCGATCTGCGCGGCGCTGCTGTTCCCGCGCTGGCGCCGGCGTTTCAACCGCGACCAGTTCGTGCGCTACGGCAGCATCGTGCAGGCCGCGGCGGCGGCCATCGCCGCCTTCGTGCCCGAGCTCTGGATGGCGGTGCCGGCGGTCTTCGTCTCGGGCATGGCCTGGATCTCGACGGCCAACACGCTGGCGATGTCGGCGCAGTTCGCGCTGCCGAACTGGGTGCGCGCGCGCGGCATGGCGATCTACCAGATGGCGCTGATGGCCGGCACGGCCTTCGGCGCGATGGCCTTCGGCAAGCTCGCGGGCCTCGTCGGCGTCGCCGAGGCGATCGCCGCGGCGTCGCTGCTCGGCGCCGCGCTGCTGCCCTGGGCGCAGCGCTGGTCGGTCGAAGGCGAGGACGCCGACTTCACGCCGGCGGTGCCGCGCGCCGCCGCCGAGCCGGCGATCGACATCGAGCCCGACGCCGGGCCGGTGATGGTCACCGTCGAGTACCAGGTCGACGACGCCGACGTGCCCGAGTTCACCGCGTTGATGCAGCTTACACGTGCGGCGCGGCTGCGCCAGGGCGCGCTGTCGTGGGCGCTGTTCCGCGACACCGCGCAGCCCGGCCGCTGGGTCGAGCACTTCGTCGACGAGAACTGGATCGAGCACCAGCGCCGGCTGGAGCGCTTCACCGCCGAGGACGCCGGGCTGCGTGCACGCCGCACCGCGCTGCACCGCGGCAGCGAGCCGCCGCTGTTGCGGCGTTTCGTCGCCGACCGCGAGGCGCCGCCGCACCGCGGCTGACTTGACGACTGGCGAAGCCCGCGCCACGCGCTCGCCGCCGCTGCTGGAGACAATCGCCCGATGGACTTCGCCTCGCCCGACTTCTTCGACTGGAGCGCCGGCTATGCCAGCCGGCGCCTGCCGGTGTTTGCGCGCAACCTCGTCGCCACCTCGCATCCGCTGGCGGCGCAGGCCGGGCTGCGCATCATGGCCGCCGGCGGCAACGCGGTCGATGCGGCGGTCGCGACGGCGGCGGTGATGACCGTCGTCGAGCCCTGCAGCAACGGCCTGGGCTCCGACGCCTTCTGCATCCTCTGGGACGGCGAGCGCCTGCACGGCCTGAACGCCTCGGGCCGTGCGCCGGCGGCCTGGACGCCCGAGTACTTCCGCCGCCGCCACGGCGACGGCGCGCGCACGCCGCCGGCCCGCGGCTGGGACGCGGTGACGGTGCCCGGCGCGGTGGCCTCCTGGGTCGCGCTGGCCGAACGTTTCGGCCGCCTGCCGCTTGCGCAGCTGCTCGAACCCGCGGCCGAGATCGCCGAACGCGGCTACGCGGTGCCGGTCGTCGTCGGCGACAAATGGGTCGCGGCGGCGCAGCTGCCATCGCTGACCTCGCAGCCCGGTTTCGCCGAGACCTTCCTGCCGCGTGGCCGTGCACCGCGGATCGGCGAACGCTTCTGCTTGCCCGGTGCGGCGCGTGCGCTGCGTGCGATCGGCGTGACACGCGGCGAAGCCTTCTACGGCGGCGATATCGCCGAGAGCCTGGTGCGCCAGTCGCAGGCCCAGGGCGGGGCGCACACGCTGGCCGACTTCGCCGGCTACGTGCCCGAATGGGTCGAGCCGATCGCGATGGACTATCACGGCGTCACGCTGCACGAGATCCCGCCCAACGGCCAGGGCATCGCGGCGCTGATCGCGCTGGGCATCCTGCGCCACGTCGACCTGACCGAACACCACGCCGACAGCATCGAGGCGCGCCACCTGCAGATCGAGGCGATGAAGCTGGCCTTCGCCGACGTCTACCGCCACGTCGCCGAACCGTCGGCGATGGCGCTGTCGGCCGCCGACCTGCTGTCGCCCGACTATCTGGCCGAACGCGCGAAGCTGATCGACCCGAAACGCGCCCAGGACTTCCAGGCCGGCAACCCGGCCAAGGGCGGCACGATCTACCTCACCGCCGCCGACGAGAGCGGGATGATGGTCAGCTTCATCCAGAGCAACTACATGGGCTTCGGCTCGGGCGTCGTCGTGCCCGAGTGGGGGCTGTCGCTGCAGAACCGCGGCCACGCCTTCAGCCTCGACCCCGGCAGCGCCAACGTCGTGGCGCCGGGCAAACGCCCGTTCCACACCATCATCCCGGGCTTCGTCACCGCCGGCGGCCGGCCGCTGATGAGCTTCGGCGTGATGGGCGCCAACATGCAGCCCCAAGGCCATCTGCAGACCCTGCTGCGCATGGTCGACTGGTTCCAGAACCCGCAGGCCGCCTGCGACGCGCCGCGCTGGCGCTTCAACGCCGGCCTGGAGCTCAACGTCGAGGCGGCGATGGACCCGGCCGTCGTGCAGGGCCTGGCGGCGCTGGGCCACCGGCTGGACGTCATCGACGACAGCTACCAGGACTTCGGCGCCGGCCAGTTCATCTGGCGCCTGGGCGACCCGGCGGTCGAGGGTTACGTCGCCGCCAGCGACCCGCGCCGCGACGGCCTGGTCGCCGGCTGGTGATGAGTGTCCAGCCCCGAACGGCAGCGCCCAACGCCGTCGGCGCCGGCCTGGCGCTGGCCGCCGCCGGGTCGGTGGCCTTCTCGGGCAAGGCGATCATCGCCAAGCTGGCCTACCGTCACGGCGTCGACGCGATCACGCTGGTCATGTACCGCATGCTGTTCGCCTTGCCGCTGTTCATGGCCATCGCCTGGTGGGCCGGGCGCGGCAAGCCGGCGCTCGCGCGGCGCGACTGGGGTGTGGTGCTGGGCCTGGGCTTCAGCGGCTACTACCTCGCCAGCACGCTGGACTTCGCCGGGCTGCAGTACATCAGCGCCAGCCTGGAGCGGCTGATCCTCTACCTCAACCCGACGCTGGTGCTGTTCCTCGGCGTCGTGTTCTTCCGCCAGCGCGTGAGCTGGCGCCAGCTGGCGGCGCTGGCGGTCAGCTACGCCGGCGTGCTGCTGGTCTTCGGCCACGAGGTGACGCTGTCGGGGCCGCAGACCGCGCTGGGCGCGGCGCTGGTCTTCGGCAGTGCGGTGAGCTACGCGATCTACCTGGTGGCCAGCGGCGCCGAGGTGCGCCGGCTGGGCGCGATGCGCCTCACCGGGCTGGCGAGCTGCGTCGCCTGCGTGCTGTGCATCGCCCAGTTCCTGGTGCTGCGGCCGCTGTCGGCGGCCGACGTGGCGCCGGCGGTGCTGTGGCTGTCGGTGCTCAACGCCACCGCCTGCACGGTGGCGCCGGTGCTGATGGTGATGATGGCCATCGAACGCATCGGCCCGACGCTGACCGCGCAGACCGGGATGATCGGGCCGCTGTCGACGATCCTGATGGGCGTCGTGCTGCTGGGCGAGCCGTTCAACGGCTGGATCGTCGCCGGCACGGCGCTGGTGCTGGCCGGCATCACGCTGCTGGCGCGTGCACGCTGAAACTCTGGAGGAGACACGAATGGATCTGGGCATCGCAGGACGCTGGGCGCTGGTCTGCGCCGCCAGCAAGGGGCTGGGCAAGGGCTGCGCACGCGCGCTGGTCGGCGAGGGCGTCAACGTCGTCGTCACGGCGCGCGGCGCCGAGGCGCTGGAGGCCACGGCGGCCGAACTGCGGGCGCTGAACCCGGCCGTCGAGGTGCGTGCGGTCGTCGGCGACATCACGACCGAAGCCGGCCGCGCCGCGGCGCTGGCCGCCGCGCCGCAGGTCGACATCCTCGTCAACAACGCTGGCGGGCCGCCGCCGGGCGACTTCCGCGCCTGGGAGCGCGAAGCCTGGATCGCCGCACTGGACGCCAACATGCTGGCGCCGATCGCGCTGATGCGCGCCACCGTCGACGCGATGGCCGAGCGCGGCTTCGGCCGCGTCGTCAACATCACCTCGGGCGCGGTGAAGGCGCCGATCGACGTGCTGGGCCTGTCCAACGGCGCGCGTTCGGGCCTCACCGGCTTCGTCGCCGGGCTCGCGCGCCAGCCGGCGCTGGCCGGGCGCAACGTGACGATCAACAACCTGCTGCCCGGCGCGTTCGACACCGACCGGCTGCGTGCCACGCTGGCCGCCGGTGCCGCCAAGACGGGCCAGCCGCTCGATGCGGTGATCGAGGCCCGCCGCCGCCAGGCCCCGGCCGGGCGCTTCGGCACGGCCGACGAGTTCGGCGCCTTCTGCGCCTTCGTCTGCAGCGCGCACGCCGGGTTCTTCACCGGGCAGAACCTGCTGCTGGACGGCGGCGCCTACCCGGGCACGTTCTGAGCTGCGTGGAGCCTGGGGTCAGAAGCCTGGGGTCAGGTCTCGCAAGACCTGACCCCGTCCCCCGTCCCCCTCGGCGCAGCGGCAGCCCGGGGTCAGGTCTCGTAAGACCTGACCCCGTCCCTCCGCTGACCCCGCCCCCGCGACGAAGACACCACGCCTCTCGCGCCGCCTTCCTCAGCGCCCCCGACAGGCCGCGCAGCGATACTCGCCCCGACAAGACCGAGAACCAGGAGACACGCATGCCCGCAACGCCCTTGCCCGCCGAGCGCGAGCCGACCCGCGACGAGGTCGATGCGCTGGATGCGCCCGTCGTGCTCGAGTTCGGCACCGGCTGGTGCCCGCATTGCCTGGGCGCGCAGCCGGCGATCGCCGCCGTGCGTGCGCAGTTCCCGGCCATCGCCCACCGCCAGGTCGAAGACGGCCGCGGCCGCCCGCTGGGGCGTTCTTTCGCGGTCAAGCTGTGGCCGACGCTCGTGTTCCTGCACCGTGGCCGCGAGATCGCGCGCGTCGTGCGCCCGCAGGGCGAGCACGAGCTGCGCCGCGCCTGGCAGGCGCTGGCCGACGCGGCGGCCTGATCAGTCGAGCACGAGCTTGCGGCCGAACGGCGCCTCGGCGTGGGCGTCCTTGGCCGTCACCGCCCAGACCACCGGCCAGTGCGGGCGAAAGCGCGCCGGGCCGTCGAGGTCGGTCAGCACGACGCCGATGTCCGGCCGGTGCCGGTCGGCTTCTTCGAGCAGCGGCGTGAAGTCGGTGCCGCCGCCGCCGTGGAACTCGATGGCGCGCAGGTCCGACTGGCCGGGCTTGAAACGTTCGACCCGCTGCACGCGCTCGTCGCCGACGACGAGCACCAGCCCGGTCTCCAGCCGCCGCGTGATGGCCTCGATCTCGCGCGCGAAACGCTCCATCAGCGCATCGTCGACCGAGCCCGAGACGTCGACGACGACCGCCAGCCGCGGCACGCGTTTGCTCTGCGTGCGGCCGGGCTCGAAGGGCATGCGGCGCGAGCCCATGCGGCCCTGGTTGGCGATGTAGGAGCGCGCCGGGCGCGACCACGAGGTCTCGGCGCTCGGCGCCAGCGCGCGGCCGAGCTGCAGCCGCAGCACCTGTTCCCAGGGCGTGCGCGTCTTCGGCAGGTCGGCCAGCAGCGTGCGCAGCATCGAGTGCGCGCCGTCGCCGGCGTGGGCGCGTGTCAGGCGCTCGCGCCACTCGCGCGAGGCCTCGGCCTCGTCCTCGGGGCTGCCGGCGCCGTGGCGGCCAGGCAGCAGGTCGGGCACCAGGCCGCGCGCCAGTGCGCGGGCGCGCCCAGAACGCGGGCCGTCGGAGCGTTCGCCCTGGCCGTCCTCGCTCTCCTTCGAGGACGTGGCGCTGCTGCGCCGGGAGGCCTTGCCGTCGTCGCCGCCTTCCTGCTGCTTCTGTCCCTGGCGCCGGCCGTCGCGGCCGTCCTGGCGGCGATCGTCGATCTCGCGGTACAGGCGCTCGACGTCCCATTCGAGCAGCGCCTTCTCCAGCGTCGTCTCGATGCCCAGCGTGCTGGCGAGCAGCCGGTCGAGCAGCACCGCGCCGGCCGGCAGCTCCAGCCAGCTGAGGTGGCCGAGCGTGCTGTCGACGATGGCGTCGGCGCAGAGGTTGAACAGCGGCAGGTCGACGTCGCCGACGAACTGCTGCAGCTCGGTGTAGCGCTGGGCGTGGCGCAGCGCGACGTGCAGCACCTCGTGCGCCACCAGGCCGGCCTGCTCGGGCAGCGTCAGCGACTCGAAGGCCGCGCCGTACCAGATCGTGTGGCCGTCGGTGGCGATGATCGGCGCCGGCTCGTCGGCCGGGCGGTCGCGGTGGTGGGCCCACAGCGCCAGCCCGCCGGTGGACGGCGCGAACTCCACCATGCGCTGCACCGCGCGCGTGCCGCGGTGCCGGTGCACCGACGCCGGTTCAGGCATTCTGGCCTTCGCGCTGGCGGCGTTCGCTGTAGCGGCGGTAGGCCGGGCTGTCGAGGATCGTGCCTTCCATGCCGCCTTCCAGCGCCTTCTGCATCAGCAGCTCCATGGCCAGCGTCTGGGCTTCGCGGATCGGCAGCGCGACCTGGGTGCGCGCGTCGGGCAGTTGCTCGATGATCTCCAGCGCACGGTCCAGCGCGCGGTCGTCGTTGGCCGCGGCCAGCAGGCCGTAGATCATCCCGTACAGGCCGTCCAGCGTGCGCGGCAGCAGCGCCGCGGTCTCCTCGCCGGGGCGGGCGGCGAGCAGCTTGACGACGTCGGCGCCGGACTGGATCTCGCGCAGCACGCCGAAGAACTCGGCGGCGTTGGCCGCGCCGATGCGGCCCTGCACGAAGACCCGCTTGGCGGCGTCGCCGAGGCCGCTCTTCAGCACGTTGGACACGTCCTCCCAGCCGCGCGGGCTGGCGCCGATCAGGTGGTCGGCGGCGAGCTGGGCCTGGGTGTCGTCGAGCTTGTCGGGCCGCACCTTCAGGTAGGCCATGACCTCGGGCGCGAAGTCGTGCGCGATGGCGTGCTGCAGGAAGGCCTCGACGACGGTCTGCACGTTGAAGTGGAACATGCGGTCGGCCAGCGCCGTGCCCATGTCGTGGCAGACCGCGCCGTGGAAGCTGGCGTTGCCGGCGGCGACGACCATCCAGCCCGGCGGCAGCTCGTAGCGGCCGACGCGGCGGTCGAGGATCAGCGAGTAGGCCGAGACCTGCAGCCGCTGGTCGGCGGCGGTCAGCTCGTCGAGGAAGAGCACGCCGGCGGGCTGGTCGGCCTGCGGCAGGAACTCGGGCGGGAACCAGACCGTCTTCTCCAGCCGGTCGTCGGCGTAGATCGCGCCGCGGATGTCCACCGGCTCGATCGTCGTCAGGCGCAGGTCGATCAGCGGCACGCCGTGGTGCTCGGCGACCTGCCGCACGATCGACGACTTGCCGACGCCGCGTGTGCCCCACAGCATCGAGGCGCGGCGGCGCAGCACGGGGTCGCCGAACTGCTCGACCAGCGCGGACTTGGCCGCGGCGATCGAGACCGGAGGGATGTTCATCGGGTTGCCGAGCATCGTGGGGGTCGGGGCAGGGTGGGAGGGTTGTCAGGCGGACGGCGCGGCCGGCGCCTGGGGCTCCCAGGAGCCGGCGCGCGCCAGGCGCGGCAGCGGCGGGAACTCCAGCCGCGGCATCTCGCCGAGGCAGAAGAACAGCATCAGCAGGAAGGCCGGCGAATGGAAGACGAGCATGCGCCAGACCGAGTTCTGCGACAGCTCGACCAGCGGCACCATCGCCGCGCCGGCGATCAGCGCCACGCTGACCAGCATCGGCACCGCGCGGCGCAGCGTGACGCGCCAGCGCTCGCGCGCCATGCGCTCGTGGAACTCGCGCGGCGTGCCGGCCAGCGTGCGCGCCAGGTGGTCCAGCGTCTGCACCAGCTTGTGCTCGGCGTCGCGGGTGCGTTCGGCGCCGTCGCCCTTGAGCCGCAGCGCGCCGCCCCAGCCCTCGCGCAGCCGCGCGATGCAGGTCCAGGGCCAGCCCAGCACGGCCAGCAGGTCGTCGGGCAGGCTGATCGTCTGGCCGGCGCGCGGCATCAGCTCCAGGTCGGCGTTGATGCCCGCGACACCGGAGACCTTGAGCTTGAGGTCCAGCCCGGCGACACGTGCGCGGGCCTCGGTCAGGATGACCGTGGCAACGCCGTCGCCCGACAGCCGCGCCCGGTGCGACAGCACCGCGCGCCAGCCCTCGCCGGCGAGGAAGTGGCGCGCCAGCGGCACCGCGGCGATGCGTTGGGCCAGCTCGCCGACGTCGGGGCCGTCGGCCACCAGCACCGCCTCGAGGCCGTCGTCGCCGCGCAGGCGGCGCGTCACGCGGTGGTCGTCGGCGGCGAAGCTCTCGAGCTCCAGCTCCTCGTGCAGCGTCTGGTCCAGCGGTGCCTCGGGCGCGTGCTGCAACGGCTTGAAGCGCAGCCGGCGCGCGATGCGGTCGCTGGCGGCGAGGTCGACGCGGCGCCCGCTGCGGCTGAAGGGCGCGACGAGTTCGAGAATCTCGTGGTGGGTCAGCGGGACGGCGGTGCTCAACGGCTCACCTCGTGCTCGGCGGAACATCGGCCGCCGTCCAGGGCGGCCCTCGGGACGCAGCGCGGGCCGGCGGGATGCCGTGGCGCTCGCCGGCTGCGAATGACGCGAATTGTGCCGCCGCGGCCGCCGCCGTGCTGGCCGGCAACTCAAGCGTCGCGCAGCACGCGCCGCATCGCCAGCCCGGCACGGCGGCGGGCCTGGGTGGCGGCCGCAGTGTAGGCACGTTCGGCCTCGGCGCGCAGCTCGACGGCGCGCGCCAGCGCCTGCTCGAAGCGCTCGACGCTGTAGGTGTTCTCGCTGCCGATGTGCACGCTGGTGCGCCGCGCCGGCGCGCCGTAACACGGCAGCAGCACCGACAGCACCGCGGTGCGTGTGGTGCTGCCTTTTTTCGTGCGGATGATCGGCCCCGAGATGCCCGGCGGCAGCGCGCTGGTCTTGTGCGCGCTGGGCGCGCGCTGCAGCGTCACCGGGGCGGGCAGGGCGGCGATGCGGCGCATCAGCTCGCGTGTCGCCAGCTCGAAGGCCTGGCGCGCGCCGCTGCCGTCGCGCGTGTGGTCGGAGAACAGCCGCGTGCCCTGGTAGCGCACCTGCCAGCCGTGCGTGGCGCCCGTGTCGATGCGCTGGATGCCCTGGGGCACCAGGAAACGTTCGCCGTTGAAGAGGACGAGTTCGCGGTACTTCATCGCCGGTCTGCGGCGCATTCTGCCGCGCCGCGCGCGCCGCCGCGATGTCCTCTGCGGCCCCGTGGATGCGTGGATCTGCCCCCCTCGAACGGGTCAGTTCGACACATCGCCGTCACGCGGCCGGGCTACAGTGGCTCCATTCAAGGCACGCAACCGACCGCACATTGGGCGGAACCCGGGAACCCGTGACCCCGTGCCTGGAATCCCGCGTCGAAGCGCCGCCACGGCCCCGCCACTCGACAACGGACGAGCCCGCAGCCGGTGACGGCCTGCGGGCTTTGTTTTGGGCGGCCGCCGTTCGGTGGCCCCCGGGCTCAGGCCCGCGCGCCGCCCAGGCGCGAACGCAGCAGCCGCCAGACCATGCGCAGCCCGAGCAGCGTCGCCAGCGCCTCGGCCAGCGTCGTGACGAAGGCCAGTGCCGGGTGCCGGCCCTCGGCGCGGCGGCGGTATTTGGCCAGCGCACGGTCGCGCGAGGTCTCGATGCTGTCGTAGAAGCTCGGGATGACGAGCAGCGTCAGCAGCGTGCTGGTGATCGTGCCGCCGATGATGGCCACGGCCATCGGGCGGTAGAACTCGCCGCCTTCGCCGACGCCCACGGCCACCGGCAGCATGCCGGCGATCAGCGCCAGCGTCGTCATCAGGATCGGCCGCAGCCGCTGGCGGCCGGCGGCGGCCAGCGCCGCCTCGCGGTCCAGGCCCTCGGCCTCGCGGGCGCGCGCGGCGTCGAGCAGCAGGATCGCGTTCTTGGCCACCAGGCCCATCAGCATGATGACGCCGATGAAGCTCATCAGGTTCAGCGTGCCGCCGGTGGCCAGCAGCGCCAGCACGACGCCGATCAGCGACAGCGGCAGCGACAGCATCACCGCCAGCGGCGTCGTGAACGAGCCGAACTGCATCACCAGGATCAGGTACATCAGCCCGATGCCGGCAAACAGCGCCGTGCCCAGGTCGCGGAACACCATCTCCTGGTCGCGCGAGGTGCCCGCCAGCTCCAGCGCGTAGCCCGGCGGGAAGTCCATCGAGCGCGCGATCTTCAGCGCGTCGGCGGTCACCTCGCCGGCCGAGCGCCCCTGGGCGTTGGCGGCCACGGCGATCATGCGCTTGCCGTCGGCGTGCTGGATCTGCGACGGCCCGCGGCCGACGGTCACGGTGGCGATCTGCTCCAGCGGCACCAGCATGTTGGCGCCGCTGACGGCGATCGGCAGGCGCTCGATGTTGCCGGCGTCGACACGGTCGTCGGGGTGCAGGCGCACGGCGACGTCGCGCGTCTCGCCGCTGGGGTCGATCCAGTCGCCGGCCTCGACGCCGGCAAACGCCACGCGCAGTGCCTGCGCGGCGTCGGCCGCCGAGATGCCGAGCGTGTTGGCCAGGCCCCGGTCGAGCTCGATCTTCAGCTCGACCTGCGGGTCCTGCTCCGACAGCGCGACATCCACCGCGCCCGGCACCTGGCGCAGCCGGGCCATGAACTCGTTGGTGATCTCCAGCAGCCGGCGCGAGTCGGGGCCAGAGAAGCGGATCTGCACCGGCTTCTGCGCGCCGTTGTTCAGGTCGTCGATGACCGCGTACTCGGCGCCGACCAGGCGCGAGACGCGGGCGCGCAGGTCGGTCGCGATCTCGGTGCCCGAGCGCCGGCGTTCGGTGCTCTTGCCGATGTCGACGAAGACGCGGCCGCCGTTCGGGTTGACCGAGCTGTTGGTGGCCACCGTCTCCGGCATCTCGCGCGCCAGCGCGGCGGCGGCCTCGACCTTCAGCCGCGCGTACTCGAGGCTGCTCGACGCCGGCGTGCGCACCTCGACGGCGATCGTGCCGACGTCCGAGGTCGGCAGGAAGCTCGTGCCGCCGAACCTGGCCTGCAGCGCCAGCGCGGCGACGAAGCTCGCCACCGCGAAAGCCGTCATCCAGCGCCGGTGGTGCAGCGCCCAGCCGACGACACGCGAATAACGTTCGGCGAGTTCGTCGAACCAGGCGTTGAGCCGCGCCAGCTTGGCCTCGATGCCGCGCTTGGGCTGCAGGTGGCGCCCCGGCGGGTCGCCCCAGTAGGCCGACAGCATCGGGTCGAGCGTGAAGCTGACGAACAGGCTGACCAGCACCGAGGCGACGACGGTCAGGCCGAAGGGCCGGAACCACTCGCCGGCCAGCCCGGGCATGACGCCGATCGGGATGAACACCGCGACGATCGAGAACGTCGTCGCCGTCACCGCCAGGCCGATCTCGGACGTGCCCTGCAGCGCCGCCGAGATGCGGTCCTTGCCCATCTCCAGGTGGCGCACGATGTTCTCGCGCACGACGATGGCGTCGTCGATCAGCACGCCGATGGCCAGCGACAGGCCCAAGAGGCTCATGAAGTTCAGCGTGAAGCCGCAGGCCCAGACGGCGATGAAGGCCGCCAGCACCGAGGTCGGCAGCGACAGCGCGGTGATCAGCGTCGAGCGCCAGGAGTTCAGGAACAGGTAGACGACGAACACCGTCAGCCCGGCGCCGAAGACCAGCGCGTGGATCACGTTGTCCAGGCTGCTCTGCGCCTCCTCGCCGCCGTCGCGCGTGACGGTCAGCGTCGTGCCCTCGGGCAGCGTCTTGCGGATGTCCTCGGCGACGCGGCGCACCTCGTCGGCGACGCTGACCGTGCTGGCCTCGCGGGTGCGCGTGATCGACAGCCCGACGTTGGGGTTGCCGTTGCGGATCGAGCGGCTGGTCAGCTCGGCATAACCGTCCTCGATGACCGCCACCTGCGCCAGCCGCACCAGCTCGTTGCCGCGGCGCTTGATGACGATCTGGCCGAAGTCCGCCGGGTGCTCGATGCGGCCGACGAGGCGGATGCTCTGGTCCTCCAGCGTGCCGCGCACCTTGCCCACCGGCGCGGTGGCGTTCTGCGCGCGCAGCGCGGCCACGACCTCGGTCACCGAGACCTCGTACTCGCGCAGCTTCTGCGCGCGCAGCAGCACCGACAGCTCGCGCGACAGCGCGCCGCCGACGTTGACCACCGCCACCCCCGGGATGGCGCGGAAGCGGTCGGCCAGCTGGTCCTCGGCCAGGCGCGAGATCTCGGCGTGGCTCTGCGTCGTCGACGACAGCGCCAGCTGCATGATCGGCTGGGTGTTCGGGTCCAGCCGCTGCAGCACCGGCTCGCGCATCTCCACCGGCAGCTTGTGGCGCACCGAGCCGATCGCGTTGCGCACCTCGTCGGAGGCCAGCACCAGGTCCTTGCCGAAGTCGAAGACGATGATCAGCGTGGCGCTGCCCTCGGCCGAGGTCGAGCGCAGCTGGTCGACGCCGGAGATGCCCTGCAGCGCCTTCTCGATGCGGTCGACGACCTCGCGCTCCACCGTCTCGGGTGACGCGCCGGGGTAGGGGATGGTCACCGCCAGCACCGGCTGCTCGGCGTCGGGCAGCTGGTTGACCTTGAGCCGCGACAGCGCCAGCAGGCCCAGCGCCATCATGGCGATGATCACGACGACCATCGCCACCGGCTTCTTGACACTGAATTCGGACAGCAGCATGCCGCGCCTCACTTCGCGGCCGAAGCCGCGGCGGCGCTGGCGGCGCCGGCCTGCTTCAGCTCGTAGCCCTGGCCGGGCGTCAGCGTGCGCGACGGGTTGCGCAGCACCTGGTCACCGGCGGTCAGGCCCGACAGCACCGGGACCAGCCCGGTGCGCGCGTCGCGGTCGCCCAGCTTGACGGCCACACGCTGCAGCGCCTTGCCGTCCAGGCGCCAGACGGCGGCGGCCTCACCGCTGCGCACGATCGGGCTCTCGGGCAGCGTCAGCCGGTCGGTGCTGCCGGTCTCGACACGGCCTTCGGCGAACAGCCCGGCCACACGCGGCGCCTGGGCGGCGTCGGCGAAGTCGACGATCAGCGCCACCTGGCGCGTCGTCGCGTTGGCCGTGGCGTCGATGCGGCGCACGCGGCCGCTGAACTCGTCGCGGCCGTAGCCGTTGACGTGGAAGCGCACCGCCTGCCCGGTCTTCAGCTCGGCCACGCGGTCGGCCGAGACCAGGCCCTCGAAACGCATGCTCGCCGGGTCGACGACCTTCACCAGCTCGCGCCCGATCTGCACCGTGTCGCCGACCGACACGCGGCGCTCGCTGACGATGCCGTCGAACGGGGCGCGCACCAGCGTGCGCGTGACCTGCTGGCGCGCCGACACCGCGCGGGCGCGTGCCGCGACCAGCTCGCTCTGCGTGTTGTTGCGCCGGATCTCGGCGTCTTCCAGCGCCTGCGTGGAGATCATGCCCTGCTGCTGCAGCGTCTTCAGCCGCTGCACCTGGCGTTCGGCCTGCTCCCAGGCCTGCGTCGACGCACGCACCGATTCCTCGGCCGAGGCCAGGCTCTCGCGCAGCGCGGTGTCGTCCAGGCGCATCAGCAGGTCGCCGCGGCGCACCGGCTCGCCGTTGTCCTTCAACACCTGCACGACGACCGCCGCGACCTCGGCAGCCAGGTCGGCGCGGCGTTCTGGCTGGATCGAGCCGGTGATCACCGGGCCGCCGGCGATGGCGCTGGACTGCACGGTGACGATGTCCTCGGCGGCGATGTACAGCGTCGGTGCGGCGGCGGCGCCGTTGGCGTCGGGGCTGGAGGGTTTGCCGCAGGCGGCGAGCAGACAGGCGAGGCAGACGGCGGTCAGGGCGTGGCGCATGGACATCGGCGGGCCGCGGCGGGCGGCATCGGTCTCGACAAAAGCCGCGAGCGTAACGAAAGCCGGCCGCCGCCGCCCGGCCGCTGCGACGAAGGCCGGCCGCGGCGGCACCGGGACGGCCCCGGCACGCGACGAACGCCGCCCCGGGCGGGGGCATCGCCGCACGCGCTACCCTCGGGGGCTGGCGGCGCCCTGGCCGCCGCCGTCCCGACACGATGCTCAAGACCCTGAAGGACCTGTTCGACGCCGTCGCCCCGCGCCGCGACGCCCCCGCGCGCCAGGACGTGCACACGCTGCAGCTGGCCTGCGCCGCGCTGCTCGTCGAGGTGATGCGCTCCGAGCCCGGGATCTCGCCGGCCGAACGCGCCTCGGTGCTGGCGACGCTGCGCACGCAGTTCGGCCTCGCCGACGACGAGCTGGAGCGCCTCGTCGAGCTCGCCGAGCGCACGGTGGCCGGTGCCAGCGACCTGTTCGGCTTCACCTCGGCGATCAACGACGCCTGGGACATGGAGCAGAAGATCGCCATCGTCGAGGCGATGTGGCGCGTGGCCTATGCCGACGGCACGCTCGGCGCCCACGAGCAGCACCTGCTGTGGCGCATCGCCGACCTGCTGCACGTGCCGCACGGCGCCTACGTGCATGCCAAGCGCCGCGCACGCGAGGCCGCCGGCGTCGTGCACAAGACCTGACGCACCCCGGCCCGGCGGCTCGCCCGGCCCCCGTACACTGGCGCCCCGGCCGCGCGCGAAGGCGGCCGCGACCCTGCCCATGACGACGCCTCTCCCGCCCAAGAAGCCCTTCTCGATGATCCGCGAGTTCCATCTCGCGGACTGGTTCACCCTCGGCAACGCGATCTGCGGCGTCGGGGCGCTGTTCTCGACGATGACCTATCTCGAGACCGGCGACGTGCTGCACGTCTACTTTGCCGCCGCGCTGGTGCTGGCCGCGCTGGTCTTCGACGTGCTCGACGGCCGCATCGCGCGCTGGCGACAGAAGAGCTCGGCGATGGGCCGCGAGCTCGACTCGCTGGCCGACGTGATCTCCTTCGGCGTCGCCCCGGCCATCATGGCCTACGGCGTCGGCATGCAGGGGTTGTACGACCGCATCGTGCTGGTCTACTTCGTCGCCTGCGGCGTGTCTCGGCTGGCGCGCTACAACGTCACCGCCGAGACGCTCTCGGAGGGCGGCGACAAGGTCAAGTACTTCGAGGGCACGCCGATCCCGACCTCGATCCTGATCGTCGCGCTGCTCGCCGTGGCCGCCGCGCTGGGCCACGTGCGCCAGGACCTGTGGTTCGGCCAGATCCACGTCGCCGGCTTCGTGCTGCACCCGCTGGTGCTGATCTACGCGGTGTCGGGCTCGCTGATGATCAGCCGCATCCGCATCCCCAAGCTCTGATCGCCGGCCCGGCGGGCGCTGGCGCCTGCCGGGTTCTCCACGCGCCAGCCGCCGCCAGCCGTTCACGTTCGTCCCCGAGGAAGCTGTCGTGACCGTCCTGACGCCGCCCGTCTCCCGCCTGCGCCGCATCGCGGCCGTCTTCGCCGCCTGCACCGCGCTGGGTGCCTGTGCCGCGCCGCCGCTGCAGCTGCAGCGCCCCGTCGTGCTGCTTGGCGAGGTGCACGACAACGCCGCTGCGCACGCGCTGCGCCTGGCCGCCTTCGAGGCCGTGCTGGCGCGCGGCGAGCGCCCGGCGCTGGTGATGGAGCAGTTCGACCGCGAGCGCCAGGGTGCCCTGGATGCCGCGCGCGCCGCCGGCGGCGACGCCGCGGCGCTGATCGCCGCGGCCGGCGGGCCGGGCTGGAACTGGGACTTCTACCGCCCGTTCGTCGCCGCCGCGCTGCGCGCCGGCGTGCCCATCGTCGCCGCCAACGTCTCGCGCGCCGACGCCCGCGTCGTCATGCGCGAGGGCCTGGCCGCGCAAGGTTTCGACGCCGACGTGCCGGCGGCTGTGCTCGACGTGCTGGCCGGCGAGATCGAAGGCTCGCACTGCGGCCAGCTCGACGCCGCGACGGCGCGCCGCATGGCGCTGGCCCAGGTGGCGCGCGACCAGAGCATGGCGCGCGCGCTGGAGGCCCACGCTGGCGGCGGCGCCGTGCTGCTGGCCGGCAACGGCCACGTGCGCACCGACGTCGGCGCGCCGCGCTGGCTGAGCGCGGCGACCCGCGCACGCTCCGAGGCGATCGGTGTCGTCGAGGCCGGCGACGCCACGACGGCATTCGACCGCCGCATCGAGGTGCCGCGCCAGCCGCGCCCCGACCCCTGCGCCGCGATGCGCGCCGCGCCGGCGGCCCCGGCCGCGCGCTGATCAAATCGGCGGCGCGCGCAGGCCCTCGAACAGCGGCTGCAGCATCAGCCGCGCGACGTCGTCGCGGCCGGCCTCGGGCACCCACAGCGGCAGCTCGGCGCCGGCGTTGACGACGGCCAGCAGCAGCTCGGCGGCCAGCGCCGGGTCCAGCGGCCGGATCGAGCCGTCGACCATGCCGGCCAGCAGCAGCTCGGCACAGCGCGCCGCCAGGCGTTCGCCGCTGCGCTGCACCCGGTCGCGCTCGGCGGCGTCGGGCAGCGCGCTGGTGGCCGAGGCGCGCAGCAGCGGCCCCTGCGCCGACAGCTGGAAACCCGCCATCGCCCGCGCCGCCGCGCCGGCCCGCTGCCAGCCGCTGCCGGGTGCCGCCTCGGCCGCGCGCAGCGCCGCGCGCTGCAGCTCGAAGCTGCGCTCGAAACAGGCCGAGATCAGGTCGTGCTTGGTGTCGTGGCGGTGATAGAAGGCGCCCTTGCTGAGATGCAGCCGCGCGGCGATGCGCTCGACCGACGCGCCGCGGTAACCCTGCTCGTTGACGAGCGCGGTGGCCGCCTGCAGAAAGGCCTCGGCCGCGGCGTCCCCGGCCGGCGGCGCCAGCACGATGGGCGGCCGCTCGGCCACCTGCGCCCAGCGCGAGCCCGGCGCCGCCAGCCCGTGCACCAGCAGCTCGGCGACCCGCGCCGCGGCGCGTTCGTAGCACTCCAGCTCGTGCCTGACGATCCAGCTGCGCAGCCAGTTGGCGACCGACAGCACGACGTGGCCGCGTGCGTTGCGTTCGGCCCGCGACAGGCGCGGCGCGTCGTCGGCGTCGAGCAGCGCACGCACCCGGCGGTACATCGTGTTGTAGGCCGCGAACACCGGCTCGGCCTGCGACTCGGGCAGCGCACGCACGTCGTTGAAGGCCACCAGGTCGGGGCGGCGGCCGGCGTGCACCTCGGCCAGCCGGGCGGCGAAGCCGCAGAAGAAGCGCCGCAGCCGCGCCTCCAGCCCCGGCTCGGCGGCGGCCTCGGCGGCCAGTTCGTCGACCGCGGCGATGGCACGCAGCAGGCAGGCCGCGGCCAGCTCCTCCTTGCGGCGGAAGTAGTGCGTCAGGCTGTTCGTCGCCAGGCCGACGGCGCCGGCGATGTCGGCCAGCGTCGCGCCGCGCAGGCCTTGTTCGTTGAAGCGCCGTGCCGCGGCGTCCAGCAGCGCCTCGCGGCGGCGCGCACCGTGCGGGGCGTGGGCGGACGCGGCGTCGGGCGCTGCGGAGGCGGTGGGGCCGGGCATGGTGCAACGATGCCGCCCGAGTTCCGTGCCGTGCCCTGTGGTTTGTGCCGATGTCGGGTTTTCGATGGGCCCGGTATGGTCGCTGCCGCGGTCGTTTCCTTGTTTTTCTCTCGCTTGATCGGGGTTAACAAGGCACCGGCCGAAAAACGGGTTTGTCGAGGCGGCGGGTGCCGCCGGTGCCGGAGACCACGCCATGCTGACTGCCGAACCGATCGAGCTGCCGCTGCTGCGCCGCCCGCTGCCCGCCTGGGCGACGCTGCCGGCGCACCAGGAACTGCGCCTGGGCGAGAAGGCCGCGCTGCAGGCCGGCCCCTGGTTCGCCGGCCTGTCGCCGGGCCTGCGCGACGCCATCCTGTCGCGCGGCCAGGTGCGGCGCGTGGCCGCCGGCGTGCGCATCGGCAGCCGCGGCGACCTGTCGGCCTGCTGGTTCGGCGTCGCACGCGGCGCGGTGCGGCTGGGCACGGCGCTGTCCGACGGCCGCAGCTTCACGCTCGACTTCGTCGGCCCCGGCCAGTGGTTCGGCGACATCGCCGCCATCGACGACCGCCCGTCCGACCTGGACGCCGTGGCCCACATGCCGTCGACGCTGGTGGTGCTGGCCAAGCCGACGCTGCGCGAGCTGATGGACCAGCACGCCGAACTGCGCGACGCGCTGCTGCAGCTGAACTGCCAGCGCTTGCGGCGCATGTTCCGCCGCTTCGAGGAGCTGCACACGATGCCGCTGGCGCAGCGCCTGGCGCGCCAGGTGCAGCGGCTGGCGCGCCAGTTCGGCCACGACGGGCCCGAAGGCACACGCATCGAGCTCGACGTCTCGCAGGCCGAGCTGGCCGCCAGCGTCGGTGGCAGCCGCCAGCGCGTGAACCGCGCCTGGCGCGCGATGCTGCAGCAGGGGCTGGTGGAGCGTTCGGGCTCGCGCCTGCTCGTCGTCGACGAAGCCGGCCTGGCCCAGGTGGCCGCGCACGGGCTGGAAGACTGCCCCGAGTGAGGCGCCCGGCCCGCGCGCGGCGCGCGCTTCAGCCCACCTGGACCGACACCGTGCGCGGCTTGCCCGGTGCGAGCTTGGGCAGCTCGACACGCAGCACGCCGTTGCGGTAGCTGGCGCGGGCGTCTTCGCCGCGCACCGCCACCGGCAGCGGCACCGTGCGCTGGAAGGCGCCGTAGGCGCACTGCATCACGCGCCAGCGGCCTTCGGTGCTTTCGCGCTCGAAGCGCTTGCTGCCGCGCACGACCAGCACTTCGCCCTGCACCTGGACGTCGAAGTCTTCCTTCTCCAGGCCCGGGGCTTCGAGGCGCACGACGAGGCGGTCGTCGTCCTCGAAGACTTCGCCGCCCATCATCGCCCAGCCGGCGCTGGGCATCCACAGCGTGTCGTCCACGTGCTCGCGCGCGGGCAGGGCGGTGTCATCGCCCGGCCGCAGCCGGGTCAGCGCGCCGGCGGCCGACTGGCGCAGGCGGTCCCAACCTTCGGTGACGCTGTCCCACAGCGTGCCGAAGCCTTGGCGGATCTCGTCGATCTTCATGGCGTTGCTCCGATGGGGATGGGGTGATGCGGATGGAAAAAGGCGCCGGCCGCGGCGGCGGCCGGCGTGTCGTCACGCGGTCAGGCGACCTGGACGGCGATCTTGCGCGGCTGGGCGTGCTCGGCCTTGGGGATGCGCACGCGCAGCACGCCTTGCGACAACTCGGCGCTGACCTTCTCGGCGTCGAGCTCCTTGCTCAGCGTGAAGCCGCGGCGGTAGCGCGACAGCTGCACCTCGGCGTGCTGCGGCTGCAGCGCCTGCGGCAGGGCCAGCGCCATCTCGGCTTCCAGCGTCAGCTGGTCGCCTTCGACGCGCAGGTGCAGGTTCTCGCGCGGCACGCCGGGCAGGTCGGCGTAGAGCGTGATGCCGGTCGCGTCCTCGACGACGTCGACCGGGGGCAGCAGCGCGGGCTCGCGGGCGGCGGTGGTGGCCGCGGTGTCACGGGTTTGGGTGACGGCGTTCATGGTGTCCTCCGAAGTCGGGCGTTCAGTTGACGGCGATGCGGCGCGGCTGGGCGGCGGCGCGGCGCTGGACGCTGACGCGCAGCACGCCGTCCTTGTAGTCGGCCGTGACGGCGTTGGGGTCGATGTCGTCGGGCAGGCTGACGACGCGGCGGAAGCGGCCGGTGAAGCGCTCCTGCAGGTGCACGGTGCGCTTGCTGTCGCTGCCGGCTTCGGCTTGCGCCGGCAGCCCGGCCTTGCGTTCACCGTCGATCGTGAGCACGCCGCGGTCGAGGTTGACGTCGATGGTGGCCGGGTCCAGGCCCGGTGCGAAGGCGTAGACCTCGAACGCGCTGTCGGTGCTGCCGACGTTGAGCGCCGGATACCCGCCGCGGCCGATGCCGCGAATGCTGGGCGAGCCCTCGAACACCGACGTCAGGTCGCGCTGCAGGCGATCCAGCTCGGCGAAGACGTCGCGCGGGAACAGGGTGCGGTACATGGTTGACCTCCTAGTGTCGGGTTGCGGCCGGCGGGGCTGGTTGTGGGTGCCGCCGCTGGCTGTACGGGTCAGTTAGGGGTCGGGGTTCGGGCTTTCAAGAGGGGGCTTGTTCGGCGCTTTGTTGCGCGTGTAGCGGCTTCTTGTTGGCGCTTTGGGGACCGTGTTTGGGTGGTGCGGCTGTGTGGATTTGATCTGGCGCAGTTGTTGGTGTGCGGCTGGTTGCACGCTGGCGCTCGCTGTATGCCGCGGACGTCGGGTGGCCGGTTCCGGTCATGTCCCCCGGCCCGGCTTCGCCGGGCCTCCTCCTAATACTTCCCTACACCGGCCACCCGACGTCCGCGGCAGGGCGGGGCGGGGTTTGTCTCCTTGGTGTGAGTGAATTCCTCTCGACGGTGGGCGGCGGGGGCGGTTGGATGGGCGGAGAGTAATTTGTGACCGGCGCCGCTTTTGGCGTCATTTTACGCCCGTGGAGCAGATGCTCGGCGATGGAAAAATCAAGCGCGACAAGAGCTTGAGCCTCCGGTCGAGGCGCTTGTTACGCGAGCGTTGGTTGTTTTATGTGGCGTTAATGTGCTGCATATAACGAGTTGGGCAGCAAGAGACCGGGAGGCTCTG
>NZ_AEWG01000021.1 GCF_000190375.1 Rubrivivax benzoatilyticus JA2 = ATCC BAA-35
GGAACGCCTTCTCCACGTCGTTGCCAACGAACTGCTGGACCTCATCCAGCACCACTAGTGTCAGCGGGAACTTGCCGTCCACCATCAACGCGTCGGCGATGGCGGTGGTCATCTGCTCGCTGCTGACGTCGGTGACCTGCGGGAATTGTTCCTTGAGCAACTTGCGGGCATCCGCCTCGGTATGCGCCAGGTCAGAACGGGCCTTCAGCAGCGCCTTGGCCAGGTGGCCTGAGACGTACATGTGGGGCAGTTCCTGGGCCAGCGAGCGGCCAGCGGCTTTGAGCTCCGCCTCGACCGCAGCCAGGATGCCTTCGCGGCTCATCCACAGCACGAGTTGCGCCTGGTTGTACTGCTCGGGCAGCCCCTTGGACTTGAACACGATGCCCAGCAGCGCGAGCCGCACCTTGTCACCGGCGCCGGCGCCCAGCTTGCCCGCTGCAGCGTGCAGGCCACCGTGGCGCTTGCCCTGGGTCGAGAGCTCCTTCAGGTGCTCGAACACACCCATGGGCAGCTTGGCGATGCTGCGGGCGGTAGCACCGTCGGCAAACTGGTAGTCGGTCCACAGCGTGCGCAGCATCTTGGCCAGGTGCGACTTGCCGCTGCCGTAGAAGCCAGAAATCCACACCCCCGGCTGCTCGGTCTTGGAGTCGAGGTTGAGCAGGAACTTGTCGAGGATGGTCTCCAGACCCTTCTCGTACTGACCATCGCAGACGAAGGTCTCAAGCTCGTATCGCAGGATGGCCTGTGCGGCCTCGGAGTGGTCTTCGGAGACCTCGGCCACGCCGTTGTTGACGAGGCGGTTTTCCTTCGGGGTCTTGTTGTAGATGTCCCTGTTCAGCATGGTGGTCCTTGCTTTGGTTCTTGGAAACGTCGTGTCGGGTCAGTCCTGGGCCAGCAGCGGCACGGCCAGGTAGTTCCAGCCGTCTCGAGCATCCAGAAGACGGTAGGTATGGTTCTCTGGGTGATGCTCACCGGGGAAGAACACCAGCAGGCGCCCTTCGACGGCCTCCTTGATGCCTTCGACGACCGACGAGACTCGGGCCAGCCCGAACAGCGTTCCGACACCCAGCAGCGCGACCACGGTATCGGGCCCGGCTTCAGCCGCGATGCGGGCCCTGAGCTTGGCGTTGAGGTCGGAGACGAATTCGGTCAGTTCGCCTGTTTGGTAGCCCGCCAGGTCTTCCGGGCACTCGAAGTAGGCATCGCGGTACTCCTGGCCGGCCATCCATTCGGGAAAGGCGTGGGTCACGTCCAGCAGCAGCCAGCGCTTGCCGGCCTGCTGGGTGACCAGAGCGAACTCCTCGACGTTCGCGCGCAGCCGCAGTTCGTCAGTTTTGTCGTAGACCGCGAAGATGACGCGCTGGATGGCCGCTAGCCCCGCCTGCCAGGGAACGGTGAGGTGCCGGCGATAGGCTGAAACCAGCTTGGCGACCTTAGACGACATGCGAGACCTCCTGGCGGATTCGTTCTTCTTCGGGCGTGAGATAGCCGGGGAAACGCACTTCCTTGACGCCACCGGCGTTCATGAACACGAGCAAGCCCCGATGTGACGCCGAGTTTGCAAGTGCCTCTAGTTCATCGGGTGAGCCATTGATCAAGTTCGTCCACTCAGACGAAAACAAGCGCTGGCCAGTGCGGCCTTCCAGGTAGCCGAGAAATAGAAGCAGGGCGACGGCTTCTGGGCGCGCGTGCACCTGGCTCCTCGTCTTGCGGGAGTGCCCTTGAAGGAAACCGGCGGAAGTCCAGGTGCCGGCGACGTTCTGCGCGAAGGACTTCAACGACGAGGCGCTGAAACGATCGGGGCAGGCGCTTGCCAAGAAGCTCTCAACGGCCTCCCGCGGCATTGGAGTTCCGACGCTTCGCGCGAGGATGAAGGGCATGGTGACTCGCAACAGCGGGTCGCGTGCCAAGGCAACCGCGAGGGCAAGCAAGGGCTGCGCGCCCTCGTCCAGAGGCCATAGCCGCCGCAACGCGCGAAAGATGGGGTTGGCGGGGTTCAGTCCGTACAAGGTGACCAGGTGCCGCAACGCGAGTTGCCGAGCCTTGCGCGTGGGCTTCCCCAGCGCGTTCTCCTCGACGACCGCCCGCGCGTAGTCGGCTCGGGTGGCATCACGCTCGGTGTGCGCCAGCAGCTGCCGCAGGTCTGTCAGCATCATGGTTCGCGCTGCGTGGGGGCCGTTGAGCCCGAATCGGAAGCCGAGTGCTTGCAACCCGTCATTCTTGGTTGATGTCACGATGGGTTCTTCCGCGTCTGCAAGTGGCGAAGCGCATCCTCGGGTACGCCGGGTAGCGGATACCCGTGATCCCGGCAGTAGGCGACGACCATGACCTCGAACATGTTGGCGAGGCTCCGCATCTCGCGCTCGGCCGCAGTCTGGACGGCCGCCTTGATGCGCGGCTCCACGCGCACGCTGAAGACTTCGGACTTGTTGATAGCCATCGCACTCCTGCACGTAGAACGCTAGCGGAATGCGAGCTTAGCCCTCCTGCGCGCTCTCAGGCTTACGAAGCGAAAACGTTTGACGTGCGGACGCCGCCGGGCGTTGGGCGGTCGTGAGGCCGTCAGCGGAGATGAGGCGGCAGTTGCCTACGTGGGGCCACTCAGTCCGGCAAGTGCTCGACCAAGTCGGCAACCGGACAGCCGAAGTACGTGCACAGGCGATCCAGGACGTCCGTGCCGGTGCTGTAACCCCGTTGGTTGAGGATCTTGGAGAGCGTGGAACGGTTGATCCCGGTCGCGTCCGAGACCTCTTGCAGCGTGATGCGCCGCGAGTCGCGGAACTGCTTTTTCTCTAGCTGTTCACCCAGCTTGAACCGGATCACCGAGTCACCTCAACTCGCCGAACGTGGAGCAAAATCCACAAACGTGCTTGACAGTCGCCAAGCGTCGATTAATATTCTCACCAAGCGTCGCGCAGTGGCGATGTTTGTGGAGTTTACTCGACGGGAGAGTGGCATGAGCACGACCTATCTCACGACAGACGAGCTGTCGGCCAAGATCAAGTACGACGTCCGCACGATCCGCGAACGGCTGAAGGACAGTGTCCTGCTGGAGGGTACGCACTACGTTCGTCCCTTCGGCGGCCGCAAGATCCTCTTCGTCTGGGAGGCGATCGAGCGCGACATGCGCCTGGCCTCTGCCGACAGCCCGATCGGACTCCCCATGGCCAACGGCACGGTGCTCCATGGCTAAGGTCAGCGTGCGCAAGGAGACGGGCAAGCTCGTCATCGACTTCACCTACCGAGGTGTGCGCTGTCGTGAGCAGACGGCGCTTGGCGACACTCCGGCGAACCGCAAGCGCGTCGAGGCGGTGCTGAAGCGCCTGCGCGAGGCGATCGCTGCGGGGGCGTTCGTCTACGGGGAGTTCTTCCCTGGGAGTGCACTGGCATCGCGATTCGCGTCCGCGCCAGTGGTGCACGCCGGTACCGACACAGGCGCGTCGATACCCCAGCTCGCGTCGCCCGCTGCTGCAGTTCCGAAGCCGGCGTCGCCGAACTTTCGAGAGTTCGTCACCACCTGGCTCGCCGAACACCAGATCGAATGGCGCCGTTCGCACCTGAAGGTGCTGAAGTCCACGCTCGACGCCCACCTGCTGCCCGCCTTCGGCGACAAGCCGGTCGGCGAGATCACGAAGTCCGACATCCTGGCCTTCCGCGCCAAGCTGGCCGACAAGCCGGGCCGCACGGGCGACAAGCTCAGCAGCAAGCGGATCAACAACATCCTGGGCGTGCTGCGGCAGATCATGGCCGACGCGGCGGACCGCCACGGCTTCATCTCGCCGTCGGCCAACGTCCGCCCGCTGAAAGTCCGCAAGTCCGACGTGCAGCCGTTCTCGCTGGACCAGGTCCAGCAGATCCTGGCCGTCGTCCGACCGGACTACCGGGACTACTTCACCGTGCGCTTCTTCACCGGCATGCGCACGGGTGAGGCCCACGGCCTGAAGTGGAAGTACGTCGACTTCGAGCGCCGGCTCATCCTCGTGCGCGAGACCTTCGTGCTGGGCGAGGACGAGTACACGAAGACCGACAGCTCGCAGCGTGACATCCAGATGTCTCAGCCGGTCTACGAAGCGCTGAAGCGCCAGCACGCGGCCACCGGCAAGCTAAGCGAGTACGTGTTCTGCAACCGCGAAGGCCACCCGCTGGACAACAAGAACTTCAGCGAGCGCGTCTGGTATCCGCTGCTGCGCCACCTGGAGCTGGCGCCCCGGCGCCCGTACCAGATGCGGCACACGGCGGCCACGCTCTGGCTGGCCTCCGGCGAGTCGCCGCAGTGGATTGCCAACCAGCTGGGCCACGCCAACAGCCAGATGCTGTTCACGGTCTACGGCCACTTCGTGCCCAACATGACGCGCCGCGACGGCTCGGCGATCGACCGGTTGCTTGCCACGCGCTTCGCCTCCGGCAGCGCCGTCGCCGAAGCGGCCAACGAAGCCGGACACCAGGCCCAGCCGCCGCCTGCGTCCTGGCGCCGAGTGGCCTGACCCGCACACGCGCCACCTCATGACGTGACCTGCCGCGTGGCCCGCTGAGGGCCGCGCTGGCGGAGCACTGCCCGGAATCGTCCCACCGAGTTTCAGCGGATGCCTTGGCATGACGGCAGGGGCGAGCCACGCCCGCGGATGCCGCATCCGACGCAGAGGAGCCTCATGAACCTCCACGAAGACCCATCGCGACCGGCCCAGCTCATCGCCGAGATGCCGGGCCATGTCCTCGTCGTCCGTGTCGCGTTCGCCGGCCCGTTGCCGGCGTCGCGCGAGCAGCTGTCTCGCCTCCTGGCGCGTCGGCTGCGCCACCCGGCGCTCAGCTGGTGGCTTGGCGACAACTGTCTCGTCGTCCTCAACCGCGACGCGCAGATCACCGTCTCCGCCCGCACGGCGTTCATCGGCTGGCTGCTGGTGCAGCCGGAGGTGGTCTTCGTCGCCCGCGAGTTTCCTGTGACCCGGAGGCTGCATGACCGCCTTCACTGACCGCTGCGCTGCATCAGGCGCACAGCCCCTGGACGACGAGCCCACCGGCTTCGTGCTGCAACTCGAGGCCCGGCCGGGAATGCCGCAGAGGCACCTCGTCCAGTTCGAGCGCGACCTCGAGGACTACGTCGACTCGCGCGGCCTGTCACTGAGCGGCCACCGCATGCGGTACTGGATCAGCCGCCAGGACACGCCCGCGAGTGCGGCCGATCAGGTGGCGTTGCTCGACTGGTTGCACCACCACCCGGCGATCGCCATCGCGCGGGTCGGCCCCGTCCGCCCGTCCCGCGACGGGGAGGACGACTTCTCGGCCTTGACGACCCACGCAGCGGAGGAGGGCTTCGTTCAGCTGCACACCAGCGACGTCTCGTTGCTCGGCCTGGCGATGCTTTATCGCAGCGGACGCATCGGCCCCGAGCTGTACCTGCAGGTGCTCGGCGGCTACGTCCGCGCGGTGGTCTTGCATTGAGGGCCGGCACATGTCCAACGCCATGACCACCGACCGCGCTTCGGTCTACGTGTTGATGCGGCGCGACCGGCGCCGCTTCAAACTCGGATGGGCTCGCCGACCGCTACACCGCGCGCGCAGGCTTCCCGAGTTCCGGCGCGGCGAGCTCGACCTCGAGCACTCGCGCGCCATCTGGCTGCCCAGCCGCCAGCGGGCGGAGCAGGTCGAGCGATCGATGCACAAGAGCCTCGCGCCTTACCGGGTCCCTGCGGAGCACCGCGGCGACGGCGCCGCGGAATGGTTCGCCGGCACCGCCCAAGACACCGCTTTGCGCATGCTGGCGCAGATGCCGCTGCAGGAGAGCAGCAACGCGACCGCGCGCTTGCTGCCGTTGACCGTCCCGGCGCCGCCGTCCGACGCCGTGAGCATCGAGACCGGACCTCAGGACACCTGGTGGCGCATCGAGGACGTGCTGTCGAGGCTTGCCCTGCATTGGCCCGTTTCGGTGAGCGAGGAGCCGGCGGCGGTCGTCGTCCACGGCTTCCGGATCCGCGACCCCTGCGATCCAGACGACCTTCGCCGCGCGGCCCTGGACGCCGACACCTATCAGTGCTGGTGCGACGGGCGCCCTCTGGCGTTCGTGCAGACGCTGCGCTGGGAGGGCGATGACCTGGTCCTGCGCATGACACCGGCGACCGTCATCGCCGGCTGGGAAGGCGGACACGAGATCGCCTGGCAGGTCAGCGGCTTCCTCGCGCGACTCAGGCGCCGATCGCCGATCCGTCCGACCCACTGAACCCAACCGCGACGCGAGGCCCGGCCCGCGTCGCACACCGAGAACCACAAGCAAGAGAAGGAAAGAAGCATGAGAGTGCAGACCTTGTCCGACCACGCCGCCGACCAGATTCGCCAGGCGCAAGACTCGCGCGAAGCGGCGTACCGCCAGCAACGCGAGGCCTGGCGTGCGGAGGTCGAGCGACGCGAAGCGGCGATTGCCGGCCGCAAGGCCGCCATCGGCTCTGCGATGCGAGCTCGGCGCATCTTTGCCGCCCTCGGGCACGCGCTGAGCTGGCTCGCATCCAGCCTGTCGCGTCGGCCCAGCGAGCCGGAGATGCCGCCCGCGGGCGAGGACGAAGGGCGGTTCGCCGGCGGTCGGGAAGGCGAGGAGCGCGTGCAGGCGGACCTGTCGACCTGGCTCGATGACCGTTGGATGCTCTTCAAGGGCTATCGCAACCGGGGCGGAGAGACCGACCTGCTGTTGCTGGGCCCGACGGCCATCGTCGCGATCGAGGTGAAGACGCTCAACGGCGTCGTCCACGTGCAGGGCACCGAGTGGAGCCGCGACAAGTACGACCGCTACGGCAATCTCGTCCAGGAGGGCGTGCCGGTGCGCGACGCCAAGGGGCGGGCACCGAGCCAACAGGTCAACGCGGTGGCCGATGAACTGCAGGGTTTCCTGCTGCGTCGCGGCCAGCCCGTCGCCGTGCGACGTGCCGTCGTCCTTGCACACGAGAACTCCCGCCTCGGTGTCATCGAGCGGCCTGGCGTGGACTTCCTCGGTGTGCTGCAGAGCGAGGGGTTTCGCGAGCAGTTCCAGAACCTGCTTCGGCCGCTGCCTGGCGCCGCGCCGTTGAACGTCGGGGCGCTGGGGCAACTGGTCTGCCAGGACCATGCGTTCCACGAGCAGCGCCTCGCGCAGCGCCGGGCGGGATGACCGCGCCGGCTGCGGACGCGGCCCTCCGGGATCGCCGCGTTCGCGGCAACGACCACTGCAGGGCTGCCGCGCGGTGGGTTGATACCCCAGACTGGCACTGCAAACGGCGCCACGGTCGAAACCTGGGTGCGGTGCGCCCATCAGCCTGGAGACGGACCCATGCCAACCTGCTATCTCGCAACGGCGTTCTGGGGGCCGGACGACGGGCCGCCGCTCAGCCTCGCTCTGGTGAGCGAGGAAGGGGACGAGCACTTCGTCGAACTCGATGCCGGCGCCAGCGACGACGACTGGATCGAGGCGGCCTCGCCGCTCGTTCGCGAGCGCATCGTGGCGCAACGGGCGGCGGCGGGCTCCGCCCGGACCGCCCAGCAGATGGCCGAGGCCACGGCGAACTGGTTGCACCGGCTCGGAAGTGAAGGGGAGGGCGTCAAAGTCTGTTTCGGCTCGCCCCGCGATTGGGAGGCGCTGCTCCGGTGCCTGCGGCCTACGGCCTTCTGCAACGAGCTGATGGCGCAGATGACGCAGGTCGATCTCACCACGCTGGTGGTCTCGCTGGAAGCCTGCGCCCTGCGCGCAGAGAGCCTCGAAGCCAGCCGTGCGCGGGGTCTGCCGGGGCTTCATGCGCTGGCGGAGGCGCTGGCACTGCGGCGCGTGCATCGCATCCTCGAAGAGCGCGCCCGACGGCTGGTGGAGTTCTATCGATCGGAGGCGTTCCAGGAACTGGTGTCGCTCCACGACGACCCGAGGTTCGAGCCCTGGCTTCGCGGGTGGTGCGGAGAGCGGATTCCGGCGCTCGGCGGTGCTCGGCCGGTCGACATGGTGTCCGCGCCGGGCGGCATCGATGCGGTCCTGACCTGCCTTGGGTCGGCGCTCAACGGGGGGTATGGCTGACCGGGACCGAGGGGCGTCGCCCATGCGGGTGATCAGCACCCGCATACCTCCCCGACCTGCACCAACGTTACCGACCGCACGAGCCGGGACGCCAGGCCTGGATCATGCGCGGCATCGCAAACGTGCTCCGGAGCAACTGCCCATGCAGGCAGTCCGACCGCAACCGGGGCATCCCACGGACGCAACGAGGAGGAAGTCGTCATGAACGACGAACAGAAGCGCAAGTGCCACGCGATCATCCACGCGCACGCAGCGGCCGCTGCGGCCGGCAACGCGGTCCCCGTTCCGGGGCTCGGCGTCGCGACCGATACCGTCGCGATGACGTCGATGGCGATGAGCCTGTGCGGCGTCTTCGGTGGCGAGATGACGCAGGAAGCCGCCAAGGTGCTGGCCATCAGCGCGATCAAGAACACGATGCTCAAGCAGCCGATCCGGATGCTCGCCAAGGAGCTCTCCAAGCTCGTGCCCGGGCTGGGCTCGATCGTCGCGCCGGGCATCTCGATCGTCATGCTCGAGGCCGCCGGCTGGACGCTGGCGCAGGAACTCGAAGGCCGCTTCCGCAGGGCAAGCGTGAGCGCGGCTTGACGTCTCCGGTGACCGTCTACCTCGTCTCCCGTCATCCCGGCGCCATCGACTGGATGCGCACCGAGCTGGCTGCGCCCGACGCCCGCGTGTTGTCGCACGTCGGCGCCCAGCGATTCGAGTCCGGAGACGTGGTCGCCGGGGTCCTGCCGCTGTGGCTGGCCGCGCGGGCCTGCGGGGCGGGTGCCACCGCGCTGTCGCTGGATCTGGATCTGGCTCCCGAGCAGCGAGGCCGCGAGCTCGATGCGGCGGAACTGCGGGCGGCGGGTGCCCGGCTCGTCCGCTACGAGGTGAAGCCGACCGGCATGGTCGCGGGGCGGTCCTCCTGATGACCGTCCGGGTCCGCGCGGACGGGTTGCGCTGCCCCGTCCAGTTGGCCCGGTCCTCCGCAAGACAATGGCGGCCTGACGGGCGGCCACACGATGCAGCGCCCGACGCACGCGAGACGAACCGATGAGCCAGCCCGACCCCTCACGCCCCGAGAGCTACCCCCGCCGCGCGCTGGTCTGCATGGTCGGGCTGTCGCCGCAGGTCGTCACCGAGACGCTGTACGCGCTGGCCACTGCGCCGACGCCCTTCGTTCCGACCGAGCTGCACGTCGTCGCGACGGCCGCCGGCGCGCAGCGCGTGCACGAGCACCTGCTGGAAGGCGGCCAGCTGCGGGCGCTGGCCGCAGCGCACCTGGGCGGCAACGGCCCCGAGTTCGACCCCGCACGCCACCTGCACGTCGTCGCGCGCGACGGCGTGCCGCTGGCCGACGTCGAGAGCGCCGAGGACAACACCGCGGTCGCCGACGCGATCCTGGGTGTCGTGCGTCCGCTCGCGCTCGATCCCGCCTGCGCCATCCACGCCTCGCTCGCCGGCGGGCGCAAGTCGATGGGCTTCTATCTCGGTTACGTGATGTCGCTGCTCGGCCGGGCGCAGGACCGGCTGTCGCACGTGCTCGTCAATTCGCCGTTCGAGTCGCACCCGGGCTTCTTCTTCCCGCCGGCCGAGCCGGCCCGTTTGCGGCTGCCCGACGGTCGCGAGGTCGACACCGCTGCAGCCCGCGTCTCGCTGGCGCCGGTCGCCTTCGTCCGGATGTCCGACGGCCTGCCCGAGCGTCTGCTGCACGAGCCCGTCGGCTTCGACGCGCTGGTGCAGCGCGCGCAGCGCTCGCTGGGCAGCGTTCGCCTGGACGTGCTGCCGGCCGCGCGCCGGGTCCGCGTCGCCGGCATCGGCGAGGCGCTGCTGGAACCCTCGCTGATGGCCTGGTACGTGTTCTTCGCGCTGCGGCGTCAGCAGGCGCTGCGCGAGAGCGCGGCGCTCGTCGCGCCGGGCGCGGTGCTGCTGCGCAAGGACGTCGCCGCCAGCGTCGGGATGCTGCAGCCGCTGATGGACCAGGCCTGCCGGCGCGTCGGTGTCGAGCGGCAGTCGGTCGCGCTGCAGCCCGCCGACCTGCGGCCGCGGTTGTCGGTGATCCGCAAGGCGCTGGTGCGCGCCTTCGGCCCCGAACTCGGGACGCGGCTGGCCATCGCCGGTCCGGCGGACCGCGGCGCCAGAGATGGCCAGTACGGGCTGTTGGGCATCGAGCCCGGGCAGATCCACGTGGCTTGACGTGGCGTGCCGGGCCATTGGCCTGGCGGTCCGTCTTCGCCGCTCGTCCTCCGAATGCGCTCCGCGAGTCGGGGTGCGCTGACTTATTAGCGGCCCTGGCCGCAGCAGGATTGTCTCAATCCCCTTCGGAACTCGGGGTGCTGACTTTCAAGCGCTGTGGGCCGCCATCACGGGAGTCTCAATCCCCTTCGGAATTCGGGGTGCGCTGACCTCCAGACCACACCGACGACCCATACAACGTGGTCTCAATCCCCTTCGGAATTCGGGGTGCGCTGACTTTCACCACCGAAGCCCTGCAGATGCTGCAGTCTCAATCCCCTTCGGAATTCGGGGTGCGCTGACGCCGGCAACAGCGCGGGCCGTAACAGCAAGGTCTCAATCCCCTTCGGAATTCGGGGTGCGCTGACCGAGCAAAAGCTCGCAGTCGCGCTGCCGTAGTCTCAATCCCCTTCGGAATTCGGGGTGCGCTGACAAATTCATCTCGATGCTCAATGAGCACACCTTGTCTCAATCCCCTTCGGAATTCGGGGTGCGCTGACACTCGGTGAGCATGGACGCCGGCGAGATCTTGTCTCAATCCCCTTCGGAATTCGGGGTGCGCTGACCTCTTAAGGGAGTTCAAATGAGCGCCAAGCAGTCTCAATCCCTTCGGAATTCGGGGTGCGCTGACACTATCGGCTCACGGATCAATCGGCATACGAGTCTCAATCCCCTTCGGAATTCGGGGTGCGCTGACGTGCAGGAACTCCTGGAGGAGTTCCCGGAAGTCTCAATCCCCTTCGGAATTCGGGGTGCGCTGACCAACTCTGAAGGACATCAGCAGGAACAGCGTCTCAATCCCCTTCGGAATTCGGGGTGCGCTGACAGCACCTCTTGCAAGTGCCTGTCAGGAAACGAGATTCTAGCCCCGTTGCGGGCAGCATCCGGCCATTTGCCGTCTCGGCAGCCAGAAATCGGTGCCACGACCCGCGAGAAGCCGGAAAACCCTTTGAAATCAACGTGCTGGCAGACATGGTCGGCTCTCAGACGACGTAGGCGCTCGGCGGGTCCTGCGGCTTGCTGGCGGCCAGGTGCCAGCGGTCGGGCCGGTCGCGCTCGCACAGCGGATAGAGGTGCAGACGGTCCTCGTCCGGGTCCAGCACCCGCTCCACCTGCCGGCGCAGCCGCGCGAGCTGGCCGGCGCGCAGTTCGCACTGGAAGGCGCTCTCGTGCAGTCGCGACCCGTAGCCTTCGAGGACTCGGGCGACGCGCCGCCGGCGGCGGTCGGAGCTGATGTCGTAGGCGACGAAGTACAGCATCGGCGGGCCTCCCGGAATCGCTTCAGAGCACGACGAAGTGCCCGCTGCCGAACGCCGTTCGCGGCGCCTGGCCGAGGAAGACTATGCGTCGCTCGCAGTCGGCGCACACGGGCAGCAGGCTCAGCCGATCCTCGGGCGGACGGATCAGTTGCTGCAGCCGCCGCTGCAGTACGGGCAGTTGGTCGGCGCGCAGACGGCAGGTCCACAGGCTCGCGAGCACGCGGTCGCCGAGCCGCCCCAGCGTCCGATCGAGCCGGTAGCGGCGGCGCGGGCACGCGACGTCGTAGCTGACGAGCCAGAGTCTTGACATGGCGGTCTCCCGAAACGCTTCACCGGAACTTCAGCGGCAGGTAGCGGGGCACCCGGCCTTGCATCACGAGGACGAGTTCGCGCACCTGCTGCTGCATCGCGCGACGCATGTCGGTCGGAGCCTTCAGCCTCGGATGCACGAAGCGCGACTCCAGCTTGCACTCGAGCGCGCGGACGAAACGCTGGCGTCCCTCGCGCCGCAACCGGCAAGGTGTCTCGCTCGCGTCGTCGAAGTCGAAGTCGCCGATGCCGATCTGGCCCTCGCGCAGCACGGTCAGCACCACCGCATCGACGACCGGGGCACGGAACTCCTCGATCAGGTCGCTGGCCAGCGCCAGCGTGCCCGGCGCGGCGGCGTGCAGAACGCCCAGGTGCGCGTTCAACCCGGCGAGCCGCAGCAGCGACGCCATGTTCGCGTGCAGCACCGAGTAGCCGAACGACAGCAGCACGTTCACCGGGTCCGGCGGCGGCCTGCGGCGGCGCCCGCCGAATCCGAGCGCCGGCGGCAACAGCGCGGCCAGCGCCTGGAAGTGGGCGCGCGCAGCGGTTCCCTCGTGCCCGCGCAGCGCGGCAGCGTTGGCGCACAGCGCCAGCCGCGCGATCGCGTGGTCGGCTGCGGCCACGGCCTCGTCGACGACGGCGCGCACCTCGGGCGCCTCGCGTCGGCCGAAGCGCCGCAGAACCGCCTTTGCGTTGTGCAGCTTGCCTTCGAGGATCGCCCGCGCGATCGGCAGCCCCGCCGCGGGGCTGCCGCAAGCCCGCCGCTGGGCATCGAGCAGCGCCATCTCGGGCCAGCCGCCGCGGTCCAGGCTGGCGACGGCCTCGCCGCCGCCCGGGTCGGACAGGTGGACGTTGATGCGGCGATGCGCGCAATGCCGCAGCAGCGCGCTGGAGACGAGCACGTTGGCGCTGACCGCCAGCTGGTCGACCTGTCCGAGCGGGACGCTGGCCAGCAGCTCGCGCCCGCGGCTGACGAGCAGGCGCTCGCCGTCCAGCCGCAACACGCTGCCGGGTTCGCCGACGTAGACGCTCTGCAGCAGCGGTGCGCTGCGCTGCCCTGCCGGCGTCTCGTCGACGAGGACGCCGGCCGCCAGCGGCAACTCGGCCTCGGCCTGCTCGCTGGAAGCCTCGTCCGCCTCGGCCAGCGCGCCGTCCGGCGCACCGGCTCGGGCGAGTTCGCCGTGGCCGAGGTGCGGCAGCAGGGCCGCCATGCCGGCGGTCAGCGGGTGCAGCGCCCCGTCCTTGAAGCGCACGCCGAGGAAGTCGAAGCCGCTGACGAAGCTCGCGATGCGGGTCTTGGCCGGGTTCAGTTCCAGATGCAGTTCGCGCAGTGCCCGTGCCGCGGCATCCTGCGCCCGGGCCGCCTCATCGGCGTCGAGACAGGCCAGCACCAGGTCGTCGGCATAGCGGATCAGCTGGAAGCCTTGTGCGCGCATGCCGACGTCGAACGGGTGCAGGTACAGGTTGGCGAGCAGCGGCGACAGCGGCGAGCCTTGCGGCACGCCACGCGTCATCAGCCGTCGTTCGCCGTCGTCGTCCAGAACCGCCGCCAGCACCTGGCCGACCAGCGCCAGCAGCCCCGGGTCGGCGCTGAACCGGCGCAGCTGCGCCAACAGCGTCGGCTGGTGGATGCGGTCGAAGAACGACGCCACATCGGCCTTCAAAACCGTGCTGCGGCCCTGGTCGCGCAGTGCGAGCAGGGCGGCCAGCGCGCCCAGGACAGAGCGGCCCGGCCGATAGGCGTGGCTGGCCTCGTCCAGCGTCGGCTCGATCCGCCGCCCGAGCGCGTGGGCCATGGCGGCCTGGAGCACGCGGTCGCGCACGCCGGGTATTGCCAGCAGGCGCTGGCCGCCGGATGGCTTGGGCAGCGCCACGACCCGCAGCGGCCGGGCGACGTAGCGTCCGTCGGCCACTTCGGCCTGCAACGTGTGCAGCCGGCCCAGCAGGCCCTGTGCGAACTGCTCGACCTCCTCGCCGTCGCAGCCCGGTGCACCGCGGTTGGCGCGGACACGTTCCCAGGCATCGAGCAGGTTGCGCTCGTCGAGCACCTCGTCGAGCGTGGCGCCAGCGTCTCGCTGCCGCGGGTCCTCGGCGTCCGTCCCCGGCGTCGGCCACTCGCTCCGACATTGCGGGCCACCGCCGTCCAGACTTCGTGCCGTCTCGATCGTGTCCATGCGGGCAGTGTCCTTCCGTTGCAGGATGCCGCGGCATGGAACCAACGTTGGGGGCGCTTGGTCGCCGCCGACTGAGGCGCTGACCGATGGAACAATCCACCGCCACGTAACAAATCCCGTGACGGGTCGCGACGCCGCTTGTCTGCCCAGGACCATTTCCCACGAGGACCGCGACCGCCGGTCGATCCGCTACCGCCCTCCGAAACGCTGCAGTCGGCGCTGCAGGGCCTGCCGATGCTGCGCATCGGCCTGCGGCACCGTCTCGCCGGCGATCTGCAGACCGAGCCGTTCAAGGGCGCGCTGTGGCACGGCGTGTTCGGCGCCTGCCTGCACGACCTGGCGCCGGGCGCTTTCGACGCGCTGATGCGCGCCGAGGTCCAGCAGCGCCGCTGGGCGCTGCGTCCACCGCTGCAACTGGACGGCTGGATCCCGGCGGGCGCGGCCCTGGACAGCGAGCTGTTGCTGATCGGTGATGCCGCCGCCCATGCGCCCGCCTGTGTGGCGGCAGCCGACGAGATGGGGCGCCGGGGCTTCGGGCCGTCCCGTGTCCCGGCGCCGCTGGAGGCCGTCTGGGGCGTCGACGCCGCCGGCCGCCCGGTACCGCTGTCCGGCGCGGAGGCGCCCGTCACGGCCCTGGACGTTTACGAGCAGGCGCGCGAGCTCACGGTCGCGCCGGCCGCGACGAGCGCGGAGCTCGAACTGCGCCTGCTGTCGCCGCTGAGGCTGAAGGCGGGCAACGAACTGCTCCGCGAACTGCCCGACTATCGACTGCTGGTCCGGCGCAGCGTCGCCCGGCTCGTGATGAACCTGCCTGAAGGCGATGTCGGCCTGTTCGCGCCGGGCGAACACGCCGCGCTGATGGAGGCCGCGGCCGCGGTGCCGCTCGTCGCGCACCGCGTCGACGGCGTCCAGTGGCTGCGGCGTTCGGCCCGCCAGCGCCGGGTGATGCCGTTCGAAGGGCTGCTCGGCACGCTCGTGTTCGGGCCCGGCGCCGCCGCAGCGTATCCGTGGCTGGCCCTGGCCGAATGGTGGCAGCTCGGCGGCAAGACGACTTTCGGCCTCGGCGTCGTCGAGGCCCGGCTGCGGCCCGTCATCACCGCCCTCGGCGCGAGCGATGCCGTCGGCGCGCCAACGTTGGCGCCGGCCGCCGAACGAGGCGCTCGCGCCGACACTGCCGTCGCTCCATCGTCCCCGCGTTGAGCCCCGCGCGCATTCACTTCACACGAGCCTCGGAACCAAGATGCCGACGTATCACTGCTGGACATTCGAGTGCGGCTCGATCCAGTCCTTCATCTTCGAGACCGGCCGCCTGGCCGACGCCGTCGGCGCGAGCCTGCTGGTCGACCGGCTGACCGGCGACCTGGACGAGACGGCCGACGCCGCGGCGACCAGCCTGTTGCAGCAGGTGATGCAGACCGCCGGCTGCGCGACGACGGTGCGGTTCTCGCGCCGCGGCGGCGGCTCGTTCATCGCGTTCCTCGACTCCGATGAGGCCCGCCGCCGCGTCCGCACGCTGTGGCACGCGGCGTTGGCGGCCAACGCGACGGGCCTGCGCTGGGCCGATGCGGTGGCCGACGCACCGAGCGCCCTGGCCGCGGCGCGGGACGCGCTGCGCGCCTGCCAGCAGGCCGGCCGCGTCGACCGCCCGCGTCTGCCCGAAGCCGGCCCGCTGACCCTGCGGGTTGCCCGCACCGGGCAGCCGGCCGTGACCGTCCGATCGCTGGCCGGCCAGGTCGAAGCGATCGATGCCGCAACCGAACTGCGGCGCCGCCACGCCCGGCGCACGGCCGTCGCCGACACGCTGCTCCAGCGCTTCGGCGCTCCCGACGGTCTGCGCTGGCCGCGGCACACCGAGCCGTCGGACGGGTCGGTCCGCGACGACGGCGACGGCTTCCCGTTCGTCGGCGGCGCCCGCGAACTGGCTTTCCTGCACGCCGACGGCAACGGTCTGGGCGTGCTGCTGCGCCGGCTCGAAACCGGCGACGACGGCGCCTACGTCGAGCGTTACGCGGCGTTCTCGCGTGCCGTCACCCAGGCGACGGTCGCTGCCGCCCGGCAGGCCGCCGCGGAGGTGCTGCTGCCCGCGGCCGTCGACGGCGTCGTCCCGGCGCGTCCGCTGATCCTCGGCGGCGACGATCTGAGCCTCGTCGTCCGCGCCGATCTGGCGCTGCCGTTCGCCGAGGCCTACCTGCAAGCCTTCGAGTGCCAGTCGACCGAGTGCCTGGCGGCCCTGCGCGGTCTTGGCCTGGATCTGCCCGGGCTGACCGCCGCATGCGGCATCGCGATCGTGAAGGCGCGCTTCCCGTTCGCGCAGGCCGCCGCGCTCGCCGAAGCGCTGTGCCAGCGCGCGAAGTCGGTCATCAAGCGCGAGGCGCAGGCCAGCGCACGGGCGATGCCGCTGTCGGCGCTGGCGGTGCAAAGGGTGACGACCTCGGTGCCCGACGACGCGCTCCCGCGGGTGCAGGTCGACGGACGGCACTGGACGCTGGGCCACGCGGCCTACGTCATCGGGGAGGAGGGCGCCGGGGTGCCGCGGCTCGCCGACCTTCAGACGCTGGCGCAGGCGCTGGCCACCGACGCGATGCCGCGCGGTCCGGTGCGCCGGCTGCTCACCGATTTCCACCAGGACCCGACGCAGGCGCTGGAGCGCTGGCGTCGATGGCGCGAGAACCTGGAGCCGGCACGGGTCGCGGAGATCGACGCGCTGCTGCGCCGGCTCGGCGTCGACGATCCGTCCTGGCTGCCGCTGGGGCGTGACGGATCGCCGTGGCCCGACGCGGTGCTGCTGCGCGACCTGACCCGCGACGACCCCGACACCACAGGAGGCGCGGCATGAGCGTGCGCACGCTGAGACTCGAGTTCCTCGACACCTGGCACGTCGGCTGCGGCCGCGGCGACGGCTCCAACCTCGACGCTGTCGTCGCCCGCGACGCCGACGCGCTGCCCTACGTCCCGGGCCGGATGCTGCGCGGCGTGCTGCGCGACGCGGCCGAGGCGCTGGCGGCCTGGGGCCACGCCGACCCGGCCGCGGTGCTGCAGCTGTTCGGCGGACTGGCCGAGCGCAGCGACGCGCCGGGGCGGTCGCTGTCGCAGGCCGGATGCCTGACCGTCAGCGACGCGCGGCTGCCTGCGGCCGAACGCGCGGTGCTCGCCGCTCCCGCGCCCGGCGAGCCCGACCCGCAGGCCGCGCTGCGCGCGGCGCTGTTCGTGCCGTCGTTCCAGACCGCGATCGACCTCGACAGTGGCACGGCGCTGGACGGCTCGCTGCGCGGTGTCGAACTCGTCGTGCCGCTGACGCTGCAGGCGGAGGTCGGCATCACGGGCGTCGACGCCGACGCGCCGTGGGCACTGCTGGACCGGGCGCTGCCGCTGGTGCGGGCGATCGGCGCGATGAAGACCCGTGGCCACGGCCGCGTGGCGCTCGACTGGGAGAAGCACGCGTGACGCAGATCCATCCTGTGACCCTGACCCTGGTCGACGACCTCGTCCTCAGCGAACGCAGCGCGACAACCGGTGGCCATCGCTGCCTGGACCGCATCCCCGGCAGCGCTCTGCGCGGTTGGGCCGCTGCGCGGCTGTACGACGCGCTCGGCGAGGATGCCTGGGCGGTTTTCCACTCCGGCGCCGTCCGTTTCGGCGACGCCCGGCCGACGGGGCCGGGCGGCCAGCCGAGCTGGCCGGTGCCGCTGTGCTGGCACGCCGACAAGGGCCGGCCCGACCGGCCGCCGCAGGTGGGCGGCGCGTGGCTGGCGGAGCATCTGTTCAACCTCGCCGAGGCCCCGGACCCGGCCGAGCTGGCGCGCGTCGTCGCCCAGCCGCGGGGCCTGCGCGACGGCTACGTCACCGCGGATGGCCGCTGCGTGCGTCCCGTGCATCGCGAGCGGACGATGACCGCGATCGACGGCGACGGTGTCGTTGCCGACGGTCAGCTGTTCTCGTACCAGAGCCTGGCGCGCGACCAGCGCTTCGAGGGGTACATCGCGATCGACCGCACCGTGCCGCGCGCCGTCGCCGAGCGCGTGCTCGGCGCCTTCGACGGCACCATCCGCATCGGCCGCAGCCGCGCCAGCGGTTACGGCCGCGTGCGCGCCCAGGTCGGCCCGGCGAGAACGCCACCGGCGACGCCGGCGCTTGCGGGACCGACGCTGCGGCTGTGGCTGCTCAGCGACGCCTGGCTGCGCGACGCCAGCGGCCAGCCGACGCTGTGCCCCGAAGGCGAGCTGCTGGGTCTGCCCGGCGCGCGCCTGGACCTCGCGCGCAGCTTCATCCGCACGCGCCGCGTCAGCGCCTGGAACGCGCACCGGGCGCTGCCCGAGGTGGAGCGCCAGCTGCTGCAGGCCGGCAGCGTGATCACGCTGCAGCGCGACGGCGGCTATGTCGCCGACGAGCTTCAACGGCTGGCCACGCACGGCATCGGCTTCGGGCGCGCACTCGGCCTCGGCGAGGTGCTCGTCGACCCGCCGCTGCTGCGCGGCCTGCACCCGAGCTTCGATGCCGCGCAGGCGCCTATCCGCCCCGCCGAACCGGCCGCCGCTCCTGCCGCGCCGGCCGGCAGCCCGCTGCTGGCATTCCTGGCCGCGCGCAGCAGGCGGTCTTCGCATGCCGATGCGGCCGCCGGGTTCGTCGCCGACGCGCGGCGCGCGCTGCTGCGGCGCTGGAGCGCGATACGCCGTTACCAGGCGCTGGCGCCCGAGACGCCGATGGGCCCCGGCCCCAGTCAGTGGGGCGCGGTCGCCAGCGCCGCGATGCGGTGCGCAAGCGTCGACGCGCTGCGCATCGCGTTGCTGGGCGCCGCCGAGGGCAACGGCGCGCCACGCGGCGCCGTCCCGGCCGGCGACGGCCACTGGGACGCGATGAAGGCCCACGAGCGCGGCGCCGACGGCGGCGCCCGCCGCCTGTCGCTGCGCGACTGGATCGCCGAAACCCTGGACGCGCTTTCCGCCGACACCCGGTTCGCCGGCGACGACGCGCGTCTCGACGCCTGGCAGCGGCTGTGCGCCGACGCGCGCCGCCTGGCGCTGCACACCGGCCAGGCCGCGCTCGACGACGCCCAGCGCGCGTCGGGCCGCGTGGCCGCGAAGGAGCAAGCATGACCCGAACCTCGATGCCGCTGCTGACACTCTGGCGCGTCGTCGTCGAAGCGCGCAGCCCGCTGTCGATCGGCACCGGCCGCGGCGACGGCGTCCGCGACGTCGTGCTGGCCGCCGACGCCAACGGCCTGCCGATGCTGCCGGCCAGCGCGCTGGCCGGCGTGCTGCGTGCGGCCGTCGCCGGCTGGCATGGCGAAGCCGCCGCGCGCGCGCTGTTCGGCTGTGCCGAAGGCGATCGCGGCCAGGTCTCACGGGTGACGCTGAGCCACGGCCGCATCCACGACAGCCGCGACCGGCCGGTCGCCGGCCTGCTGCCTCAGGTCGACGACCCGCTGCTGCGGCCGCTGACGCAGCGCAGCGGCACGACGCGCCAGCGCGTGCGCATCGACCACCGCGGCGTCGCGGCCGACCAGGGGCTGTTCGACCGCACCGTGCTGCCGGCCGGCCACCGCTTCAGCGTCGAGCTCGCGCTGTGGAGCGGCGACGGCGACGTCGACCCGGCCAGCGGCGAGCCGCGCGAGGCCGGCTGGCTGCAGACGCTGTTGTGCGTCGAAGGGCTGCGCGTCGGCGCGCAGACCCGCAGCGGGCTCGGCGAGATCGCCGCAGTCCGCGCGCACCGGCTCGCGCTGGACCTGCGCCGTCCGGCGGACCTGGGCCGCTGGGCGCGGCTGTCCCCGCACCTCGGCGAGACCGACGGGATGGCGCCGTTGGCCGTCGGCGGCGTGCCGGCCACGCGCGCCGGCGTCCACCGCATCGAGGTCGAACTCGCGCCGGAGGCAGGGTTCCGCTTCGGCTCGGGCCACCACAGCCTGCAGGCGAAGCCGCCGGCCAAGCTGCCCGACGACCTGCCGCGGACCGAGGCGCGTGTCGCCTGGACCGGCGGCCGCGGCCGGCTGCAGCGCGCCGACGAGGAAACGGTGCTGGTGCCGGCCTCCAGCGTCAAGGGCGCGCTCGCGCACCGCGTCGCCTTCCACGCGCACCGGCTCAACGGCCGCTGGGCCGACGCCGAGTCGGCGCGCGAGCACGACAAGAGCCGCGACTGCGACACGGTGCGGCGGCTGTTCGGCCACGCGGCCGACCGCGGTCCCGCGCGAGGCCAGGCCGGCGTGCTCTGGGTGGCTGACGCGCGGATCGAGCGCGAGCACGTCGTCGCGCAGACGCGGATGCACAACAGCATCGACCGCTTCACCGGCGGCGTGCGCGACGGTCTGCTGTTCAGCGAGGAGAACCTGCATGCCGCCGGGGCCGGACCGCTGCTGAAGCTGGCGCTGGGGCTGGACCGCGAGCGCGCCGCGCGGGTCGGCGTCACCGCGACCGACCTGCAGGCGCTGGCGCTGGCGCTGGACGACTTGTGCGCGGGCCGGCTGGCGCTCGGCGCCGACTCGGCCTCGGGGCTGGGCTTCTTCGTGGGCCGCTGGACCTGCGACGGCGAGCGCCGGCTGCCGCAACCCGATATGGCGACGGCCGACTGAGAACGCGAGGCACGACGAGATGAACGACGAGATCTTTCCGCGCGACCTGATCGAGCTGGTGCGCCGCCTGGCCGGGACGCCCTGGCGGGCGCCGGAGCTGGCGCCCGCGCGCTGGGCCTGCCGCACCGAGCGGCTGCGCGACGCGTCGGCCGTGGCCGCCGCGCTGCAGCGCTTCGACGCCGAGGCCGCCGGCTGGGTCGAGACGACCGCCACCGCGCAACGCTGGCACGCCGGCCAGCCCTGGCCCGCCGGCACCGTGCTGAACGCCGAGCTGGCCGCCGACCGGCGCAGCCTGCACGTCCGCGAAGCCGACGGCGAGTGGCTGTGCACGACCTGGCACGCGCTGGAGCCGAAAACCGAAGCCGAGCCGGGGCCCGACGCGCCGCTGCGCGGCTGGACGCTGGTGCGCGAGCACTGCGCGGTGGACACCGGCGAGCCGTGGCGCCACGAGGTGCTGCTGGTCGCCGAGGCTGGCGGCGCGCTGCGCGAGGTCGCGGCGCGGCTGCTGCCGCCCGCGGCCCGTTGACGAGATCGCGAACGGACGAGACATGGCACACCCCGGACACTCCAACGGCCGCAATGGCGGCAACGGCAACGGCGCCTGGCGCGGCGGGTCCACGCTGCCGCGCGGCATCACCTCGGCCTACAACTTCGCGCCGTTGGCGCAGCAGGTGGTCTGCCCCGAGTGGCAGGACCGCGTCTCGCACGACCTGCCGTTGCGCGAAGGGCTGTGCGCCGACCTGCAGATCGAACTCGTCGCCGAGACGCCGTTGCTCGTCGGTGCCGAGCGCGACGACGCTCCGCGGCAGAAGGGTCAGGTGCCGGTCGTCGGCTTCCACACCCACCCCGACGGCACGCCGGCGATCCCCGGCTCCTCGCTGCGCGGGATGCTGCGCAACGTGCTGGAGATCGCCAGCTTCAGCCGGATGCAGCTGATCGACGACCGGGCGCTGTCGATTCGGGACCTGACGACCTCGGGCAGCGAGTACATGCGGGCGATGGTCGGCGGCGACATTCGATCGTCCGCGGTCGGCGCCCGGCCGCTGGCGCAGGGGGGCTGGTTGTGGTTCGACGGTCAGGACTGGCGGCTCGAGCCGACATCCGTCGCCCGTGTCGAGCACGACCAGATCGCGCGGCACTTCGGCTTGTCGCGCGAGGTCTGGCCCGGCAAGCGGACCACGGCCGCGCAGAAGTACGAGGTGCTGCGGACCGCGCTGCAGGCGGCGAGCCGTGCCGGCAAGCTGACCAAGACCGGACACGTGCAGGTGCGGCACCCCCGGGTCGAGGAAGCGGTTCACGAACACAGCCGCGGCAAGCAGTTGCGCTACCGGCGGATCCCGCGGCTGCTGCCGGTCGACGACACGAGTCCGTCCTCGACCGTCGGAGCCCTCGTCGTCACCGGCCAGGGCGTGCCGAACAAGCACATGGAGTTCGTCTTCGGGCTCTGTGGCCGCAAGCCCGAGTCGCGCGTCATCGATCCGGGGGCCATGACGCGGTTCCGCCAGGTCTACGGCCACGACGACAGCGACTGGAGCACCCACTGGTCGCGGCGCGCGGCCGAGGGCACGCCGGTCCCGGTGTTCTGGATCGAGAGCCACGGCGAGTTGCAGATCGGGTTGTCGCAGATGTTCCGGCTGCCCGGCCCGCGTTCCCTGGGCCAGATGGTGCCCGACGAGCACCGGCCGCGAGCCGGCGTGGCGCGCCGGCTCGACTTCGTCGAGACGCTGTTCGGCCACGTCGGCGGCGACGCGGCGCTGAAGGGCCGGGTGTTCGTCGGCGACCTGCGCTGGTCGGGGTCGCCGCAGGGCCGGCCTGTCCCGGCCGACGCCGCGTACGCACAACCGACCGTGCTGGGCCAGCCGAAGCCGAGCTTCTATCCGGCTTATCTGGAGCAACAGCAGCAAGGCGGCGTGCTGAAGTCGCCCGACTACCGCACCGTGTTGTCTCCCGACGCGCGGCTGCGCGGCTGGAAGCGCTACCCGGTGCGGCCGTTTCCCGAGATCCGGGTGCCCGAGCCCCCGGCCAAGTCGCAAGCGACGGTGCAGACGCGGCTGCAGGCGCTCGCGCCCGACAACCGCTTCACGGGCCGCATCCGCCTGCACAACGTGACGCCCGAGGAGTTGGGCGCGGTGGCCTGGGCGCTGACCTGGGGCGGCGACGACCGGCTGCGCCACGCGCTCGGACTCGGCAAGTCCTTCGGGTTCGGCTGTGTCCGGGTGCGGATCGCCAATGCCGACGCGCCCGACGCCGTCCGGGCGAACGACCCCGCCGCCCCCGCACCCGGGCTGGGAGACTGCATGCGCGCCTTCGTCGCCTACATGCAGCGTCAGATTCCCGGCTGGGAGCGCACCGCGACGATGTGCGAACTGCTCGCGATGGCGAACCCCGATCTGCCTCAGTCCACCGCGGCGAATCTCACGCCGCTGGAGCTGACGGTCGGTGCGCGCAACGAGTTCGTGGAGGCCAAGAGTCGCGACAACCGGCTCGCCCTCCAGCCCCACAGCCAGCGCCGCTGACCCACCGTAACCCGACACCATGCCCCGACACCTTTTCGTCACCCGCCACCCCGGAGCGCTCGACTGGGCCCAGCGCCACGGGGTGCAGGCCGCCCGCGTCGAGAGCAACCTCGACGTTGCCACCGTCGAGCCCGGCGACGTGGTCATCGGCACGCTGCCGGTGCACCTGATCGCCGAACTGAACCGGCGCGGCGCGCATTACTGGCACCTGACGATGAACGTCCCGGCCGAGTGGCGCGGTCGCGAACTGAGCGCCGACGACATGGAGGCCTGCGGCGCACGGCTCGACGAGTTCCGTGTCGTCGGCACCGGGACGCGCAGCGCGGCGATGACGACCGGCGGTGCAGCGCCGCTCGGCGACAACGCGCCGACGCTGCATCTGTGCATCGCCAGCGGCCAGACGCAACCGAACCTGCTGCCGATGCTGATGGAGCGCTGGGACCGGGTCGTGATCTTCGCCAGCCCGAAAATGCTGCCGGAGGCCGAGCGGCTGAAGTCGATGGTCGAGGTGCTGGCGCAGCAGTCGGGCCGCGACGGCGAGCCGATCGTCGTGGACCTGCCGGGCGACGCCGACTATCCGGCGCTGAAGCGGGCGGTTGAGCGTGCGGTGGCTTCGCTGCGTTGCAGTTTCCCTTCGCATCGTCTCGTTCTCAACGTCACGGGCGGCACGAAGCTGATGACGCTGGCGTTCACCGACGCGCTGCGTTCGCAGGCTCGAATCATCTATTGCGACACCGAGCGCGGGGTCCTCGAAACGATCGACTCGCCGGGGACTGCTCACGCGCCGCTCCAACCGCGACTGATCGATCTCGACACCTTGCTGGCGGTGCAGGGCTACAAGACGACGCGTGTCACCCGGGTCGACTCCCCCGCGTTCGCGACGATGAAGCAGCGCGAGGCCTTGACCGCCCGGCTCGTGCTGCGGCTGCCGACCACCGGGACGGGGCTGCAGACGCGGCGCGACGGCGACACTTCCTGGACTTCGTACGGCCTCGCGGCGACGCTGCATGCGTTGGCCAACGCGGCCGTCGAGAGCGCGCGCAAAGACCGGCAGCGATTCCAGCCCGGGCAGGAGACACAGCTGCTGAGGGGCGGCTTTCTGGACGGCCCCAGCCGGGAACTGCTGGACCAGCTGTCGGTCCACGGCCTGCTGCGCGATCCGGGGCCGGCGGCCGATGGCCGGTTGCGTCTGGTGTTCGCGGACCTCGACGCGGCCAGCTACCTGGCCGGCGGTTACATGGAGGAGTTCGCGCTGCTCAGCGTTGCCGCAGTCGGGCTGCCGGCCGCGCACTTCGGCGCCAACGTCGGGCTGGACCGGCTGGGCCGGCGCGAAGGGCGCAAGCACGGCGAGATGAACGAGCTCGACGTCGCGCTCGTCTGGCGCAACAAGCTGCTGACGCTGGAGACCAAGGCCGGCCGGGCGCTGGTGCGTGAAGCACAGGGCACGCTGAACAAGTCGGCGAGCCTGAAGCTGAGCGTGGGCGGGCTGCTGGCCACCAGCTGGATCGTCACGAACGCCCGCGAAGCGGACATTCCGAGCGACGTGCTCGACCGTGCCGACCTGAACTCGCTGACCCGTGTGGAGATCGTCAGCGGCGTCGCCCAGCTGCAGCGCTTGCCCGAACGGATCGCCGAGTGGGCCGGCGTCGATCTTCCACCCGGCTATCGGACCTGGCGCGAGATCGTCGATGACGGCCGTGACCTCGGCACCGGCGGTGCCGTGCCCGCCACGCCGGACACGGCCGGGGACGCGCGATGAGCGGCACCGTCTGGCCGCGAACGCAGGCCGATCTGATGGGCGCCCTCGACCAACTCGGGTTCGAGGCCTGCATCCCGAGAACCTGTTCTTGGCACCGCGCGTTCGTCGCGCGAAGCGAGTCGCGGTCGATCATCGTGTTGTTTGGCAAGCGCGGCATCGACCTGAAGCTCTATGACGTGGCGACCGATTTCGAGTTCGACGCGGCCGGACGCCTCGCCACCGCCGGCGGACGTATGGTCCGCAACTACTACAGCGACGACGCCGCCGACGTCCACCGGCTGGTTCTGGAAATCGCGCAGCGTTTCGTTGCCGACGAGCCGATCGATGAGTCCCTGCTCGCCGGCCAGGGCACGCCGTGGTTCGTCCGGAAACGCGAATACGCCTGCAGTCGCGCTCCGCTCGACGTCCGGGCGCGCAGGGAGATGCAGGCGCTCTACGACGAGGTTACCCCCTGGCGACGGTGAGCCGGCCTACCTGTCGGACGGCGTCTGGCTCGGCGCCGACGGCCGGCTGCAGGACGAACGATGACTGGCCTGCCGTTGCCGAAATGACCGCCATGTCTGGCAGCACATTGATTTCAAAGGGTTTTTGGCTTCTTGCCCTGGTCTGGAGGCCGTTTCGGGCCTCCGAGACGGCGTCCGGCCGGTTCTTGCCCGCAAGAGGGCTAGAATCTCGTTTCGCGACAGGCACTTGCAAGAGGTGCGTCAGCGCACCCCGAATTCCGAAGGGGATTGAGACGAGGCTTGTTTTTGCTTGGCGCTCATTTGAGTCAGCGCACCCCGAATTCCGAAGGGGATTGAGACCGGCGAGAGCGTAAAGTTCGTTGATGAGGTCAGCGCACCCCGAATTCCGAAGGGGATTGAGACTCACCAGTGCCACGCCGATCTCGTTCCATGGTCAGCGCACCCCGAATTCCGAAGGGGATTGAGACGGGATATTTCTTTTTGAGCCTCCACGTATTTGTCAGCGCACCCCGAATTCCGAAGGGGATTGAGACTCTTGCCAAAGGAGTGCGTGTACTTTCATTGTCAGCGCACCCCGAATTCCGAAGGGGATTGAGACGCCGAAGAAGCGCTGTCACCAAAGATACGGTCAGCGCACCCCGAATTCCGAAGGGGATTTGATGCAAAAAATCGGCGAGCTTTTCATACGCCGCGGTGCATCAGCGACTGCAAATCGCGTGGCGTGAAATTGCCGAGCGACGCCATCAGCCCCCATCGCATTTCAACCGCGTCTTGACGCGACTCGGGGGCTCGCCGAGCGCTCGAGAGCCCGCGGGCTGACGCTCGTCCTGACCGCCAGCGCCGGGCGCGACGCCGCCCGCGCCATCTTCGCCATCTCGTGCCTCATCGCGGCCTGCGCCACGCAGCCGCTGCACGCCGCCCTCGGCGGCGCCCTCGCGGCGGCCGTGCGCCCGGCGGCCGAACGAGCCTTCACGGCCCCCTCGCGGCAACGTTGCCGATCCGGGCTGCAGCCGCTACTGCCACCAGACACTCCGGCCCCTCGATGAGCCGCCCCCGAACGGCCGGCGCATCGAGAAAAGGAGCCCCTGTGGCGCCCGCCCGGGTGTCGACGCAGGTGGCGCGGCAAGACGAGTCGATGTGCGGGAGGTGCGCGGCATTGGTTTCGGTGAACAAGGTGACTTTGGTCCGCCACTGCGGCCGCGATCCGGAGATGTGGCGCCTGCCGTCGGGGGAGCGGTCGTGCCGAAGGGCAGCACCGCTGGGCCGACCGCACGCGGTAGCGCGCCGCGGCCGCCGGTGCTTTCGGAGGACGACGACTTGATCCCGTTCTGACGAGTCGCGCACGCCCCCCGTACCCGAACGACCTTCATCCGAAAGACGATCCGCGCATGAACGACATCACGCTGACCCCTTCGCAGTCCCGGGCGATGGCCGCCTTCAGGGCGTTTCTCGACGGCGACGCCGAGTGCTTCCTGCTGAAGGGCAGCGCCGGCACCGGCAAGACGACGCTGATCCGGGCGATGCTCGCGCACCTCGACGCGACCGGCCGCTCCGCCCGCACGTTGGCGCCGACCGGACGCGCGGCGCGGATCCTGAACGCGAAGATCGAGGCCAGCGGCCACTCCGCCGGCACCGTCCACGGCGAGCTCTACGCGCTGAAGACGATCCATGTGCACGAGCAGGCGCGCGACCGCAACGACCCGGGTCTGCGCTTCGTCTTCCCGCTCAAGGACAGCGAATCGACCGACACCGTCTTCATCGTCGACGAGGCCTCGATGGTGGGTGACAAGGAGACGCGCGAGGACCTGTACCAGTTCGGCTCGGGGCGGGTGCTGCTGGACCTGGTGACCTACGCCCGGCTCGCCCGCCACGGACGCGAGCGCCGGGAGCCGCGCGACCCGCGCATCGTCCTGGTCGGCGACCCGGCGCAGCTGCCGCCGGTGGGCGACCGGCAATCGCCGGCGCTGTCGGCCCGCTACATCGAGCAGACCTTCGGCCTGCGCTGCGAGGAGCACGAGCTGACCGAGGTGATGCGCCAGGCCGGCGACAGCGCGGTGCTCGACCGCGCCACGACGCTGCGCGGGGCGATCGCGCGCCGCGACTTCAACAGCTTCGCGCTGCCGCCGGCGCCGGGCGAGATCGAGCATGTCGCCGTCGGCTCGGCGATCGGCGAGGTGGTCCAGGGGCTGGACGCCGGGTCTTCGGTCGTGCTGGTCACGCAGGCGAACGCGGCGGCGCGCGACCTGAACCGTGCCGTCCGCGAGCGCCGCTGGGGCGACGAGGACCGGGCGCCGCGCGTCGGCGACCGCCTGCTGGTCAACAAGAACGCGCCGCTGCACGATGTGCGCAACGGCGACATCGTCGGGCTGCTGCGGCTGGCCGCCGCGCCCGAGGTGCGCCACGTGCCGATCCGCGGCGTCGAGCAAGCGGTGCGACTGGCCTTCCGCGAGGTGACGCTGCTCTGCGAGCACCCGGACGGCAGCGCGCGCGAGGTCGACGCGCGCATCCTCGAGAACCTGCTCGACTCGCCGGAGCGCGAGTTGAGCCCGGTCGAGCAGCGTGCGTTGCTGGTCGACTTCCGCCAGCGCCACCCTCACTTGCGCCCGAACACCGCCGAGTTCGGCGCCGCTCTGCGCCAGGATCCGTGGTTCAACGCGTTGCAGGTGAAGTACGGCTACGCGCTGACCTGCCACAAGGCCCAGGGCGGCGAGTGGGACACGGCGATCGTCGACTTCGGCGGCGTCGGCAGCGGCCGCCGCAGCGAGGGGTTCTTCCGCTGGGCCTACACCGCGGTGACGCGGGCGCGGCGACGGCTGCTGCTGGTCAGCCCGCCGTCGTTCCGGGCGGTGTCGGCGCTGCGCTTCGTCGGCGCGCCGGCCGTTGCCGCGCTGCCCGTGGCCGCCACGCCGGCGCGCACCGCACCCGAGCCCAGCGCGGCTGTCGGCATCGTCGGCGAACCGCGCGTGGCCGGCTGCACGGCGAGCGTCGCGGCTTCGAACGAGCCCGCCGCGGACCCGGACTGGGCCCGGTTCGGCTTCCAGGCCGGGCAGGAGCCGCTGTTCGCGCACCACCGGCGCTTGCGGGATGCGCTGGCCGGCGTCGGCGTCCAGGTGCTGCGTGTGCAGCACGGCCAGTATTTCGAGCGCTACCTGCTGGGACGCGACGGGGCGCAGGCCGCGCTGCAGTACTACTACAAGGGCGACATGCGGGTCTCCAGCGTGAAGGCGGTCCCCGGCAGCCGCGCCGACGCGGTGCTGCTGCAGACCTGCCTCGCCCGCTGCAGCGAGGCGCTGCTGCCCGGCGCGGCGGCGCCGGCCGACGCAGACCCGTTCCACGACGACTTCCGATCGGAGTTGCAGGCGGCGCTGGCCGGCATCGGGCTGCGCATCGTCGCCACCGAGCCGGGCAGCTACCGCCTGCGCTGCACGATCGAGGGCGACGGGCGACGGGGCCGCGTCGACTTCCACCACGACGGCAGGAAGCGCTGGACGCGGGCGACGGAGGTGGGCGCCCCGGGCAGCAGCCTCGGCATCTTCGAGCAGGTTCGGAAGGCCCTGGAGATGGCGTCTTGATCGGCGCCGCCGACATCTCGCGCCTGCGCAAGGCGGGCGAGCTGGCCGAGGCGCTGGAACGGGCGCGTGGCGCTCACGAGTCTTCCCCGGGCGACGTCTACATCCAGCGCGCCTACGGCTGGGTGCTCTACGACATCGTCAAGCGCGAGGTGGACGACCTGGAGCAGCAGCGCATCGCGCCCGCGCAGTTCACCGAGCGCATGCCGCTGTGGCTGGCCGAGTACCGGACGCTCGATGCGGTGGAGCGCCCCGACCTGCTGCATTCGCTGATGACGAACCTGGCGGTCAGGACGCATCGCCAGTGGGATGGCTTCCTCGAGTTCGCGCGCGGCTGGGACCCCTGCCACTTCCGGCCCGAGGACCGGCAGCCCTACGCGATGCCGAACGGCAAGCGGATGCCTGGCCTCGAGTCGCGCTGGTTCTACGCGGTCGGGCGCGAACTGGCCGAGCGCGGGCTGGTGCTCGAGCCGGCGCTGCGGGACTGGGCCGAGCGACAGCTGCACGACGCGCTGCGCCGGCATCCCGACGATCCCTGGCTGAACCTGCCGCTGAGCCGCTGGCTGATGGCGCGGGGAGAGGTCGGACAGGCGCGGGGCCGCCTGGCGGCCGTGGTTCGCCGTCAGCGCCAGGCCGCATGGGCCTGGGACGCGCTGGGGCGAACCTTCGAGCTCGATGCCCCCGCCGACGCGATCGTCTGCCATTTCCACGCGCTGTCGCTCGCGGGCCAGCCGCAAGAGGTGGCCGGCACGCGGGTCCGGCTGGCCGAATTGCTGGTGCAGGCGCAGCGCTTCGACGAAGCCGCGCTGCAGGTGCACCGGGCGCTGGCGTTCCGGCGCGCCAGCGGCTTCAAGCTGCCGCAGGAGTTGGCGCGCTTCGCCGCATCGGAGTGGTTCGCGCTCCGGCAGGACGCCAGCCGGCTGCCGCCCGAGCCGGACACGGCGCGCGAGGCCGGCCGCGTGCTCGACCGGCTGGACGAGCGGCCGGTGGTGTTCCGCATCGGTGTCGTCGATCACCAGAACCCCGGCAAGGCCCTGGCCCATGTGGCCTTCGCTCCGGATGAGGGCACCTCGTTGCACTACGCCCGGCACCCCGGCGCGGAACGGCTGCGGCCGGGCCAGCTGGTCGAGGTGGCCTTCCGACAGGGTGACGTGCGCTCGATCCGCTTCCGGCCTACCGAGGCCGAGGCGATCGCCGGCTTCTGTCGCCCCGTCACCGGCACGCTCGTCCGGCGCGACGGGCAGAGCTACGCCTTCCTGCAGGGCGACGACGGTACCCGCGCCTTCGTGCCGCCGGCGCTGCTGGAGCCGGTCTCCCGGGCGCAGCCGGACTCGGCTCGCGCCGTGGTCTGCATGGCAAAGGACCGGCAGGGAAAGGCCGGCTGGCGGGTGCTGGCGTGGGCGGAAGCGGCCAGTGGGCGTTCGTCGCTCGGCGGCTGCAGCCGTGCCCAGGTCTTCACGGTCAACTGTGCGGATGAGATGTCGGCCGCAGGGTGCTGAGCAAGCTCGGTGGCAGCGGCGGCTGGCGCCGGCGGCGATCTCCGGCGCTGTTCGCTGCGTCGTCGCGAGCGTTGCGTCGCGAGGCGTCTCAACGTTGTCGGCGTGCTTCGAGCTCGCTGCCTGGCCCGATGCTTCGGGGATGCGTTCATCTCAGCCCAGCGCCGTGACCTCACAGGACCCCGACGCCGGTCCACGGTTGGATCCCGCCGTGTGCGTGGTGGTGTGGCGACAGGCCTTCGGCGCTTCAGGCCCGGGGCGGTTGAAGTTCCCGGTGGATGACCCCTTCCTGCACGCGATCGGACGCTGGCAGCGGGCTGCGCATTCGTCGGAGCTTGAGGCGACTGCGCGGGCGGCGATGGATGCGTTCTTCATCGAGGCGGCGCTCGGCTTCGCGGCGCGAGGCTACGTGTGCTGCGTCGGTGAGGATGATGTCGCTGACGCTGCCCGGAGGTTCCGTCCGAAGGCTGTGTGAGCCTGTGTCGAGCCCGGGGTGCTGGGCGATACGCGGCGTCAGGTTCTTCTGCCTGCGCGCGCGCCGTCGATGTGGATTGCTTGCCTGACAGCAGCTCGCGTGATCGCCCGCTTCCATCGCCGCGTTGAACAGTTCGATCGTCGATGAGTCGGTCGCGGTTCTTGCTGAACATCGGCTGGTTCCACACCGCATCCGTTGACCCGAGTCGGCCGGCGATCAGGGCGCGCTCGTTCGGCGCGCCGAGAGAGAGCACCACTCCCAGGGTGGGCATTCGCGCGCGTCCGCAGCGCGAGGCCCCGAGGCTGAAGGACAGCCAACGGTCCTCATGTCGCCCCTCGCTTCCCTCGGTCATCGCGTTCCCGCAAAGTCTGACAAAAAAATGTGCGCACACCGCGCACGTTGATGCTATAGTTCGATCATGCGCCGTGCACACAACATTTTGCGAGGCAATATGGACACCAAGAACCTTCCTTCCCTGGCAGACATCCGCACCGAACTCCGCGCTCGACTGCTCGCTGACGTCATGCGGCTCGCGGGCCTCTTCGGCGAGCGCGCCTTCTCGCTGGCCAACAAGGACCACAAGCCGATGGGCTTGGTCGCGTTGGACCTTGAAAGCGTCATGCGACGCCCCGACTCGCACCCTAGGCTCGAGGAGATCGACCTTGACGTCCTGCCGGTGGGGCTCACAGTGGCCGCGATGTACGACTACGCGTTCGAAGCTCGGCACCCCATCGGCATGAGCCCCGACGTGTTCTCCGCGGACGTTGAGCTGGTGGAGGACTTCGTGCTTTCGTTTTCCTCGGATCAGTTCGATCTCTTCTTTGCGGACCCGCTCTACGGAGGCGCCGCTCCCAGCGGCGCATTGCAGACGCTGTGCGAGCACACCCGGGCGCGACTCAACCTGGACACCGGGACGTACGTCTCCATCAAGGAGATCGCGCTGCTGGCACACCTGAACGAGCGCAGCGTGCGCAACATGGTCTCCTCGACCGACGAGCAACAGCGCCTGCGCGCTTGCGACGAGTTGGTGGAGAACTCGGAGGCGCGTCGTTGGCTCCGGGGCAAGCGCGGCTTCAGGCCGACCGTGTTCACGGACGTCAGTGAGGTCCCCGGCGAGCATCCGGAGGCGATTGCGAATCTTCTCGACCTCGGCCGTTACCTGGACGCCCGATGGAGCGGCCTCGGAAAGAGCGTGGCCGCCGTCGCCTCCGAACTGGCGTGGACCGGAGAGCGAGCCGACTACCTCACGGCCTTGCCTGCTCATCCGCACCTGCTGGACCCGCGTGACTGCGAGGCCATTGCCAAGACGCTGCTGGTCAGTCCTGCCTGGTTCACCGCCCAGGTCATGCGACTGAAGTACCCGCGGGAGGTCGAGCTGATGCTGGAGGCCATCGGCGAGCCCGCAGTGCCGCCGACGCCGGGTGTCGTGGACCCCGAGGTGGGCGACCCCGACATGCTGAGCTCGCGTCTGGTCTTTGTTCTGCACGACGGCACTCGGCTCTACCCGACGCGGATGAAGAACCGCGACACCAAGAAGGTGGCCTTTCGCCTCTCGCCCGGCGGGACGGGCGGCAACACCAAGGAAGCCACCGAGGAGGTGGAAGACGAGAGCCAGATGATCGATCTGGTGGTCAGGCAGGGCTATGCCGTGCGGATGGCGAGCGAGCGGGGCGGCGCCAAGAGCCTCTACAAGATGGCGGGCCGGGTGGTTCGCGCCGCCTACCTCGATGGCAAGCAGATCTGGGGGCAGGCATGACGCTCGATCTCACCCAGCACGCGGCCAAGCGTTGCCAGCAACGCGCCATCCCTCCGCTTGTCGTCGACCTGGTGATGCGCTTCGGCCGTCGAGAGAGGGCCATCGGAGGAGCCGAAAAGGTGTTCCTCGACCAGCGAGCGCGCAGGCAAGTCGAGCGCTACGTGGGCGCCCGCTTTGTCAAGACGCTGGAGAGGCACCTCGACGTCTACCTGGTCGTGGGCGAAGGCGACAGGGTCATCACCGCGGCCCATCGCCTCGAGCGCATCAAGCATCACTGAAGCAAGGATCGTCATGTCGCAAGCCGCTGAAGGGAAACCCGCCCATTCGCAAGTCGCGCGCTACATCACCGACGCCATCGAAAGGTGCGGAAAGACGCAGCTGCAGATCAGCAGAGAGATTGGCTTCGAGAAGCCAAACGTGGTCACCATGATCAAGCAAGGCAAGACCAAGCTGCCGCTTGATCGCATGGGGGACGTTGCGCGAGCGCTCGAGGTGGATCCGTACGAGCTCATCGATCTCGCGATGAGCGAGTACCACCCGGTGGCCTGGAAGACGATCCGCGCGAGCTTGTCGAGAACCGATGTCCAGCGGTGGCGGCCGACTGGATCAAACCGGTCGTCCGCGACGAGTTGACAGAGAGCGGAGTTCTCCTTCGTGGACTTCGAGGGGTTGTTGCGGAGCCAGTAGGAGTGGGGGCCCGGAGTTCGGCGGGATTCGGCGGGCTACCCGGAGCGTGTCTCGACTTTTTTAACGGAGCGCCCGGCGGGCAGCGATTCACAAAGGGGGTATGTATGTGGTGGCGCATGTTTTTGGCGATGTTCGGTCTGTCGATATTATTCCGCTCGCCGTCGCTTTTCGCTGTTGCGGTTGTCTTCGGGCTGCTGCTGTTTTTTATCGGTTGCGTCGCCCTCATACTCTACCCGCCCAAGTGGGGGCGTCGCCGATAGTCGATAGATAGAGCGCGGGCTCAATGATCGATTTCCGCCGGCTACTTTTTGTGCCTGGTGCTGCGTGGGCCATTTTCTCGTGCTTTCGCGACAAGTATCTAGGTGACGCTCGCGGAATGGTCTTAATCATTCTCCTGCGGTTTTGCCCCTCGGCGGCGAGTGAAGTCGGCAAAGATCCTGGAACGCTGAGTACGCAGTGCATGGCATCATCGATCCATGAACTCGTCGAAACAGTTCGTTGGACTTCGTGCGTCCGGCGAAGAGGTGTCCTCCTTAGGTCGCGCGCGGGCTATTGGAGAAATCCGCGCACAGGTAGAACGCTATGGCATCAGCGATACCCAGTTGCGACGGCTTCTTGCCGAGGTCGAACGCGAGCGGGAGGCGCAAGCCCGGGAAGCGAGGCGTGCGGAGGAGGCCGAGTTCCAGCGAGCGCGTAGCCGGGCACTTCACGTGGCTCGCCAACTCGTGGAGTTCTGGCGTATCACGCCTCAGGAGCTCATCCGTGTCAAAGAGAAGGGGCTCCCGCCCGAACCTGCCCGTCGGGTGAAGTATCGGCATCCGGTCACGAGCGATGCCTGGGACGGTGAGGGCCCTCAGCCCGAGTGGCTGCGCCGTGCACTCGGTTTCGAGGGCTATCGGGTGTCTGAGTTGCTGATCGAGTCCGCGGACGCCCAGCGCATCGTTGCTGTCTCCGGAACCTGATCTGTACGTTTGCGGGTGCAGCTCAGGCCTGCAAGCTGGAAGCGCCAGCCGAGGTCATGCTTCACGAGTCTGCCTCTTGGCTGTGACCTTGCGCCGATGACGATGAACGAAAGGCCTGTCGCCCCGACATCGCGAGTGCAGATGAACGTCACCTCATTCTTGACCGCCCCAGTTACGGTCCTGGGCAATGCCGAGGCGCCGATCGGACCGTTCACGGCGTCGTCACCGTGCTTCACGTTTAACGGTCGTCCTGCACCCGACTCGACGGGTATCCAGGTCAGCCTGGAGACGTCGGTGTGTCCCGATGGATCGCCCCGGGTCCGCATGCTTGGGACACAGCCGCCTGAGTTGAAGGAAGCCATCGAGACCGTGTTGAACTGTGGCTTCGCGCAACGCTGTGAGGCGCTGGGCTGTTGGCCCTCCACGGGCTACGCCACCATTCACGCGCTGTGGACGGTCGCCCGGACGCTGACTGTCCTTCGGGTCTCCTTGGACCCGAGCCTGGCTCGGCCGGCGACGATGCCGATGCGCAAGCCGCTGCCCCAGGCATTTCACAACTGGCTCGGTGAGCGGCGCACCACGTTTGCCCGCTGGCTTGAAGACCCGCGTCCCGACTGGGTCTGGTCCTTGGTGACCGACCCGGGGCAACCTGCCGAAGGCGAGTGGCAGTCTTCGGGCGGTGAAGTTCATCCGTCGGAGGTGCTCGAGGCCTTCAACATCTCCGCGAGATCGGGGACGCTGGCGAGCATCGAGGCGGTGGCTTGCGCGAGTGTCCAACCGAGCCCGATGCTCCTCGAGGCAAGCGAGCCCATCCGCGCGCTGGAGCAGTGCTTTCACCTGGATCGACAGCGAGCCGATACGCGCAACTGGTGGCTCTACGACGCCGAGGCTTCCGGGCAGGTGGAGCGGATCGCAACTGAGATCAGGGCCGCACAGCGTCGCGCGTTCCTTGAGGCGTCGCGACAGCAATCGTCCCGGAGCGTCCAAGTCCGCTGATCGTCTTTCCGTTACCCGGGAACTCCCGACCTGCAGCTCTCGCTGTCGGCCTGCCGTGAGCACGAAAGCGATGGACCCGGCCGCGCAGGCTACGCGAGGGACGGACGTTCAAAGAGCTGCTGCAGCACCACGTGCTCGCGGGACTTGCGCTCCGGTGGGTAGGGGCGGCGTTCATGGAGATAGGCATAGCCCAGGTCCAACGCCACGGGATGCTCTGCCAACTCACTCATCGGGAGCATCGTCAGGTAGTCACTCACGAGGTCGCTGTCCGAGATCGGCCAGTCCAGTTCCGTCGGCGGAATCCGCGCGTACAGCGACTTGCGAAACGCCCGCAGATGCGACCAGACGTTCCCGCCGCCTTGGCGGCGTGCGTGCGGATAGGTCACTGGGTAGCGCTTCAGCGGTTTGTCCGGCCGCCACATGGGGGCCTGAACCAAGTCTGCTCCCTCGCGCCAAGCTGCCCACAGCCACTGAGCGACCTCGGTGGACATCAAGGCATCGTCCTGGTCCAGCACCACCAACAAGGTGTCGGGGCGTGCGCAAAGTTGTCGGACTGCCAGCTCGAAGTTGGCCAGGTAGCCCTGCCGCTGATGGCGCCTGACGAGCGTGACCCGGGGTGCCAGGTCGCCCAAGCGCAGGTGCCATGCGGGTGCGGCATGCGAGTCGCTGGCGTCGTCGATCATGATCACCCCGAAGTCCTGTCGGGACTGCATGCGAAGGGACGCCAGGCAACGATCGAGCTTCGCCGGCTCGGTGTTCCTCCCGAGCATCAGGAAGACCAGATCCTCGCCCCGCAACGGAGGGCGCCAGTCCAGCGACAGGTCCAGATCCCACTGGCCCCCTTGCGCCGCGGGATACCGCCCTTGCGCCACCAGCTCGCGAACCATGGGCAGCCGTTCATCACCCTTGTCCCGGTTCATCGGATGCAGGTAGAAGGTCCGTGGATCACCACCGCGAACGCTGCGCATGCCGCTGCCTCGCTGAGCCCGCTCGAGCGCTCGGTGCCACATGAGGCTGAGCCGCCCCCCTTCCCGAGGGTTTTGGAACGGTCGATGGGCACGGATGCGGTGCAGATCCAGCAACCCCATGCGGACCTCCGGCGCGAAGCCCTCGGGTCGGCTCGCATAAGGCTTGAAGCTCTTGTCGCACTGGGGGATGTTGAAGCCCACGCACCAGACCCCGTCCTGGCGGATGGCCTGACACATGTCGCCGAGGTAGTCGTGGTGTGGGTCGGTCATGCCAACCCAGACGTCCACATCCATCTGCAGCACATAGCGCGTGGCCACCTGATCAAACGCCCAAACCTGCGAGGTGACGGGGGCGCCCGAGGCGGTATGGCTGTGTTCGCAACCTGGCGCATCAAACCACCGGTCGTTGGTCTCGCGAGCCCAGTCCGCCGTGTGCGGGGCAACCCACACGGCATCGATCCAGCCCTGCTGCTCAAGGGCGTCGGCCTCATGGAGGAGCATGTTCAAGTCGCCGCAGGCGTGCTGCCGCAGATACGGCCCGAGATGGGGGTCGATCAACAGCACGCGCTTTGCAAAGCGGGTCTGGGCCGTGAGCATGCCCACCAGGTGGCGCACCTGCTCCACCAGACACCCTGCGTCCTGTGGGCAGGCCTTGATCAGCAGCGTGACGTCTTCGTGGGCAAAAGGCGGAGGCAGAACCGACCGGGGAAGACCGATGGCGGGATGGAGTGTCGTGATCAGCGTGCCGTAGAAGTCTGCAAACCCCGGCAGCGATTGCAGTACCTCGTCCTCGCGCCGTAAGGTGGAGCGCCTGGAAAGTTCGAAGTCGGACCAGCCGAGGACGGTGGTGGCATACAAGCGAGCCGATGCGTCCAGAAAGCGGCTGACGCTCAAGGGGCAGATGTCCTTGCCAATGTCGATGTAGACGAGGCGTCCGGGCGAATCCAGGCGGAGGTTGTCCCGCTTGATGTTGCTGGCGACAATCCCCGAGCGCCAAAGCGTCGCCAGGAAGTCGGCAGCACATGCCGGTGTCAGCCGCGCGGGGAGGGGACGGAACGCGCGTCGTTGACTGGCGATGGTGAGCCTGGCGTCATCCCCGTCGACGATGTCGAACGCCACCAGATGGGTCGTGCAGCGGTTCACCAACTGCTGGATCTCCCGCAGGCGATCGAGGGTCATGGCCCAGGCATGAAAGCGCTTGTAGACCTTGCTGCCTTCGGCCCACACCACGCCCTCCATGCCGAAGCCGAGGATTTCCACATCGCTGTCGAGCACCTCGGACCACAGGCGTGCGGCCTCCGCCAAGTGACTACGGGAGTGCTGCCAACGCTCCGATCGTCGGTTCTCCGAGGTGGTAGCGCCCTGCAATCGATAGCGGCAGTAAACCGGTGCCGGTACGACGACACCTTGCGTGCCCCGAAACATCAGCAGGCTGGCAACCAGCCAATGATCTTCCGCGCTGGACACCAGCGGATAGCGCAGGCCCTGGTGTGCACGAATCAGCAGATTGCAGGACGGCAACTCATGGCGGCTGCGACCACTGCAGAACGCGTCGATGAATGCCGTCAACCGGCCGCGATCCAAGAGCAGTGCGGGATCTGCGATGTTGCTGTCGGCGAGTTGGCGCCCATCGAGCAGCAGGTGATTGCTGCCCAGCACGAAGGTCGCTTGCGCCTGGTCGCCGGCCTGAACCAGCGCTCGCAGTGCATGCGGATCGGCCAATGTGTCGTCTGCATCGAGCCGTGCGAGCCAGCGCACCTCCGGGAAGTGCTGCTCGGCCATGTCGAGCAGGGCATTGCGGGCCTGGGCGGCACTGCCGCACTTCCCCTCCATCACCGTCACCCGGGGATCCGCGAGGAACTCGCCAGCGCTTTGGCGCCAGTCGTCGGTCGATCCGTCGTCCAGCAGCAGCAGTGCCATCGGCAGATCGCCGGTCACTTGGGTCAGCACGCTGAAGATGGCGTGCGGCAGCGACGAGGCCTGATTCCTCAGAGCCATCGTCACGACGACTTGTGCCTTCAGCGCGGCCGGTTGCGGGGGGCGCACAAAACGCAGTTCGCGCGTCGACAGACCTACGTGGAGCGCGCGAGGCGCACGCGCGTGGAAACTCATGGTGCTGTGGGCCCTAGAAAGGGCGTTCAATCAATAGTGAGATCAACCCCGAAGAGGGTTTGCGCGCGGACCTTCGCCTCGTGGCGCTGAGTCGGGGTCAGGCGAGAGGCGTACCGCTGGTAGAAGACGCGAAGCCCTTCTCGCTTGTCCGGACTGCCCCAGGCCGACAACGCATCTGCGCAACGCCCGAGATGCCAGGTGGCTGTCATGCGTCCGGTGAAGGCCACCTTGAGGTCGGGAAGGTCCAGAAGCCGGATCGCAAGATCACGGTCGTTGGCGCTGCGAAGGCCGTCGCAGAAACCGCCGACTTGCCGCAGGCGCGACATCCGTACGAAGGTGTTCGTGCCTTGCCAGCCCGGATTGCCGACCAGGAAGTCTTCCGCGGCGACTTGGCGTAGAGGCTCCCGGGGCGCCTCCACACCGTCTCGCAGCAGGCGCAGGCCCGAGATCACGACGTCCACGTCCGGCTGTGCTTCGGCCTCGCAGCGCAGGAGATGGTCCTCGTCCCAGGTGTCATCGTCGTCCAGCAAGGCCACGAAGTCCGGGGCGTCTTGCGCCGCCAGGAAGTCCAGCCCGGTGTTCCATGCGCCGGCTGCGCCAGGCGTCCGGGTGTTTCTCAGGACCTGGACCTGCAGTCCCTCGCAGCAGGCCAGACAGCGTGCGGCCTCTTCGGCGTCGAGCGACCGCTGGTCGCTCACGATCACCACGCGGTCGGGGCGACGACGCTGGGCTCGAAGACAGGGCAGGGAGGTCGACAGCAAGCTGTCCACACGCGGCCGCGTTGCGATGAGCGTTGCAATCTTCATTCGACCGTGTGCTGAGGCCTTTCACCCCGGCGGCTGGCCCAGTCGGCGTAAATGCGTTGCCAGCTCGCGGAGGTTTCCTGTGTCTGCAAAGGCGGGCGCAGGTTGAAGGGAACGAAGTGTCCGTCCCTGAAACGGCCGCACAAGCGGCAGGCACGGTCCATCAGGTCGCGCATGTCGTCCTGGGGTGAGGGCAGACGTTCACGCCCCCGTCCTTGCCCGACGACGCGATCGATGCCGCCCGCCACGGCGCACGGGTAGTAGCCAGTGGGCGTCAGGCCGATCCCGCACATCTGCGGGATGCAACAGCCGTGGCGGTAGTCGACCCACCGATGCCACCAAGCGTCCTGGGGCGCAAGGTTGAACGGCCCGAAGTGAGCCTGCACGCGGCCCTGCTTCTCGGAGTTCTCCACGGCCACATGGGGCGGCAGAGTCGCGAGGGCTCGCTGAACCTTCTCACCGTGTCCGTTGCTGACCACTTCGATGATCAGCGCGGGGTTGAGGGCTCGCAGGGGTTCCAGGATGCCGAAGACGTCGGCGAACTGAGGATGGAGCGTCGGCTCGCCGCCCAGCAAGCGGATGCGTTGCCAGGCCCGCTGCTGAACGAGGCTGTCTGCGACGAACGCGCGCAAGCGCCCGAGTTCCAGATGCAGCGCTTCCGGTGCCTGCGCGCTGGAGCGATTGCAGTTGTGGCACCGCAGATTGCACAAGTAGGTCAGGTCGATCTCGATCTGATCTCGTGAAGGTCGGTACTGGTGGCCGAGCACCCAGTGCGTGCCTTTGACGACCCGCAGGGCACGCCAAACCCGTCTGGCGGAGAACGCCAACCTGGCCAAGCGGGGATGCCGAAACTGGATTCGAGGGTCTCGCCTGAAAGAGGACCCGCTGACGGTGCGCTGATCGGGCATGAGAAGGGGAGTCGCTCGGTGTCTCAGCGCTCGCTCCCTCGTTCGATATTGAGCTCGAGGTTCTGAGGTCGACCGCGCGGTTGCCTGACGAGTGGTCGGGTCAATACGTGCCCGTGAGCTTGGGGTTGGTTCGGGACCGTTTGGCGACGCGCCGCTCCCGGCGGCGCAGGCTCCGCTCCAACTGGCGAGCGAAGTCGCCCGCGACCTGGGGCGTCAGGTCGGCGGGGAAGAGCGCGTGGATGCCTTCAGGTGTGGTGAACGAAACCGTTTTCCGCCCGCCGTGCTCGTAGACGATCACTGCAGTCGTCTCGGTCATGAGAAGCCTCCTAGTCGCGATCATCGCAACGTGACAGGACTCGTCAAGAGCTCGATGAGGAACCGCGGCGTGGCAGTCAGCCGCAACATTGCCACTGTTGCGGACCCGGGGGATGCGCTGCATGACCGAACACCTCACTCGAGAGCGGCTCTAGTTGATTTCCCCCATGTTCTCTCGAGCGAGCACTTTTCGAGCCAAGCGAGCTGCACCCGGTCTGCTGTGGCCCCCCATCAAAAGTGGAAGCCTCATAACCCAGGTCGCAGGTTCAAATCCTGCCCCCGCAACCAAATACAGAAGCCCGCCTCGTGCGGGCTTCGTCGTTTGCGGCGCTCGCGAACACACGCCCTCCCCGGTGGCGTCACGGCGCGACACGTGCGCGTCCCCAGTTGGCGTGAAGTGCGGGCGCTCCATACCCCACCCCTTCAGGCGGAAAGCCCGGCGAGTCCGGCGTGGCGTGCTACGTTGTGCGCTGGTCGGGCTGGGTCGAAGGTGATGAAGCCGAAGTTCCCGGGATGCCGTGCCGCGTCGAGCCGCCCTGGCCGCGCAGTCGTGCCGAGGCGCCGCGCCGGGCCCAGCGCCCGCATCGCCGCGTGTGGCATGTTTCCGTCTGCGCGTCGCGCGATGGGCGCCCGATGACAGCGCCGTCCGGCCCTGAAGGCGTGAGCGCCGGTCCCGGCTGCGGGCTGTGGTCGGCCGCTCCCGCATCGACCACGCCGGCGCCCGCACAAGCCGGCCCGCCCGACGGGCCCTCGGCCTCCTCGGCTGCCCGCGTGCTCGACTGCCTTTACGACGTCTTCCGGATCACCGAGGACGAAGGTCGTGCGCCGTCGGCGCAATGGCCGTCGCTCGCCGATCGGCTGGCCGCCGTCTGGGGTGGCCCGCCGGGCGTCAGCGCCTGCGTCGAGGTGGACGGTGTGCGCTACGCCAGCCGCGGACATCTCGACCGGCCTGACGCCCACGCCGCCGAGATCCAGCGCGCCGGCGTCGCGGTCGGCTGCATCGGCGTGCAGTTCCACGGTTCGGCCGGCGTCGAGGCGGCGGCTTCGGTCTGCGCCGGGGAAGCCTGCCGGCTGCTGCGGGCGGTGGCCTCGCACGTCGGCTCCCGCCTGGCACAGCACGAAGCCCAGGCCGCGCTGCGCGAGAGCGAACAGCACTTCCGCAACGTCGCCAACGGCGGCTCGGCCTTGATCTGGACGGCCGAACTCGACAAGCGCTGCACCTACTTCAACGACGTCTGGCTGCGTTTCACCGGCCGCACGACGGCGCAGGAGACGGGGGCCGGGTGGCTCGAGGGTGTGCACCCCGACGACCGCGACTGGGTGGTGCGCCGCTACGAGCAGGCCTTCGACCGGCGCGAGAGCTTTCGCATGGTCTACCGCCTGCGCCGTGCCGACGGCGAGTACCGCTGGCTGCGCGACGACGGCGCGCCGCGCCACGACAGCCTGGGTCGCTTCGTCGGCTACATCGGCCACTGTGTCGACGTCACCGACCAGCAGAACGCCGACGCCGAACTCGCCCACCACCGGCGCCATCTGGAGCGCCTGGTGGCCGAGCGCACGCGTGAACTCGCCCAGGCCAAGGAGGCCGCCGAGGCGGCCAACCTCGCCAAGAGCACCTTCCTGGCGAACATGTCGCACGAGAGCCGCACGCCGCTCAACGCCATCCTCGGCATGGCGCACCTGATCCGGCGCTCGGGCGTGACGCCGCAGCAGGCGGAACGGCTGGCGCGCATCGACGCCGCCGGCGCGCACCTGCTGGACACCATCAGCACGCTGCTGGACCTGTCCAAGATCGAGGCCGACATGCTGGCGCTCGACCACGTGCCGCTGCAGGCCGCCGATGTCGTCGCCGACGTCGCCGCGATGCTCGCCGACGGCGCCCGCGCCAAGCGTCTGGAACTGCGCACCGAGCTTGCGCCGCTGCCCGGCCCGCTGCTCGGCGACCCGACGCGCCTGCGCCAGGCGCTGACCAACTACGTCGCCAACGCGATCAAGTTCACCGACGCCGGCAGCGTCACGCTGCGCGTGGCGCTGCAGTCCGAGCCCCCCGACGCCGTGCTGCTGCGCTTCGAGGTCGAGGACACCGGCATCGGCATCCCGGCGGACGTGCTGCCGCGGCTGTTCAACGCCTTCGAGCAGGCCGACGGCTCGATCACCCGGCGCTATGGCGGCACCGGGCTCGGCCTGGCGCTGACGCGGCGCCTGGCCCGGCGCATGGGCGGCGAGGCGGGGGCGCGCAGCCTCCCGGGCGAGGGCAGCGTCTTCTGGTTCACCGCCTGCCTGTCGCGTGCACCCGGTGCCGCCGCTGCACCGGCGCCGGTGGCGGCGGTCGCGGACGCCGAAGCGATGCTGCGCTGCCATCACGCCGGCCGGACCGTGCTGCTGGTCGAGGACGACGCGGTGAACCGCGAGGTCACCAGCTGCCTGCTCGCCGAAGCCGGCCTGGCCGTCGAGCTCGCCGAAGACGGCCTGCAGGCGCTGGAGTGCGTCGCGCGCCGGTCCTACGACCTGGTGCTGATGGACATGCAGATGCCCGGCCTGGACGGGCTGGAGGCCACCCGGCGGCTGCGCCAGCTGCCGCGTGGCCATGACGTGCCGGTGGTGGCGCTGACGGCCAATGCCTTCGCCGAGGACCGTGGCCGCTGCCTGGCGGCCGGCATGGATGACTTCATCACCAAGCCGGTGGACCCGGCACGGCTGTTCGAGGCGGTGCTCGCCCGCCTGACGCCCGGCCCGGTGCCGGGCGCGCCCGCGCGCCGCTGACCTTCAGGCCCAGGCGCCGGGCGCGGGGGTGGCCAGGGCGTCGAACGCCGGGCGCGCGAACAGCCAGCCCTGCATCAGCGTGATGCCCGCGTCGAGCAGCGCGTCACGCTCGCCGGCGGTCTCGACGCCTTCGGCGACGACGGTGATGCCCAGTTCGTCGCACAGCCGCACCAGCGAGCGCACGATCGCGCGTGAACGCGGCCGGCGGTCCAGCGCGCGGCTGAGGTCCATGTCCAGCTTGACGATGTCGGGTTCGAACGCGGCCAGCAGGTTCAAGCCCGAGTAGCCCGCGCCGAAGTCGTCGAGCGCGGTCAGGAAACCGAGCCGGCGGTACTCGGTGACGATCTCCACCAGGTGGCCGACGTCGTGCACGCGCTCGGTCTCGGTGATCTCGAACATGATGCGGTCCAGCGCGAAGCCGCAGTCGTGGGCGGCCCGCAGCGTCGCCTGGATGCAGGCCGACGGGCGGTAGATCGCGTTGGGCATGAAGTTGATCGACAGCCGCTCGCGCATGCCCAGGCGCGCCGCGCCCGCGATGGCGTCGCGGCGGCAACGCTGGTCGAAGGCGTAGCGGTTGCGGTCGTCCACCTGGGCCAGCACGCTGGCCGCCGACTCGCCGTTCGGCCCGCGCACCAGGGCTTCGTGGGCGAAGACGCTGCGGGCCGGCACGTCGACGATCGGCTGGTACGCGAAAGCCAGCGGGGCGCCGAAGGCCTCCCCGTCGCGACAGATCGCGCAGCGCTCACCGTGGCCTGGATGGCCGGCTTCCGACATCGTGCTTCTCCTGGGCGCGGCCCCGTCGGCCGGCGAGTCGAGTATCGGGCGCCGGCGGCGGCCTCGATCCGCCGATAAGCGCGGCGATGTCCGCCGCCGGCGAGACGTCAGACCGAAAGAAAAGCCCCGTGCCGGAGCGGCAGCGGGGCTCGGGTGGCGCCGGCGTGGCCGGTGTTTACTTGAACGGGCTCGGGCGCGGCGTCTTGTCGGTCGACGGCGGCAGGATCGGCAGCGTGAAGCTCGGCTGGTCGCCGGTCAGCGTCTTCAGGAAGGAGACGATCTTGGCGTTCTCGTCGGGCGTGAACTTCTTGCCCAACTGCAGCCGGCCCATGATGTCCACGGCCTCGGTCAGCGTGTTCGCGGCGCCGTCGTGGAAGTACGGGTAGGTCATCTCGACGTTGCGCAGCGTCGGCACCTTGAAGTTGAAGCGGTCGGCGTCCTTGCCGGTCACCGCGACGCGGCCTTCGGCGGGGCTGCTGGCCTTGTACGGCGCGACGACCCCCATCTTCTGGAACGAGTTGCCGCCGACGGCCGGGCCGTTGTGGCAGCCGACGCAGCCGCTTTCCTTGAACAGCTTGTAGCCGGCGAGCTCGTCGGCGTTCAGCGCGTCCTTCTTGCCCAGCAGCCACTGGTCGAAACGCGAGTTCGGCGTCACCAGCGTCTTCTCGAACTCGGCGATCGCGGCCGTGACCTGCTCGATGTCGATCTTGTCCTTGCCGAAGACCTGCTTGAACTCACGCTGGTAGGCGGGGATCGACTCCAGCACGCCGAGCGCCAGCGTGTGCGTGAACGCCATCTCGCCCGGGTTGGCGATCGGGCCGCCGGCCTGGGCCTGCAGGTCGGCCGCACGGCCGTCCCAGAACTGGGCGACGTTCAGGCTCGAGTTCAGCACCGTCGGGGCGTTGATCGGGCCTTGCTGCCACTTGTCGCCGATCGAGGTCGGGATGTTGTCGGTGCCGCCCATCGACAGGTTGTGGCACGAGTTGCACGAGATGAAGCCGGACTTCGACAGGCGCGGGTCGAAGTAGAGCTTCTTGCCGAGCTCGACCATGCCCAGGTTGACCTGCTGCGGGGGCACGATCGGCTGGATCGGCTCCTGGCTCTGCGCGACGGCCGCGCCGACGACCAGGACGCTGGCAGCGGCCAGGGCGACCGGGGTCCAACGAATGTTCATGGAATCTCCTCTATCCGTCCGAATCTGTTGCCGGTGGCCGGGACGGCCCATCGGGCACCGGGGCGATCTGGAATCAGTCCAGATGACGGATGCATTCCATGCCTGGGGCGATGGTCACGATCTGACACAACGCAAGTTCGGACGAATTGAACAAATCACAATTTCTTTTCCCTGGGCAGAGCGACCCCGTGCTGTGGCCCTGCGGCAACTGCCGCAGTGCGATGGTCGGGATCTGCCGGCCGCCGCCCTCAGCGTGACGGGCGGACCGCCGCAGCACCGGGCGGATCGCTCGGCGGCGTGTCCACCCGTTGCAGCGTCGGCCGATGCACCGGCAGCCCCCGCGCCCAGAGCGGAAAGCGCTGCACGAAACGCAGCACGAAGTAGCTGCGCATGCGCACCCACAGCCGCCAGCGCGGCGCCGGCTCGGGCTGCACCTCCTCGCAGCTGTGACGGATCAGGTGCTGCAGCCGCTCGCGCAGCTGCGCCGCGAAGCCGCGGTCGCGCAGCACGACGTTGGCCTCCAGGTTCAGCGCCAGGCTCAGCGGGTCGAGGTTGCTCGAGCCGACGGTCGCCCAGTCGTCGTCGACCACCGCCACCTTGCCGTGCATCGGCCGGTCGCAGTACTCGTGGATGTGCACGCCGTCGCGCAGCAGGTGGTCGTAGAGCAGGCTGGCGGCGGTCTTCACGATCGGCATGTCGGGTGTGCCCTGCAGGATCAGGCGCACGTCGACGCCGCGCCGGGCCGCGCGGCGGAGCTCCTTCAGCAGGCGCCAGCCGGGGAAGAAGTAGGCGTTGGCGATGATCACGCTGTGGCGCGCGGCGCGCAGCGCGACGCGGTACTGGCGTTCGATGTCGGCGCGGTGTTCCAGGTTGTCGCGCGTGACGAGCATCGCCCGCACCGGGCCTTCGGTGCGTGGCGGCGGCAGCCGGGGCCGCGGCACCGGGCGCTCGCCGCGTGCGCCGCCGCGGATCGCCGCGATCGCGAAGCGGCGGATGGTCTCGACGACCGGCCCGCGCAGACGCACCGCGAAGTCCTGCTTGGCCTGCGGGCCGAAGTCGGCCAGGTGGTCGGCCGAGTAGTTGATGCCGCCGACGAAAGCCGTCTCGCCGTCGACGACGACGATCTTGCGGTGCATGCGGCGCAGCACGTTGAAGCGCCGCCCGAACAGCCGCCAGCTCGGGTCGAAGCTGCGCAGGCGCACGCCGGCGGCGCGCAGCGAGCCGGTGAACTCCGCCGACAGATCGGGCGAACCGTAGCCATCGACCATCACGTCGACCTGCACGCCGCGCTGCGCGGCTTCCAGCAGCGCCGCGTGCAGCGCCAGCCCGACCTGGTCCTCGAACAGGATGAAGGTCTCCAGCAGCACCTCGTGGCGGGCGTTGCGGATGGCGTCGAAGACGGCGGGGAAGAAGGCCTCGCCGTTTTCGAGCAGCTCGACGGCGTTGCCGTCGGTCCAGCGCGGGCGGCGTCTCACAGCGCGATCTCCGCAGCCAGCGGCGCGTGGTCCGACAGATGCGCCCAGGGCCGGCGCGGCAGCGGCAGCGGCCGGTGGCCGCGTGTGTTGCGCACGTAGATGCGGTCCAGGCGCAGCAGCGGCCAGCGTGCCGGGAAGGTGCGCGCCGAACGTCCGTGCGCCTGCACGAAGACCTCGCTCAGCCCCAGGCCGCGTTCGAGCACCGGGTGGGCGCGGTCGCGCCAGTCGTTGAAGTCGCCAGCGACGACCAGCGGCGCGTCGTCGGGCACCTCGCGCCGCACCAGCTCGCACAGCTGTTCCAGCTGGCGGCGGCGGTGGGCCTCGGCCAGACCCAGATGCACGCAGACCGCGTGCACGCGCATGCCGTCGGCCGGCCGATGCAGCGTGCAGTGCAGCAGGCCGCGGGCCTCGTGGCCGTCGACCGAGACGTCGTGATTGGCGTGGGCGACGATCGGGTACTTGGACAGCAGCGCGTTGCCGTGGTCGCCGTGCGGATAGACGGCGTTGCGGCCGTAGGCGAACTGCGGCCACAGCGCGTCGGCGATGAACTCGTAGTGCGGTGCCTGCGGCCAGCGTGCGACGTGGTCGGACTGGCGACAGTGCGTGCCGTGAACCTCCTGCAGGAAGACGAGGTCGGCGTCGACGTCGCGCACCGCGTCGCGCAGCTCGTCCAGCACGAAGCGGCGGTTCAGCGCGGTGAACCCCTTGTGGGTGTTGACGGTCAGGACGCGGATCGGCGGCGGACGGTTCATGAGGGGCAGCGGCAACGGGGCTGCCCCAGTGTCGGCAGCCGGGCGCCGTGCGCCTGTAGGAAGACGCCGCCGGGCGGCGACGGTGCCGGCCGCGCCGCGCTGCCGGTCAGCGTGCCGGCCCCGGGCCTGCCGGCCCGCGGCGTGTCAGCCGACCGGCTCG
>NZ_AEWG01000020.1 GCF_000190375.1 Rubrivivax benzoatilyticus JA2 = ATCC BAA-35
TGAACCGCCCCGGCTTCCGAGGAGGCTCCTTCGCTTGAGAATGGAGTCAGCATGAGGAAGTCAGTGAAGTTTTCCCCCGAGGTCGTCGAGCGTGCCGTGCGCATGGTGTTCGAGGCCGAGGGCCAGCACGAGTCGCAATGGGCGGCCATCGAGTCCATCGCGGCCAAGATCGGCTGCACGTCGGAGACGCTGCGGCGCTGGGTGCGCCAGGCCGAGCGCGACCAGGGGCTCAAGCCCGGGCCGACGACCGAGGAGCAGCAGCGCATCAAGGACCTCGAACGCGAGGTACGCGAGCTGCGCAAGGCCAACGAGATCCTGAAGCTGGCCAGCGCGTTTTTCGCCCAGGCGGAGCTCGACCGCCGCTTCAAGTCCTGATGGGCTTCGTCGAAGAACACCGCGCTCGATTCGGGGTCGAGCCGATCTGCCGCGCGCTGCAGGTCGCCCCGTCGTCGATGTGGCGGGAGTTGGCGCGCCGGCGAGATCCGCAGTTGCGGCCAGAGCGTCAGAAGCTGGATGCGGCTTGGGTGCCCGAGATCGAACGCGTCTGGACGGGCAACCTGCGCGTGTACGGGGTGCGCAAGGTCTGGAAGCAGTTGCACCGCGAAGGCCGTGCCGTGGCGCGTTGCACTGTGGCCCGGCTGATGCGGGCCAACGGCTGGCGCGGTGCGATGCGCGGCAAGCGAGTGCGCACGACGGTGCCCGATGCCAAGGCGGCCTGCCCGCTGGACCGCGTCAACCGCGAGTTCCGCGCCGAACGGCCCAACCAGCTGTGGGTCAGCGACTTCACCTACGTCTCGACCTGGCAAGGCCACGTCTACGTTGCCTTCGTCATCGACGTCTTCGCGCGACGCATCGTCGGCTGGCGCGCCAGCCGTTCGATGACCACCGACTTCGTGCTTGATGCGCTGGAGCAGGCGCTGTACGCGCGCCAGCCCGAGCGCGACGGCTCGCTGGTGCATCACTCGGACCGCGGCTCGCAATACGTGTCGATTCGGTACAGCGAGCGCCTGGCCGAGGCCGGCATCGAGCCGTCCGTCGGCTCCAAGGGCGACAGCTACGACAACGCGCTGGCCGAGACGATCAACGGGCTGTACAAGGCCGAACTCATCCACCGGCGTGCGCCCTGGAAGACCCGTGAGGCCGTCGAGTTGGCCACCCTCGAATGGGTCTCGTGGTTCAACCATCACCGCCTGCTCGAACCCATCGGCTACATCCCGCCGGCCGAGGCCGAGGCAAACTACTACCGGGAACTCGCCACCCGTCAGGCTGCAATGGCCTGACTCACACCAACCGGCCTCCGAGATGGCCGGGGCGGTTCA
>NZ_AEWG01000019.1 GCF_000190375.1 Rubrivivax benzoatilyticus JA2 = ATCC BAA-35
GCAACTGGCCGCCACTGAGCAGCGCCGCGATCACGCGCCGGGCATCGTCGTCAGACGGCGGCAAACCGTTCCGGCGGACGATTCGTCCGAAGATCGGTGTCTGTTTCAACCATGCGATGACATCGGCCAGGCGACGCTGCCGATGTTCAAGCATGTGAAACATCAACAGAGCCCGTTCCGCGTACGAAGCGTGTCGCCCCGGAAGCCGTCGGAACGCTTCGAGCCTCTGCCGGCTGTGTGCTACCGCGCCGGCGACGTCGGTGAATGCACGGCCATGGCCCGGAATGACGATGCGCGGGGCCAGTTGTTCGATCGACTCGAGCGCCGCCAACGCGTCGAGATAACCCGTGTCGTCCCCGTCGAGTGACGGAAACACGATCGCGACGCGCTCCTCCCACAGCGCGTCACCGCTGATCAGAACCGCGCTGTCGGGTTGAAACAGCATGAGCGTGTCGGGATCGTGCCCGCCAGCCGGGACCAGCGTCCAGCGGTAGGCTCCCAGCATGATCGAGTCGCCGGCTCGAAGGCCGATATCAGGCCGAAATCGCGGGCATGACTGCCCCGTGTCGAGATAACTCAAGCGCCGTTCGTCCCAGCAAGCCGCGGCGTCGAAACTCGCCTCGTGGATGCAGACCTCGCTGCCCCAGCGTCGCTGCAGCAGCGCGTTGCCGCCGACATGGTCGGAATGCAGGTGGGTATTGACGATGCGTTCGACGGGGGCGCTCGCTAGAACTCGCTCGAGCAGTTCCAGCGTCTGCGCGGCGTGGCTGACATACCCGCTGTCGATCAAGGTCGGTGGGGTGTGCCGGGTGGCACCGAAAAGCAGATTGTTCGAGGACAGCCAGCCGCGTTCGATGAGGCTGAGGCCAAGCTGCGCGAAGACCGGGGCGATGACCGATGCCGACTCCATCCGCGGGCATTGTCCCGGGCCGGCGCGATCCTGCCCTCGGTAGGGACGAGCAGTCGTGCGCTCAGGGCAGGGCCGACAGCTCGCGCGCCGCACGAGGCGAAGCGAGGTCGACGGCAAAGAGCAGCGCGGCAAGGTCGCGTTCACGTTCGGCGATGGTCTGCAGAAACGCGTCGGCGCCCTTCATCGCTCGAAACGTGTCGAAGCCGGCTTCCAGGAAACGCTGCAGCGCCGGAAGTCCCGCCGCCCTTGCTGGTGCCCGCATCAGCCGCAGGCTGTGACGCAGGATCGGATTGCGGGTGTAGCGGTCCAGCGCGCTGCCGACCTGCAGCATCAGCTCGATCTGCCGCGCCCTGACCTGCGGCCGTCCGACCGTCTGCCAGGCGCTGGCGTACTGCCGTGCGTCCAGCGAGTTGGAGCCGGTGGCCGCACCCATGGCCGAGTCCATCTCCTCGGACAACGCATGCAACTCGGACAAGGCCTTCACGGTTCCGACGAGCTCCTGGGGGAAGAGCCTCACGAGACCGGGCACGACGCGCGCGAACTGCGTGTCGCGGTCGCTGAAGTCCTGGGGCCCGTACAGCTCGTCGAGGAAAAAACGCGCCGATTCGGCGTAGCGCGGCTGGCTCAGAAGGTCCGCGTAGGTTCGTGCAAACCGGGAGTGCTGATAGGCCTTGACCGCCAGCGTGCTGGCCTCGAGGCCGGCATCGGCTTCTCGACGCTGACGCTCGGCGGCGACCTTCTCCAGGTTCTCCAGGATCGCAAGACCGTCGGGTGACACGGGGATCTTGTTTGCACTGCGCAAACCCGCAGCGCCCCGATGATGCAACATGGCGGGAGATGGACCTTCCTCGATACCTCAACACCTGTTGCGGCGCGGGTGCCGGCCGATAGAACCCGCCGCCAGATGCGTCTCGCGAGAATCCAACAAGCCACGACGATAGGTGGCGTTCTGCTGGCGTTCGGCTGGGCGGTGCATGCCCTGGCCGAGGGCCGCCCGTTCGCGGCGGCCGGGGGCGCGCTGCTGATCTCCCTGGCGTATGCCGCAGTGCTGGCGCTGGAGTTCGCCTGCCTGCGCCTGGCCCACGGCGACGATCCGGCGCCCAGGCCGAGCCATCGCCAACTGCTGCGAGCGTGGTGGGGCGAGGTTCGCTCCGCCCCGCGCGTGTTCTGCTGGCAGCAGCCGTTTTGCAGCCGCCGCTGGCCCGATCACCTGCCGGCCGACGCCACCGGCCGGCGCGGCGTGGTGTTCGTGCACGGCTTCGTGTGCAACCGGGGGGTCTGGAATGGCTGGCTGGCGCGTTTGCGTGCCGCGGGCGTGCCCTATGCCGCCGTCGACCTCGAGCCTGTCTTCGGCTCGATCGACGCCTACGTCGAGACGATCGAGCTTGCCGTCCAGGCCGTCGAACGAACGACGGGACGACCTCCTGTCATCGTCGCTCACAGCATGGGCGGCCTGGCGCTGCGCCGATGGTGGGCCGAGCGCGGCGATCTGCAGCGCGTGCACCGCGCGATCACCCTGGGCACACCGCACCGCGGCACCTGGCTGGCGCGCTTCGCGTTCTCGCTCAACGGCCGCCAGATGCGCATCGGCTCGGGCTGGCTGCAAAGCCTGCAGCAGCGCGAGCCGCCGGGTCTCGCCGGGGCGCTGACCTGCTTCTACAGCCATTGCGACAACATCGTGTTCCCGCCGTCGACGGCGACTTACCCAGGGGCCGACAACCGGCACCTCGAGGGCGTCGCCCACGTCGACATGGTCGACCGTGCCGAACCCTGGAACGAGTTGCAGCGCTGGCTCGCCGATCAGGCCTGAAGCGCCGGCCGGTCGCCGGTGGCGGCCTGTCCGGCCTCGATTTCGCCGCTTGCCTGGATCGACTGCTTCACGCGCTCGTAAAGCGGCGTGAAGTCCGGCTCGCAGGCCCGGAACAGGTCCTCGAAGCTGTCGATGACGAAGTAGGTCGGCTGGAAGCTGTCGATGCGGTAGCGGCTGCGCATCATGCGATGCATGTCGAACGCCAACCGCCTCGGGCCGGTCGCGCGCACCGCGTGAACGAGTTCGCTCCCCGAGCTGAGCAGGCCCGCGCCATACGCGCGCCAGCCATCGGGCGACGCGATGAGGCCGAACTCCACCGTGTACCAGTACAGCCGGGCGAGCAGTTCGCAGGCCCCAAGGCCCGAGGCCTTCATGGCGCCGGCGCCATAAGCCTGCATGAAGTCGGCGAAGACCGGCTCGAACAGCAGCGGAACGTGGCCGAAGAGGTCGTGGAACAGGTCCGGCTCGACGATGTAGTCGAACTCCTCCGGACGCCGCAGCCAGTCGGTCACCGGAAAGCGACGCCGCGCCAGCAGGCTGAAGAACGCCTCCTCCGGAATCAGGCCGGGAACGGCGACGAGCCGCCAGCCGGTGGCCGCTTCCAGCCGGTCGGAAACCCGCTCGAACCGCGGAATGCGCTCCGCCGGGCCGAGGTGAGCAAGCGCCCGCACGAAGGCGTCGCAGGCGTGGCCGTCGAGCAGCGCGCACTGGCGGGCGTGAAGACGCTGATAAAGCGCATGCTCGGCTTCGCTGTAGGACGCCCAGTCCTGCTCGCAGCAGTAGTCGGCGCCGGCGCGGGTGTAGTCGCCCCGCGGCGGACGCTCACCCTCGCCGTAGGTCGCCGGAGCGCATCCGGCCGGGTTTCGGGCGGCGTCGACTAGCCTCATGCGATGACCCCAGGGCTGCGGCGGGATGCCGCACCGTCACTCTAGACGGCCGCCGACGCAGGATGTCGCCGTTCTCGGGTCTTGATGGCTGTCAAGGCGCACGAAAACTGCAAGAATGCCCCGATGGATCCTTCCGACCCGCTCGACGCCGTGGACCGACGCATCCTGCAGGTGCTGCAGTCGCAGGGCAGGATCACCTACGACGAACTCGCCGCGCGTGTCTCGCTGTCACCCAGTGCGGCGCTGCGCCGTGTGAAGCGGCTCGAGGACGGCGGCGTGATCTCGGGCTACGTCGCGCTGCTGGCGCCGGAGCGTGTCGGGCTGGCACTCACCGCCTATCTGACGGTGCGGCTGGAGAAACACAGCGACCCGCTGGCACGCAGCCCGCTGGACCAGTTCGCGGCCGCGGTCGAGGTCTGGCCCGAAGTCGTGGAGTGTGTGGCGCTCAGCGGCGACATCGACTACCTGCTGCGAGTCGTCGTTCAGGACATGGCGCACTACTCGCGCTTCGTGATGGACACGCTGCTCAAGCACCCGTCGGTGCGGGACTGCAAGACCAGCTTCGTGCTGCAGCGTCTGAAGACGACGACCGCGCTGCCGCTGTAGCGGCTATTCGTCGATGTCGCGCAGCAGGGCCCAGGTGGGCTCGATGCGCATGTTCAGCAGCGAGGCGATCTCGACGATATCGTCCGGGATCGCCGGATTGTCCCAGCCGGACGAGGTGTGACGCGCCAGGCGGATCGCCAGCAGCACGTTGCGCACCTGCACCGACTCGGACTGGCGCGCATTGGTGATCTTCACCAGCAGCGGCGGCAGCCGCCATTGCGTCATCAAGGCCTGCTGCAGGTCGGGCAGGTGAATGTTGAGCACGCGCTCCTGGGCCACCACGCTGCGCAGGGCCGGGTCCTCGGCCTGCAGGCGGGCGATCTCCAGCGCCAGCGTCGGGGCGTGCAGCCACAGCAGCAGTTCGGTGAAGTCGTGCAGCAGCGCCGCCTCGCGGATCACGGCGACGTCGTGGTCCATGCGGTGCACGGCGAAGGCGGTGGCGAAGTTGGCGGCGCGGTGAGCCCGGATGAGCACCTTCCTGAAGCCTTCGAGCGCCTCGGGCTGATCGCCCAGCCAGTCCTCGACGACGGAGGAGTCGGCGAACAGGCGGAAGAAGGGTGCGATGCCGACCATCACCAGCGCGGCGGTCACCGTCTCGATGTCGCCGCGGGTGTCGAAATGGCTTCGCCGCTGCAGGCTGGCCACGTGCGACAGCAGCTTCAGCGTCAGCAGCGGGTCGGCCGCGACCGTCTCGGTCAGCAGGTGCGCGTCGACCTCGTCCTCGTTCTCGCGCAGGCTCTGCAGCGTGGCGGCCGTGTCGGCGAGGATCGGCATGGCCATCGGGTCGAACCGCCGCGCCCAGCCCGCCACGTCGTGCGCGGGTGTCGCGTACGTCAGGGGGCGGGCAGCGGGCGGGGTGGTCATGAGGACACTCTACGCGTTCTTATCGGTCGCGTCGTGCCGACACTTGAGCCCCGCCGGCACGATCACAGGCGCGTGACGCCCGGGATTCGGGCGACGAGCTCGCCGTCGAGGTAGAGCGCACCTTCGAGTGCGTCGGCCTCGGCATGGAACTCGAGCACGGCGTCGCCGTCCGGGCGGGCGGCCTCGGTCTGCAGCCAGCGTGCCAGCAGGGCGAGCCCGCGGCTGGCGGCCTCGAGAGTGCGTGCGCTGGCGCGTCGGATGGGCCCGGGGCCGGCGGGCAGCAGCAGCGGGGCGGTGGTTCTCATCGTCGTCTCCATCGGGCCGCCGTGCCAGAGGCGTGCGACCCGTTCTGTTCAGGGGCTGTGGCTGCAGGCCGCGGCCTGCAGTTCGCGGCGCAGTGCGTGGCGCTCGCGCTGGCGCCGGGCGCCGGCTTCGGCGCGGTGTGCGCCGGCGCGGCGCCGGCAGGCGGCCAGGGCGAACGGATGGCGCGGCTTCAAGGTCGGCAGGGACTTCATCTCGGATCTCCTCGTCAACGGGACGCAGGCCTCGGCATCGAGCGGCCGAGGTGGCGGGCAGGGCCCTGGACGGGCTCGGCAAAAGGCTGGGTTTGGCGAGCGCGAAGGGCGGGCTTCGACGCCCAGGACTCGCGGGGCACCGCAGCACGGGGAACGTGATGCAGTGGACTTGCGCCAATGATAAAGACAACGTTATCAAACGGGCAAGCGCCGGTCGTGCTTCAACGTGGGGGGAGCGTTTGCCCCAGGGCGGGTTCTCCGACGATCGGGACTTCGGGGCGACGAGCGTCGACCGGAACGCCGGCGCCATGCCGCCGCCGTGCGCATGGCGGCGGCGGGCGCGAGCAGCGCGGTCCGCGCTGGTGTGCGCCGGGCGCTTCCTGGCCTGTCGGCCGGGGCTACTTGCGGGGCTTCAGCGGCGCGACACCGGCCTGCGCGCGGCGCCAGAGTTCGCCGGGATCGTCCGCCGGGGTGGGTTGCGTGCTGCGCGCCGGCGGCCGCACGACGCCGGGGGCCAGCGGGCGTTCGGGCGCCTCGGGTGCGGGGGGGCCGGCGGCGTCAGCACCTCGCCGAGCAGGTCGAGCAGCCGCGTGCGTGCACGCTGCGGATGCCGTCGGTAATAGGTCAGCACCAGGCCGACGATGAAGCGCTCGTCGTCGTCGCGCGGCAGATTGTCGGCCGGCGGCGGCAGCACGCCGGCGGCGGGCATCGCGGCGTCGGCGCCGCGTTCGGCGCCGCTCTCGTGCGGCACGTCCATCCAGCCGCGCGGCTTCTGGCACAGCTGCTCGAACTGGCGCGCCAGGCGTTCGCCGATCTGCCGCGAGCGGCTCTTGATCTGGCTCCAGTAGCTCGGCTGGATCTGCACGCGCTCGGCGAAACGGCGTTCGAGCCCACGCAGCGTGGCGGCGTCGGCGTGGCGCGCGGTCTGGCGCACGAACTCCTCGAACAGTCGGAGCGCGTTGTCCAGGCGCACCTGCGCGAGATCGGGAGCGGCCGTTTGCATCACCCGGGATGATAAAGCCCGGTTCAGCAGGCGCCCGTGCCGTTCAGCCTTGCAGCTCGTAGACGATGGGCGCGTCGGATTCGCACTCGACGGGCCGGCCGTTGTCGGTGCACGGGACGAAACGTGCCTGGCGCATCGCGCCCAGGGCCTGCTCGTCCAGGCGCGGGAACCCGGAAGAGCGCCGCAGCGTCACGCTGCGTGGATGGCCGTGCACATCGACGACGACCCTCAGCACGACGGTGCCCGATTCACGCAGACGCCTCGAGGCCAGCGGCACCGCCACGGGTGGCTCGGCCAGGTACCGCAGCGCGCTGGCCGGCACCTGGCGGATGCTCGGCGTGACCGGGGCCGGCGCCGGCGCCGCTGCGGGCGGCGGTGCCACCGGCTCGGCGGGTGCGGCGGCGACCCGGATCGTCTCGGCCGGCGCTTCGCGCTGGATCGCCACCTCGGGCACCGGCACGGTCGCCAGCGGGGGCGGCGTGTTCGCCGGCCGCGGTATCAGCGGCTCGGGTTGTGGTTCACGAGGCGCCACCGGGGCCACGATCTGCACCACCAGCGGTGCGGCGCTGGCCACGGCGCGCTCGAGCACGCCGAACTCCAGGGCCAGCCAGAACAGCCCGAGGTGGGCTGCGATGACGACAAGGCTGAACGCCGGCCGCCTGCGGCTCGGCGGCAGCTGCGGTGCCAGGGTCATCGTGTTCATGCGATGACTCTAACATGAATGCGAATGATTCGTATCCGGCAGCGGTCCGCTTGGGACCGACCGGCCCCGCGCGGTGCGGGGCCGAGTTCAGCGCGGCATCACGCCGCGGGACGGTCGCGGTTGATCCTGGGAGCCGTCTTCAGGCTCCAGATCATCGTCACCGCGAGGATCGCCGCGACGACGCCCAGAGACACCAGCACCGGGATCTTGAAGACGTCGATCAGCACCATCTTCGTGCCGATGAAGGTCAGGATCACCGCCAGGCCGTAACCGAGCAGGTGGAACTTCTCGGCCGCCGCGGCGAGCAGGAAGTACATCGCGCGCAGGCCCAGGATCGCGAAGATGTTCGACGTGAGCACGATGAACGGGTCGGTCGTGATCGCGAAGATCGCCGGGATCGAGTCGACCGCGAAGATCACGTCGGTGATGCCGACCAGCGCGACGACCAGCAGCAGCGGCGTCGCGATGCGCTTGCCGTTCTCGACGGTGAAGAAGTTCTCGCCGTCGAGCTTCGGGCTCACCGGCATCACGCGGCGCAGCAGCTTCAGCGCCGGGTTGGCTTCCATGTCCGGGGCCTCGCCGGCGTGGCGCCACATCTTGATGCCGGTGACGATCAGGAACGCGCCGAAGACGTACAGCAGCCAGTGGAACTCGGCGATCAGCCAGGCGCCGAGCAGGATCATCACCGTGCGCAGCACGATGGCGCCGACGATGCCGATCATCAGCACGCGCTTCTGGAACTCCGGCGGGATCGCGAAGTACGAGAAGATCATCAGGAAGACGAAGATGTTGTCGACCGCCAGGCTCTTCTCGATCAGGTAGCCGGTCAGGAACTCCAGCGCGCGCGTGTTCGCGACCTCGGTGCCGTGGGTGCCCTGCAGCGCCCACCAGAACAACGCGTTGAAGGCCAGGCTCAGTGCCACCCAGACGACCGACCAGCGCAGCGCCTCACGCACACCGACCGCATGCGCGCCCTGATGGCGCATGACAACGAAGTCGACGACCAGCGCGACGACGACCGAGACGAAGAAGACGACCCACAACCACAGCGGCGCAATGCTCTCCACGAGACCTCCAGGAATGGCAACGAACGGACGATTCGTGCCGAAAGGTCTTGCGCGGGAGATCCCGTGCGGGCCCGGGAGCAGGGCGGCGGTGAGCCGGTGCTCCGTATTGACGGGGATCCGCGGCGCCCGGTGGGCGCCGGCTACTCCCCTTTCGACGGGGCGGATTCTAGGAACTGCCGTGCAAACCCCGCAGCCGGCGGGGTGAAGCGGACGGGGCGCCTCCCGGCGGCCCGCCCGTGGAGGCTTAGTCGTCTTCCTTGACCTGGTGCTGGCTCTGCAACTGCTGCTGCACCGTCGGCGGCACCGGGTCGTAGTGCGACAGCTCGATCGTGTAGCGGCCCTGGCCGGCGGTCATCGCGTTCAGGCGCGACTGGTAGCCCGAGAGCTCGGACATCGGCACCTGGCCGCGGATCACCACCGTGCCGCTCGCGGCGTTGGCGGTGCCGGTGACCAGGCCGCGTTTGGCCGACAGGTCGCCGGTGATGTCGCCCATCGCCGAGTCGGGCGCGACGATCTCGATCGTCACGATCGGCTCCAGCACGATCGGCCGGGCCTCGCGGATCGCCGCCATGAAGGCCTTGCGGCCGGCCGTGGCGAAGGCGATCTCCTTGCTGTCGACGCTGTGGCTCTTGCCGTCGTAGACGATGACACGCACGTCGACCACCGGGTAGCCGGCGATCGCGCCGCCGGCCAGCACCTCGCGCACGCCCTTCTCGACGGCGGGGATGAACTGGTTCGGGATCACGCCGCCCTTGACCTGGTCGAGGAACTCGAAGCCGGCGCCGCGCGGCAGCGGCTCGACCTTCAGGAACACCTCGCCGAACTGGCCGGCGCCGCCGGTCTGCTTCTTGTGGCGGTGGTGGCCCTCGGCGTTGGCGGTGATCGTCTCGCGGTAGGCGATGCGCGGCGGCCGCGTCGTGACCTCGAACTTGTAGACCTCGCGCAGGCGCTCCAGCAGCGTGCGCAGGTGCAGCTCGCCCAGGCCGTAGATCACGGTCTCGTTGGTCGTGGCGATGTGCTCGACCTTCAGGCACGGGTCCTCGTCGATCAGCTTGCCCAGGATCTCCCACATGCGCTGCTCGTCGCCGTGGCGCTTGGGGCCGATCGCCAGGCCGTGCACCGGCACCGGGAAGTCCAGCGGCTTGAGGTGGATGTGGTCGTCCTCGGCGGCGTCGTGCAGCACGGCGTCGAAGTGCAGCTCGTCGACCTTGGGCACGGCGACGATGTCGCCGGGCAGCGCGCGCGCCACCTCGACGTGCTCCTTGCCCTGCAGCAGGTACAGGTGCGTCACCTTGAACGGCTTGCGGCCGTCGCCGACGTAGAGCATCTGGTTCTGCTGCACCGTGCCCTGGTGGACGCGGAAGATGCCCATCTTGCCGACGTACGGGTCGACCGTGACCTTGAAGACGTGCGCCAGCACGTGTTTGGCCGGGTCGGGCTCGGCCTGCATCGGCACCGCGGCCGCACCTTCGCCGTTCAGGAACTCCGGCGGGTTGCTCTCGGTCGGGTTGGGCAGCAGCTTGACGATGACGTCCAGCAACTCGGCGACACCGGCGCCGGTGCGCGCCGAGACGAAGCACACCGGGATCAGATGGCCTTCGCGCAGCGCCTGCTCCAGCGGCTTGTGCAGTTCGGAGGCGTCGACGTCGCCGTCGTTGAGGTAGCGGTCGACGAAGTCGCCGTCGACCTCGACGACCTGCTCGACCAGCGCGCGGTGCGCTGCGTCGACCGAGCCGAAATCGCTGTGGCCCTCGCGGTTGTAGAAGCAGTCGACGACCTTCGTGCCGCCGGCGTCGGGCAGGTTCAGCGGCAGGCACTCCTTGCCGAAGGCGGCCTGGATCTGCGCCAGCAGGCCCGGCAGGTCGACGCCGGCGGCGTCGATCTTGTTGACGACGACGATCCGGTCGAGATGGCGCGACGCGGCGTAGTCCATCATGCGCTGCGCCATCGGCTCGATGCCGGTGCTGGCGTTGATGACGATCGCGGCGGTCTCCACCGCCTCCAGCGCCGGCAGGCTCTGGCCGAGGAAGTCCGGGCCGCCGGGGGTGTCGATGAAGTGGATGCGCGTGTCGGCGTGCGTCAGGTGCATCACGCTGGCGTTCAGCGAGTGCTGCATGCGCTTCTCGAGCGGGTCGTGGTCGCTGACGGTGCTGCCGCGTTCGATGCTGCCGGCGGCGCCGATCGCGCCGCTGCGTTGCAGCAGGGCCTCGGCCAGGGTGGTCTTGCCTGCGGCCGAGGGGCCGACGAAAGCCAGCGTGCGGATCGACTCGATGCCTACGCTTGCGCCAGACAGGGTGCTGGGCATGCTCTTCTCCTTCGCGTTCGGCCGCTTGGCGGCCTGAGTTTTGTCAACGGATAGGCCGAGTTCAGGTTAAGGGATCGCCCCAGGCGACACAAGCCGGTCACCTGCCGGCCGCTTGAGCCGGCGCAAGCCGTCAACCCCGGGTTCGCCCGCGCTGTGGCCGCCGCGCGGCAGGCACTAGCCTCCCTGCGACGATGACGTACGAGCCCGCCCGCGCCGCCGTGCACGCGCCGCGCCGCGTGCTGCCGGTCATCGTGCTGGCGCAGCTGGCCGGCACCTCGACCTGGTTCGCCGCCAACGCCGTGATGCCCGAGCTGCAATCGGCCTACGGCTGGCCGTCGACGGCCGTCGGCACGCTCACGTCAGCGGTGCAACTGGGCTTCATCGCCGGGGCGCTGCTGTTCGCGCTGCTGGCGGTCGCCGACCGTTTCCCGGCGCGGCTCGTGTTCCTCGTCTGCGCGCTGGCCGGCGCCGGCTGCGCGGCGATGGCGCGGCGGCATGCGGCCGACTTCGACACGCTGCTCGTCTGGCGCACGCTGGGCGGCTTCTGCCTGGCGGGCATCTATCCGGTGGGCATGAAGCTCGCGGCGCTGTGGTTCCCGCGCGGGCTGGGACCGGCGCTGGGGCTCCTGATCGGCGCGCTGATCCTGGGCAGCGCCAGCCCGCATGCGCTGCGCGCGCTGTCCGCCGGCTGGCCTTGGAGCGTGGTCTTCGACGGGGTCGCGCTGGCGTCGGCGGCCGCCGGCCTGCTGGTCTTCCTGCTGGTGCCCGAACCGCCGCATCCACGCGCCTCTGGTTCTGGCCTGCCGCTGCGTGCGCTGTGGGCCGCGGCGACCGACCGGCGCGTGCGTGCGTCGATCCTCGGCTACTTCGGCCACATGTGGGAGCTCTACACGATGTGGGTGCTGGTGCCGGCGGTGCTGGCGACGCGGCTGGCCGGCGCTTCGCTGTCCTGGGCGGCTTTCGTCGTGCTCGGTGCCGGCGCGATCGGCTGCGCCGGCGGCGGCTGGCTGGCCACGCGCTGGGGCAGCGCGCGTGTCGCTGGCACGCAGCTCGCGACCAGCGGCCTGTGCTGCCTGCTTGCACCCTGGCTGCTGCACGCGCCGGCGCCGCTGTTCGGCGCCTGGCTCGTGCTCTGGGGCATCACGGTGGCCGGCGACTCGCCGCAGTTCTCGGCGCTGACGGCGACGAACGCGCCGCCGGCGCTGGTCGGCAGCGTGCTGACGCTGGCCAACAGCATCGGCTTCGCGATCTCGATCGCCAGCATCCAGCTCCTCGTCGCCGCGGCGGCGCGCTGGCCGCTGGAGGCGGTGCTGCCGGCGCTGGCGATCGGCCCCGCGCTGGGGCTGATCGCGCTGCGCCCGCTGCTCACTCGTGGCGCAGGGCCTCGATAGGGTCCAGGCGCGCGGCACGCCGCGCCGGCACGAAGCCGAAGACGACGCCGATCGCCGCCGAGAAGCCGAAGGCCAGCAGGTTGATGCCGAGCTGGAACTCGTAAGGCACGGACAGCAGCGCCGAGATGCCGATCGACGCCCCGGTCGCCAGCACCAGACCGACCAGCCCGCCCAGCGCCGCCAGCACCACGGCTTCGATCAGGAACTGCGCCAGCACCTCGCGTTCCATCGCGCCGATCGCCAGCCGCAGGCCGATCTCGCGTGTGCGCTCGGTGACGCTGACCAGCATGATGTTCATGATGCCGATGCCGCCGACGAGCAGGCTGACCGCGGCCACCGCGCCGAGCAGCGAGGTCAGCAGCTTGGTCGTGCCCGACAGCGTGTCGGCCACCTGCTGGGTGTCGAGCACGTTGAAGTTGTCGTCGTCGTTGGGGCCCAGCTTGCGGCGCTCGCGCAGCAGCTCGGTGATGCCGGCCTTCACGCGTTCGGCGTCGCTGCCGTCGCGGCGCGACACCAGCAGGGTCTGCACGCGTGTGCTGCCGGTCAGCCGGCGCTGCGCGGTGTAGGCCGGCACGGTGATGATGTCGTCCTGATCCATGCCCATCGCGCCCTGGCCCTTGGACGCCAGCAGGCCGATGACGCTGCAGCTGAACTGCTTGACGCGGATGCTGCGCCCCAGCGGGTCGGCGTTGGCGCCGAACAGCTCGCGCCGCACCGTCTGGCCGATGATGCAGACCGCTGCGCCGGCGTCCAGCTCCGCCTGCTCGAACATGCGGCCGGCGGCGATCTTCCAGTTGCCGGCCGGGAAGTAGTCGTTGTTGCTGCCGGTGACGGTGGTGGCCCAGTTGCGGTTGTCGGCAACGACGGTGACGCTGGAGCGCACCTCGGGCGCGACTGCGGCGACGCCGCCGATCTGGGTGGCGATCGCGGTCGCGTCGGCGAGCTTGAACGAAGGCCCGCCGGAGAAGCCGCCCGGCCCCAGGCGCTGGCCCGGGCGCACCATCAGCAGGTTGCTGCCCAGGCTCTGGATCTGCGTCTGCACGGCCTTGGTCGCGCCGTTGCCCACCGTGACCATGGTGACGACGGCGGCCACGCCGATGACGATGCCCAGCGTCGTCAGCACCGAGCGCATCAGGTTGCGCCGGATCGCGCGCAGCGCCAGCAGCAGCGTGTTCAGCAGCATCGTTCGGCCTCCGCGACCCGTTCGTCGCCGGCGATCAGGCCGTCGCGGAAACGCACGATGCGCTGCGCGTAAGCGGCCATGTCGGGCTCGTGCGTGACCATCACGACGGTGATGCCGTGATCGCGGTTCAGCGCGACCAGCAGCGACATCACCTCGCGGCCGCGTTCGCTGTCGAGGTTGCCGGTCGGCTCGTCGGCGAGCAGCAGCGTCGGCTCGGTGACGATGGCGCGTGCGATCGCCACCCGCTGCTGCTGGCCGCCCGAGAGCTCGGCCGGCGTGTGGTGCTCCCAGCCCGCGAGGCCGACCTGTGCGAGCGCACGCCGCGCCGCGGCGTGGCGCTGCTTGGCGCCTTCGCCGCGGTACAGCAGCGGCAGCTCGACGTTCTCCTGCGCGCTGGTGCGCGCCAGCAGATGGAAGCCCTGGAAGACGAAGCCGATGTGGCGACGGCGCAGCAGCGCACGCTGGTCGCGGCTGAGGCCCGTGACCTCGACGCCGCGGAAGCGGTAGCTGCCGCCGGTGGGCGTGTCCAGGCAGCCGATCAGGTTCATCACCGTCGACTTGCCCGAGCCGCTGGGGCCCATCACCGCCGTGAACTCGCCGGCCGGGATCGACAGGTCGACGCCGCGCAGCGCGCGGAACGCGGCGCTGCCTTCGCCGTAGGTCTTGGTGATGCCCGCGAGTTCGAGCAATGCCGTCATTGCGCCGCGCTCGCCTGATCGGTGATGACCGCCAGCCCCTCGGCGACGCCGTCGCCCGAGACCTCGGTCATGCGGCCGTCGGACAGGCCCTTGCGGACTTCCAGCGCCACCGGCTGGCCGTCCTTGAGCACCCAGATCGTGCCCTTGCCGCTGTCGGAGCTGCGGCCGGGGCCGCCCAGCGAACGCCGCGGCCCGCTCATGCCCGGCGGGCGCGGCATCAGCTTGGACATGATGCCGTCGTTGCCGCCGCCGGCGCCCGGCGCGGCGGCCAGGTTGGGCTTGAAGCGCAGCGCGCTGTTGGGCACCAGCAGCACGTTCTCGCGTTCGGTCGCGGCGATCGTCGCCGTCGCCGTCATGCCCGGGCGCAGCGACAGGTCGGCGTTGTCGACCTCGAGGTCGGTGGTGTAGGTGACGACGTTGTCGGTCTTGGTCGAGCCGAAGGCCACGCGCGTGATGCGCGCCGGGTACTGGCGCCCGGGTTGCGCGGCGACGGTGAAGCGCGCCTTCTGGCCCTGGCGCACCTGGCCGACGTCGGCCTCGTCGACGTCGACCGAGAGCTTCATCTTCGTCAGGTCCTCTGCCAGCGTGAACAGCGTCACCGCCTGCAGCGACGCGGCGACCGCGTTGCCCGGCTCGACGCTGCGCGCCAGCACCGTGCCGTCGATCGGCGAGCGGATCGAGGCCTTGGCGAGGTTGGTCTCGTTGGTCGACAGCGCCGTCTGCACCTGGGCCACGCTGGCCTGCGCGGCGGCCAGGTCGGCTTCGGCGCGCAGCGCCGTGGCGCGTGCGCTGTCGAGCTCGGCCGCCGACGGCACCTTGCCGCCGGACAGGCGCGACACCTCCTCGTAGCGCGCGAGGTTGGCACGCGCCTCGGCCAGCGTCGCTTCGGCCTGGCGGCGCTGGGCCATCGCGGCCTGCAGGTTGGCGCGCGAGCCGTTGACCGAGTCGCGCAGCTTGGCGGTGTCCAGCTCGACCAGCACCTGGCCTTTCTTGACGCGGTCGTTGACGTCGACGAGCACGCGCGCCACGGTGCCCGACAGCTCGCTGCCGACGGCCACCGAGCGTGTCGGCTGCAGCGTGCCGGTGGCGGTGACGGTGATGGCCAGCGTGCCGCGTGCCAGCGGCGTGGTGACGAAACGCGGCGCGGCGTTGCTCGCGGCGCGCTTCTGCGCCACGACGATGCCGGCGGCCACCAGCACCGCGGCGCCGGCGAGCAGCCAGACGGTGCGGCGGCGCCACCAGGGGCGGTGGGCCTCGGCGCCCAGCAGGGCCTGGACGTCGTTCGGATCGGTCTTCGGTTCGGTCATGGTCTCGTCGCCTCGGCGGTCCAGCCGCCGCCCAGGCCCTTGTACAGACGCACTCCGGCGAGTGCGAGATCGGTGCGGGCGCCGGCCAGCGAGCTGCGTGCCGACAGCAGGCTGCGCTCGGCGTCGAGCAGCGTGCCGAAGTCGATCAGCCCGCTGCGGTAGCGCGCGCGTGCCAGTTCGGCGGCGTTGGCGGCGGCTTCGGCGGCACGCTCCAGCGCGGCGACCCGTTCGCCGCCGCGGTCCAGCGCAACGAGGTTGTCCTCGACGTCGCCGAGCGCCGCGAGCACCGCCGCGCGGTAGCTCGCGCGGGCCGCGTCCAGCGTTGCCTGCTGGGCCTCGACGCGGGCGCGCGCGGCGCCGCCGTCGAAGACCGGCCAGCTGATGCCGGCCAGCACGCTGGCGGCGACCGCACCGGCACCGCCCAGGCCCGACCAGGTCGCGGCGCGCAGCGCCAGGCTGCCGCTGAGGCTGAGGTCGGGCAGGCGGTCGGCTCGCCGCGCGTCCAGCGTCGCCAGCGCCGAGGCGACCGTCCATTCGGCGGCCAGCAGGTCGGGGCGGCGGCGCAGCAGATCGGCCGGCACGCCGGCCGGCAGCGCCTGCAGCGACGGTGCCGCCTCGGGCGCGGTGGCCAGGCGTTCGCCCAGCGTCGCCGGGGCGCGGCCGAGCAGGATCGCGAGCGCGTTCTCGGTCTGTTGCAGCGTGGTCTGCAGCGCCGGCAGCTGGGCACGCGTCTGCTCGAGGCTGGCGCGCGCCTGTTCGGCGTCGACGGCGCTCGCCAGCCCGGCCTGCACGCGCCACTGCACCAGCTGCAGCGTCTGCGCCTGGCTGGCGGCGGACTCGCGCGCGATGGCGTACTGCTCGCGTGTGCCGCGCCACTGCAGGTAGGCGATGGCGGTTTCGGCGGCAACGGCCAGGCGCGTGGCCTGCAGCGTCGCGCCGGCGGCGGCGAAATCGGCCGCGGCGGCGGTGGCCGTGCTGGCGTTGGCGCCGAAGAAGTCAGGCTCCCAGCTCGCGTCCAGGCCCGCCGAGAGCTGGCGGGAGTAGTTCTCGCCGGAGCGCACGCGCCCGCCGCTGGCCGAGCTGCCCAGCTGCGGCAGGCGGCCGGCGTCGGCCAGGTCGCGCTGCGCCCGGGCGCGCTCGACGTTGGCGCGCGCCGAGGCCAGGTCCAGGTTGGTGGCCAGCGCCTCGTCGACCAGCGCCAGCAGCAGCGGGTCGCCGAAACCGGCCCACCAGTCGCCGTCGTGGACGGCGCCGGCCGGTGCACGGCTCCAGCCGGCCGGCAGCGTCGGCGCGATCTGCGCCCGGTCGGCGGGCGTGGGGGGCAGGGTGCTGGCGCAGGCGCCCAGCAGGGCGGCCAGCGCCAGCGGCGCCAGCCGGTATCGGTGTCGGCTCGTCACGGGGAGGTTGTAAGACACGGTTGCCGACAGTCTGCGGCTCCCGTGTAAAGAAACGCTTACTGGAACGCGACCTCGGCGAAACTGCGCAGCTTTCTGCTGTGCAGCCGGCCCGGTTTTTCCTCGCGCAGCAGCTCCACCGCGCGCATGCCGATGCGCAGGTGCTGGTCGACACGCTCGCGGTAGAAGGTGTTGGCCATGCCGGGCAGCTTGATCTCGCCGTGCAGCGGCTTGTCGCTGACGCACAGCAAGGTGCCGTAGGGCACGCGGAAGCGGAAGCCGTTGGCGGCGATCGTCGCGCTCTCCATGTCCAGCGCCACGGCGCGGCTCTGGCTGAAGCGGCGCTCGGGTGTCGTCGCCGCGTTGCGCCCGGGCAGCAGCTCCCAGTTGCGGTTGTCGGTGCTGGCCACGGTGCCGGTGCGCATCACGCGCTTGAGCTCGTAGCCCGAGAGCCGGGTGACCTCGGCCACCGCCTGCTCCAGCGCCAGCTGCACCTCGGCCAGCGGCGGGATCGGCACCCACAGCGGCAGTTCCTCGTCGAGCACGTGGTCCTCGCGCACGTAGCCGTGGGCGAGCACGTAGTCGCCGAGCTGCTGCGTGTTGCGCAGCCCGGCGCAGTGGCCGAGCATCAGCCAGGCGTGCGGGCGCAGCACCGCGACGTGGTCGGTGATGGTCTTCGCGTTCGACGGCCCGACGCCGATGTTGACCATCGTGATGCCGGCGTTGCCGGCGCCGACGAGGTGGTAGGCGGGCATCTGCGGCAGCCGCGGCGGCGCGACGCCAGCGTCGTCACCCGGCTCGGCCGGCAGGCCGGCGCGGCGCGTCAGCACGTTGCCCGGTTCGACGAAGGCGACATAGGGCGAGGCCGGATCGGCCATCGCCTCGCGGCCGAGCTTGATGAACTCGTCGATGTAGAACTGGTAGTTCGTGAACAGCACGAAGTTCTGGAAGTGCCCCGGCGCCGTGCCGGTGTAGTGGCGCAGGCGCTGCAGCGAGTAGTCCACGCGCGGCGCGGTGAACAGCGCCAGCGGCTGCGGCTCGCCGCGTGCCGGCTCGTGGGTGCCGTTGGCGATGCCGTCGTCCATCGCGCCGAGGTCGGGCAGGTCGAACAGGTCGCGCAGCAGCAGCCGCCGCGCCGGCTCCAGCGTGCCTTCGAGGTGGTCGCCCTCGCCGACGGCGAAGTGCAGCGGGATCGGCTGGGTGCTGGTGCCGACCTCCAGGTCGACGCCGTGGTTCGCCATCAGCAGCGTCAGCTGCTCGAGGTAGTAGCGCTCGAACAGGTCGGGCCGCGTCAACGTGGTCTCGTAGACGCCCGGGCCGGCGACGAAACCGTAGGACAGGCGCGAGTCGGCACGCGCGACGGTGCTGGTGCGCACGCGCACGAAGGGGTAGCAGGCGCGCACGTGGCCGTCGAGCGTGGCGCCGCCGACGTAGGCGCGCAGCTGCTCGCGCAGATAGGCGGTGCCGGCGTCGTAGATCTCGCGCACCCGGGCGAGGGCCGCGGCCGGGTCGTCGAAGCGGGCGGGGGCGATGAACGGGGCGTTCGGCATGGATCCCTGCAAGCCGGCGGTCGGGATGCCGCCGCCAGGCGAGTATCGCCTGGGCCCGTGACCGGCGTCAGGCGGCGGCCTGGACCTCGGCCGCGCCGCCGGCGGCCAGCACGCGGTTGCGGCCCTGGCGCTTGGCGGCCAGCAGCTCGTCGTCGGCGGCCTTCAGCAGCGCTGTCTCGTGGCCCGGGCAGCGCAGCGAGTCGGCGACACCGGCCGAGAACGACAGCGATTGCAGTTGTGCGCCGCCGAGTTCGAAACACGTGCTGCGCCAGCGCCGCAGCAAGGCCTGGACCTTGCGCCGCGCCGCGGCGGCGTCGGTGCGCGGCATCAGCAGGCAGAACTCCTCGCCGCCGTAGCGGCAGGCGACGTCGCTGCGCCGGCAGCCGGTGGCCAGCAGCCGGCCGAAGGCGGCGAGCAATCGGTCGCCGCAGGGGTGGCCGTGGCGGTCGTTGACGGTCTTGAAATGGTCCAGGTCGATGATCGCCACGGCCAGCGGCTGGCCCTCGCGGTGCGCCAGCGCCAGCATCTGCGGCAGCGTCTCGTTGAGGTGGCGGCGGTTGAACAGGCCGGTGAGCTCGTCGCGTGTCGCCTGCTGGCGCAGCTGCTCCTGCAGCGCCTGGACCTCGGCGACGCGGCGCGAGAGCTGTTCGTTGACGGCCTCGATCTCGCGCCGGCGGGCGTCGTGTTCGTCGACCTGCTGCTGCAGCCGCAGCAGCTCGGTCTGCAGCGCCGCGGCCTGGTAGCGGGCGCGCGAGGCCAGCGCCGCGCGCTGCAGGTGCACGTGCTGCCACTCGCGCATCGTCGCCAGCGCACCGGCGGCGTCGCCCTGGGCTTCCAGCAGGTCGGCGCGGGTCAGCAGGTACAGGCCGCGCACGCGCAGGCTGAGCCCTTGCGCCGGTGGCTCGCCGGCCAGCCCGCGCACGCCGTCCAGGGCCGCCAGCGCCACCTGCGGCCGGCCCTGGGCGCGTGCCAGCAGCGCGCTGGCGACGGCGAGTTCGACCTGCTCGTCGGGGATGCCGGCACGGTAGGCGCTCTTGGCAAGGGCGACGAGTTCTGCCCCGAGCGCCGTCTCGCCGGCACGCAGCGCGGCGATCGCCAGCGTCTCATAATGCGTCGCCAGCCGGCCGCGGCCCGAGGCGTCGGCGGGCAGGGCGCAGATGCGGTGGATGTCGGCGACGGCCTCGTGCGTGCGGTCGAGCTCGGTCAGGCCGATGACACGGTTGATCCACAAGACGCTGGCCAGGCGCGGGTTGTGCAGCCGCGCGCAGCGCTGGATGCCGGTGTCGACGTGGCGCAGCGCCTCGTGGCAGTCGCCGATCTGCAGCAGTTCGTGCGCGAGGTTGCAGTGCAGCACCGCGTCCAGGCCGTGGCAGCGTGTGCTGCCGGCGTCGCGCAGCGCCTCGTACATGTAGGCGAAGGCGAGGTCGCTGCGGCCCTGCGCCGAGTAGCAGCCGGCGATGGCGTTGAGCAGCACGCCGCGCTGTTCGCCGCGCAGCACGCGCAGGCCTTCGCCGCGCAGCGACAGCGCCAGCCCCAGCGCGTCGTCGTAGCGCCCGGCGCGCCAGGCCGCGCGCGCCAGCCCGGTGCCGGCGAGGATGCGGCCGGCGGCGTCGCCGGCCTCGGCGAACGCGGCCTGCGCCGCTTCAAGCACCGGCCGGGCCTCGGCCGGCGTGGCGAAGAAGAGCTCGTGGAAACCGCGCGTCAGCAGCGCCCAGCCGCGGGCCACGGGGTCGTCGCCGGCGCCGGCCAAGGCCTGCGTGGCCAACTGGGCCGCCCGCTGCGAGTCTTCGTGCAGCAGCGCCCAGGCGCGACGGCCCAGGTGCCGGGCCTGGGTGCGTGCCTTCGGACGGACGGCGGCCGTGGTCATGCTCGATTATTGGCACCGTCCATCGCTTTGGGGGCCTCCGGCCACTGGACCGGGCGGGGGCCGGCATGCCCGGCGCCGAGGCTTCTGTTGTTGGCTAAAATGGCTAATCTGCGAGGAGAAACCACGATGCGTGTCACCGCAACCGAGGCCAAGAACCGGTTCGGCAGCATCTGCGCCCAGGCCAAACGCGAACCGGTGTTCGTGGAGAAGGCGGGCCAGATCGACACCGTCATCGTGTCGGTCGAGCACTATCAGGCGCTGCAGGCGAACCAGGCGCATGCCGGGCTCGGCACGCGCCGACAGGCCTTCGAAGCCGAGTTCGGCGACTGGATCGCGGCGCAGAACGCCTGGGTGGAGGCCCACGGCATTCCCGGTGACGATCTGCGGCCCTGGTGAAGCCGTGGCGCAGTACGACGTCTTCGCCAACCCCAGCGCGAGTTCGGCCGCCGGCATTCCGTATGTCGTGGTGATCCAGAGCGAGCTGCTGGACGGGCTGGCGACCCGGCTCACGCTGCCGCTGGCGCGGCTGGACTTCGCCGGCAAGGTGCCGGCCAAGCTGTGCCCGGTCGTCACGGTCAAGGGCCAGCGCCTGAACGCGCTGGCGCATTACGCGTCGCCGCTGCCTGCCCGCTTGCTCCGCCATCCGGTGGACAACGTCGCCGAGCAGGCCAGCGTGCTGGTCGCGGCCCTGGACGTCGTGCTGTCGGGCGTCTGAAGCCCGAGCGCCACCACGCCGGCACCCGGCCCGGGTGCCGCACGCCGCGCTTACATCGAGCGACGGTACTGGCCGCCGACTTCGAACAGCGCGGCCGTGATCTGCCCCAGCGAGCAGACGCGCACCGCGTCCATCAGCACCTCGAAGACGTTGGCGTCGGCGATCACCGCCTGCTGCAGCCGGCGCAGCATCGCCGGCGCCTCGGCGGCGTGGCGGGCGTGGAAGTCGGCCAGCCGCGCGAGCTGGCTCTGTTTCTCGCCCTCGGTCGAGCGCGCGAGCTCGATCGACTCGGGCACCGGGTCGCCGTGCGGGTTGCGGAAGGTGTTGACGCCGATGATCGGGTGCCGGCCGTCGTGTTTCAGCGTCTCGTAGTGCAGGCTCTCTTCCTGGATGCGGCCGCGCTGGTAGCCGGTCTCCATCGCGCCGAGCACGCCGCCGCGTTCGCTGATGCGCTCGAACTCGGCCAGCACCGCCTCCTCGACGAGTTCGGTCAGCTCGTCGATGACGAAGGCGCCCTGGTTCGGGTTCTCGTTCTTCGCCAGGCCCCACTCGCGGTTGATGATCAGCTGGATCGCCATCGCCCGGCGCACGCTCTCCTCGGTGGGCGTGGTGATCGCCTCGTCGTAGGCGTTGGTGTGCAGCGAGTTGCAGTTGTCGTAGACGGCGATCAGCGCCTGCAGCGTCGTGCGGATGTCGTTGAACGCGATCTCCTGCGCGTGCAGGCTGCGGCCGCTGGTCTGGATGTGGTACTTCAGCTTCTGGCTGCGTTCGTTGGCGCCGTAACGCTCCTTCATCGCCAGCGCCCAGATGCGGCGCGCGACACGGCCCATCACCGTGTACTCCGGGTCCATGCCGTTGCTGAAGAAGAAGCTCAGGTTGGGCGCGAAGTCGTCGATGTGCATGCCGCGCGCGAGATACGCCTCCACGTAGGTGAAGCCGTTGGCGAGCGTGAACGCGAGCTGGCTGATCGGGTTGGCCCCGGCCTCGGCGATGTGATAGCCCGAGATCGACACCGAATAGAAGTTGCGCACGCCGTGGTGCACGAACCACTGGGCGATGTCGCCCATCACCTTGAGGCTGAACTCGGTCGAGAAGATGCAGGTGTTCTGGCCCTGGTCCTCTTTCAGGATGTCGGCCTGCACCGTGCCGCGCACGTTCTCGAACACCCAGGCGCGGATCTTGGCCGCCTCGTCGTCGGTCGGCTCGCGGCCGTTGTCGGCGCGGAACTTCTCCAGCTGCTGGTCGACGGCGGTGTTCATGAACATCGCCAGGATCGTCGGCGCCGGGCCGTTGATCGTCATGCTGACCGAGGTGCTGGCGCTGCACAGGTCGAAGCCCGAGTACAGCACCTTCAGGTCGTCGAGCGTGGCGATCGACACGCCCGAGTTGCCGACCTTGCCGTAGACGTCGGGCCGGCGCTCGGGGTCGTGGCCGTACAGCGTCACCGAGTCGAAGGCGGTGGACAGGCGCTTGGCCGGCATGCCCTCGGACAGCAGCTTGAAGCGCCGGTTGGTGCGGAAGGCGTCGCCCTCGCCGGCGAACATGCGTGTCGGGTCCTCGTTCTCGCGCTTGAAGGCGAAGACGCCGGCGGTGTACGGGAACGAGCCCGGCACGTTCTCCAGCAGCAGCCATTTCAGGCGCTCGCCGTGGTCCTCCCAGGCCGGCAGCGCGACCTTGCGGATCGTGTTGCCCGACAACGTGGTGTGCGTCAGCGCGCTGCGGATCTCGCGGTCGCGGATCTTCACGACGTATTCGGCGCCGGAGTAGGCGCGCTGCATCTCGTCCCACTGCGCCAGCAGCTTGCGGGCGTGCGGGTCCAGTCGCGCCTCGCGCTGCTCGGCGAGGTCGGCCGTGGCCTCCGCGGCGCGCTGGCGCCCGGGTTTGTCCAGCCGCAGCATCGCCGAGGCGGCACGCAGCTGCTGGATCTCGCGCGCCAGCGCCGCCTGTTCGCGCGCGCGGCGCTTGTAGCCGCGCACCGCGTCGGCGATGTCGGCGAGGTAACGCGTGCGCCCGGCCGGCACGATGGCGTGCTGGCCGGTCGAGACGCGGGTGGCCACCGCCGCCAGCCGGCCTTCGGCCAGCGGCAGGCCCAGCGCCGCCAGGCGCGGTTTCATCGCCTGCGCCAGCGCGGTGACGCCGTCGTCGTTGAAGCGGCTGGCCATCGTGCCGAAGACCGGCATCGTCTCGGGCTTGTCGCCGAAGGCGCCGCGGTTGCGCTGCACCTGCTTGCAGACGTCGCGCCAGGCGTCGGCCGCACCCTTGCGGTCGAACTTGTTGATCGCGACGAACTCGGCGAAGTCCAGCATGTCGATCTTCTCGAGCTGGCTGGCGGCGCCGAACTCGGGCGTCATCACGTAGACCGGCACGTCGACGTGCGGGACGATGGCCGCGTCGCCCTGGCCGATGCCCGAGGTCTCGACGACGACGAGGTCGAAGCCGGCGGCCTGCACCGCCAGCAGCACGTCGGGCAGGGCCTGGCTGATCTCGCTGCCGAAGTCGCGTGTGGCGAGGCTGCGCATGAAGACCCGGGCCCCGGAATCACGAGCGCCGTCCTGGCCGGCCGGCTTGGGCCACGGCGCGATCGCGTTCATGCGGATGCGGTCGCCGAGCAGCGCGCCGCCGGTGCGCCGCCGGCTGGGGTCGATCGAGATCACGGCGATGCGCAAGGCGTCGTCCTGGTCCAGGCGCAGGCGGCGGATCAGCTCGTCGGTCAGGCTGGACTTGCCGGCGCCGCCGGTCCCGGTGATGCCGACCACCGGCGCCTTGCGCCCGGCGGCGGCCAGCGCGGCCTTGAAGCCGGGGTCGGCGCGGCCGTTCTCCAGCGCCGTGATGGCCTGCGCCAGCGCGCGCCAGGCGGCGTCGCCGTGGCCCTGCAGCGCGGCGACGTCGGTGGGCGCCTGCGCCGACAGGTCGCGGTCGCAGCGCATCACCATCTCGCCGATCATGCCGGCCAGGCCCATGCGCTGGCCGTCCTCGGGGCTGTACAGGCGCGTGACGCCGTAGGCCTGCAGCTCGCGGATCTCGGCCGGCACGATGACGCCGCCGCCGCCGCCGAAGACCTGCACCTGCTCGCCGCCGCGGGCGCGCAGCTGGTCGACCATGTACTTGAAGTACTCGACGTGGCCGCCCTGGTAGCTGCTGATCGCGATGCCCTGCGCGTCCTCCTGCAGCGCCGCGGTGACGACCTCGTCGACCGAGCGGTTGTGGCCGAGGTGGATCACCTCGCAGCCCATGCTCTGCAGGATGCGCCGCATGATGTTGATCGACGCGTCGTGGCCGTCGAACAGGCTGGCGGCGGTGACGAAACGCACCTTGTGCGTCGGGCGGTAGGCGGCGAGGGCCTGGTAGTCGGCGGACAGCTCGGTCATGGCGGTCGTCGGTGGAGGCGGTGGCACGCGGTTGACGTTTACGTCAACGTCAATGGTGAATCATGCCGCGCGGCCGGCGCCGCGGCGCAGCGATGCCGTCGGGGTTATCCCGCTCGACAGAATCGGGGGCGCGACTTTCCCGGCGCTGTTACGCTCGCGCCCTCGTGCCGCCCGGCCCCTTGTTCACCATGACTTTTCTCGCCATCGACATCGGCAACACGCGCCTGAAGTGGGGCCTGTACGACGCCCCGCGGCCCGGTGCGACGCTGCTGGCGCATGGGGCCGCGTTCCTCGAAACCATCGACACGCTGGCCGACACCGACTGGAAGGCGCTGCCGGCGCCGACCACGATGCTGGGTTGCGCGGTGGCCGGCGACGTCGTGCGCCGCCGCGCCGAGGAGCAGCTCGAGATCTGGGACCTGGAGCCGCGCTGGGTGGTGCCGACGGTGCAGGACTGCGGCGTGATCAACGGCTACGAGCACCCGAGCCGGCTGGGCGCCGACCGCTGGGCGGCGCTGGTCGGCGCGCGCCAGCGGGCGCTGGCCGACGGCGGCCGCCGTCCGGCGCTGGTGGTGATGGTCGGCACCGCGGTGACCGTCGACGCGCTCGACGCCGACGGCCGTTTCCTCGGCGGTCTGATCCTGCCCGGCTTCGGCCTGATGCTGCGTGCGCTGGAGATGGGCACCGCGGGGCTGAAGGTGCCGACCGGCGAGGTCGTCGACTTCCCCCGCAACACCAGCGACGCGCTGATGAGCGGCGGCGCGGCGGCGCTGGCCGGCGCCATCGAGCGCCAGCACCGGCGCCTGGTGCAGGTCACCGGCGCGTCGGCGCTGCTGCTGATGACCGGCGGCGCGGCCGTCAAGCTCGCGCCGCTGGTGCAACCGCCGTTCGAGATCGTCGATTCGCTGATCTTCGAAGGCCTGCTGGCGCTGCAGTCCCGGCGCTGATTGCGCCCCCAAGCTCGCATTCGCTCGCGACCCCGCTGCTGTCGGGGTCAGGTCTCGCGGCTGTTGGGGTCACGCGGCTGTTGGGGTCAGGTCTCGTGAGACCTGACCCCAAGGCCCCAGCGGCAGTCGGGGTCAGGTCTTGCGAGACCTGACCCCAGGCTTGTCGAGGCCTCAGCGGCAGTCGGGGTCAGGTCTTGTGAGACCTGACCCCAGGCTTGTCGCGAGACCTGACCCCAGTCTCGATCAGAGGATGTAGCGCGACAGATCCTCGTCGCGCGACAGCTCGCCCAGGCGGCGGTCGACCTCGGCGGCATCGACCGTCACCGTCTGGCCGCCGCGGTTCGGGGCGTCGAAGCTGATGTCGTCGAGCAGGCGCTCCATCACCGTCGCCAGGCGGCGCGCGCCGATGTTCTCGGTGCGCTCGTTCACGTCGTAGGCGATCTGGGCGATGCGGCGCACGGCCTCGGGTGCCAGCTCCAGCGTCACGCCTTCGGTGGCCAGCAGCGCCTGGTACTGCTTGACCAGGCTGGCGTGGGTGCTGGTCAGGATGGCCTCGAAGTCGTCGACCGACAGCGAGCCCAGCTCGACGCGGATCGGGAAACGCCCCTGCAACTCCGGGATCAGGTCGCTGGGCTTGGCCAGGTGGAAGGCGCCGCTGGCGATGAACAGGATGTGGTCGGTCTTGACGATGCCGTACTTGGTGCTGACGGCCGTGCCCTCGACCAGCGGCAGCAGGTCGCGCTGCACGCCCTGGCGCGAGACGTCGGCGCCGCCGTGCTCGGCGCGTGCCGCCACCTTGTCGATCTCGTCGATGAAGACGATGCCGTTGCCCTCGGCGTTGGCCAGCGCGGCGGCGCGGATCTCCTCCTCGTTGACCAGCTTGCCGGCTTCCTCCTCGGTCAGCTTCTCCAGCGCCTCGGCGATCTTCAGCTTGCGCACGTTGCGCTTGCCCTGGCCCATCTGCGAGAACAGGCCCTTGAGCTGCTCGGCCATCTCCTCCATGCCCTGGGGCCCGAGGATCTCGAGCGAGGGCTTCGGGTCTGCGACCTCGATCTCGATCTCCTTGTCGGCCAGCGTGCCTTCGCGCAGGCGCTTCCTCATCACCTGGCGGGCGGTGTTGTCGCTGCTCTCGCGCAGGTCGCGCGGCGGCGGCACCAGGGCGTCGAGCACCCGCTCCTCGGCGGCGTCCTCGGCCTTGGCGCGCTGGCGGCGGATGGCGCGTTCGCGCTCCTGCTTGACCGCCACCTCGACGAGGTCGCGCACGATGGTGTCGACGTCCTTGCCGACGTAGCCGACCTCGGTGAACTTGGTCGCCTCGACCTTGACGAAAGGCGCGTCGGCCAGCTTGGCCAGGCGGCGTGCGATCTCGGTCTTGCCCACGCCGGTCGGGCCGATCATCAGGATGTTCTTCGGCGTGATCTCGCCACGCAGCTTCTCGTCGACCTGCTGGCGGCGCCAGCGGTTGCGCAGCGCGATCGCGACGGCGCGTTTGGCGGCGTTCTGGCCGACGATGTGGCGGTCGAGCTCGGAGACGATCTCCTGCGGGGTCATCGAGTGGGTCATCGCGGGGGCGCCGGCCGCGAGGGCCGGGCGGAGGTGGTGCGGTGGGACGGGGTGCGGGCCGGCTCTCAGGCGCCCAGCACCTCGATGGTGTGCGACTGGTTGGTGTAGATGCACAGGTCGCCGGCGATCTCGAGCGAGCGCTTGACGATGTCCTGCGGTGCCAGCTCGGTGTGCTGCAGCAGCGCACGCGCCGCGGCCTGGGCGTAGGCGCCGCCGGAGCCGATCGCGACGATGCCGTGCTCGGGCTCCAGCACGTCGCCGTTGCCGGTGATGATCAGCGAGCTCGTCGCGTCGGCCACGGCCAGCATCGCCTCCAGGCGGCGCAGCACGCGGTCGGTGCGCCAGTCCTTGGTCAGCTCGATGGCCGCACGCTGCAGATGGCCCTGGTGCTTCTCGAGCTTGGCCTCGAAGCGCTCGAACAGCGTGAAGGCGTCGGCGGTGGCACCGGCGAAGCCGGCGAGCACCTGGTCGCGGTACAGCTTGCGCACCTTGCGCGCGCTGGACTTGACGACGATGGTGCCGAGCGTCACCTGGCCGTCGCCGCCGAGGGCGACGAGCGGGCCGCGGCGCACGCTGAGGATGGTCGTGCCGTGAAAGGATTCCATGGTCTGGTGCAGGTGGGGCCGGCCGGGCACGCTTCAAGTCCGTCGCTGCCGGCACGAGGCCGGCGCCGTCAGACCTTGCGCACCTGGACCTTGGCGTGGGC
>NZ_AEWG01000018.1 GCF_000190375.1 Rubrivivax benzoatilyticus JA2 = ATCC BAA-35
GCCTGCTGGGCGAGGTGCTTTCGGTGCGCTGATCGGGCTCCGGTCAATCGTTCGCCAAAAACAAAAAGGCCCGGTTCGTATTGAACCGGGCCTTCGAATAAATAGCCTGACGATGTCCTACTTTCACACGGGAACCCGCACTATCATCGGCGCAAAGGCGTTTCACTATCCTGTTCGGGATGGGAAGGAGTGGGACCACCTCGCTATGGTCATCAGGCTTGACTTGTCGCCTCGCTGCTTCTTGGGGGCAGCTAGGCCAATTCATAGAGTATTTGAAAATCAGCTGTTCGATCGCGCTACTGGCATAACCCGTTCGACTCAATCGTCAAAGTTATAGGGTCAAGCCTCACGAGCAATTAGTACCGGTTAGCTCAACGCATTACTGCGCTTCCACACCCGGCCTATCAACGTCCTGGTCTCGAACGACTCTTCAGGGGGCTCAAGGCCCCGGCAAGACTCATCTTGGAACGAGTTTCCCGCTTAGATGCTTTCAGCGGTTATCTCTTCCGCACTTAGCTACTCGGCAATGCCACTGGCGTGACAACCGATACACCAGAGGTGCGTCCACTCCGGTCCTCTCGTACTAGGAGCAGGCTTCCTCAATCTTGCAGCGCCCACGGAAGATAGGGACCAAACTGTCTCACGACGTTTTAAACCCAGCTCACGTACCTCTTTAAATGGCGAACAGCCATACCCTTGGGACCGGCTACAGCCCCAGGATGAGATGAGCCGACATCGAGGTGCCAAACACCGCCGTCGATATGAACTCTTGGGCGGTATCAGCCTGTTATCCCCAGAGTACCTTTTATCCGTTGAGCGATGGCCCTTCCATACAGAACCACCGGATCACTTAGTCCTACTTTCGTACCTGCTCGACTTGTCAGTCTCGCAGTCAAGCACGCTTATGCCTATGCACTATTAGCACGATTTCCGACCGTGCCTAGCGTACCTTCGAACTCCTCCGTTACGCTTTGGGAGGAGACCGCCCCAGTCAAACTGCCCACCATACACTGTCCCCAACCCGGATAACGGGCCAAGGTTAGAACCTCAAACACACCAGGGTGGTATTTCAACGTTGGCTCCACGATACCTAGCGGCACCGCTTCAAAGCCTCCCACCTATCCTACACAGATCTGTTCAAAGTCCAATGTAAAGCTACAGTAAAGGTTCATGGGGTCTTTCCGTCTTTCCGCGGGGAGATTGCATCATCACAAACATTTCAACTTCGCTGAGTCTCTGGAGGAGACAGTGTGGCCATCGTTACGCCATTCGTGCAGGTCGGAACTTACCCGACAAGGAATTTCGCTACCTTAGGACCGTTATAGTTACGGCCGCCGTTTACTGGGACTTCAATCAAGAGCTTGCACCCCATCATTTAATCTTCCAGCACCGGGCAGGCGTCACACCCTATACGTCGACTTTCGTCTTTGCAGAGTGCTGTGTTTTTAATAAACAGTCGCAGCCACCGATTCTCTGCGGCCTCATTGGGCTCCCCAAGTAAATGGTTCACCTACTAAAGGCACACCTTCTTCCGAAGTTACGGTGTCAATTTGCCGAGTTCCTTCTCCAGAGTTCTCTCAAGCGCCTTAGAATACTCATCTCGCGCACCAGTGTCGGTTTGCGGTACGGTCGTCTATAGCTGAAGCTTAGTGGCTTTTCCTGGAAGCAGGGTATCACTCGCTTCGGCGGCAAGCCGCCTCGTTATCACCCCTCATCTAAGACCCCCGGATTTGCCTAAGGGCCACGACTACAGGCTTGAACCGGGACATCCAACACCCGGCCGAGCTAACCTTCTCCGTCCCCACATCGCACTATAGATCGGTACAGGAATATTGACCTGTTTCCCATCAGCTACGCATCTCTGCCTCGCCTTAGGGGCCGACTCACCCTACGCCGATGAACGTTGCGTAGGAAACCTTGCGCTTTCGGCGAGGGGGCTTTTCACCCCCTTTAACGCTACTCATGTCAGCATTCGCACTTCCGATACCTCCAGCAGACCTCACGATCCACCTTCGCAGGCGTACGGAACGCTCTCCTACCACTTGCACTTGCGTGCAAATCCGCAGCTTCGGTAACTGGCTTAGCCCCGTTACATCTTCCGCGCAGGACGACTCGATCAGTGAGCTATTACGCTTTCTTTAAATGGTGGCTGCTTCTAAGCCAACATCCTGACTGTTTTAGCCTTCCCACTTCGTTTCCCACTTAGCCAATTTTGGGGACCTTAGCTGGCGGTCTGGGTTGTTTCCCTCTTGTGTCCGGACGTTAGCACCCGGTGCACTGTCTCCCAAGCTGTACTCATCGGTATTCGGAGTTTGCAATGGTTTGGTAAGTCGCCATGACCCCCTAGCCATAACAGTGCTCTACCCCCGACGGTAATACTTGAGGCACTACCTAAATAGTTTTCGGAGAGAACCAGCTATCTCCAAGTTTGTTTAGCCTTTCACCCCTATCCACAGCTCATCCGCTAGTTTTGCAACACTAGTCGGTTCGGACCTCCAGCAGGTGTTACCCTACCTTCATCCTGGCCATGGATAGATCACTTGGTTTCGGGTCTACACCCAGCGACTAGACGCCCTATTCGGACTCGGTTTCCCTTCGCCTTCCCTATTCGGTTAAGCTTGCCACTGAATGTAAGTCGCTGACCCATTATACAAAAGGTACGCCGTCACCCTTGCGGGCTCCGACTTTTTGTATGCATGCGGTTTCAGGATCTATTTCACTCCCCTCCCGGGGTTCTTTTCGCCTTTCCCTCACGGTACTAGTTCGCTATCGGTCGATTACGAGTATTTAGCCTTGGAGGATGGTCCCCCCATGTTCAGACAGGGTTTCACGTGCCCCGCCCTACTTGTCGTACGCCTAGTTCCACAGAAGACTTTTTTCATACAGGGCTATCACCTGCTATGGCCGGACTTTCCAGACCGTTCTGATAAATCGACTGCTAAAACGTACAGGCTGTTCCGATTTCGCTCGCCACTACTTTCGGAATCTCGGTTGATGTCTTTTCCTCGAGCTACTGAGATGTTTCAGTTCGCCCGGTTCGCCTCGTCACCCTATGTATTCAGATGACGATACCCTTGCGGGTGGGTTTCCCCATTCGGAAATCCCCGGATCAAAGCTTGCTTGCCAGCTCCCCGAGGCTTATCGCAGACTGCCACGTCCTTCATCGCCTGTAATCGCCAAGGCATCCACCACATGCACTTAGTCACTTGACCCTATAACTTTGACGCCGAAGCTCTCGCTTCAGACATCCGGTCAATGACAGATTTTGAGTATTCACGCGTTATGCCGAACTTCAATTCTCGCGAATCAAAGTTTGTATTGACGCAATCAAACTGTCGCTGATGGCACGGCGCATCCCGAAAGATGCTTTCCATCAGCAACGCTGATTTTCGACTCTATGAATTGTTAAAGAACGACGACAGCCGATCGAAACGATCGAACCGCAAAACACTCAGGCAAGTGCTTTGCGCTTCAAACGCTCGTGCGTGGGATGGTGGAGGTGAACGGGATCGAACCGATGACCCCCTGCTTGCAAAGCAGGTGCTCTCCCAGCTGAGCTACACCCCCAGAGGATGGTGGGTCTGGTTGGATTCGAACCAACGACCCCCGCCTTATCAAGACGGTGCTCTAACCGACTGAGCTACAGACCCGCACACTCGGGATAGTCTGTCGTCAACAACAGCCGATAAGTGTGAGCGCTTGAAATTGAGTGCTTTTTCCAGAAAGGAGGTGATCCAGCCGCACCTTCCGATACGGCTACCTTGTTACGACTTCACCCCAGTCACGAACCCTGCCGTGGTAATCGCCCTCCTTGCGGTTAGGCTAACTACTTCTGGCAGAACCCGCTCCCATGGTGTGACGGGCGGTGTGTACAAGACCCGGGAACGTATTCACCGCGGCAAGCTGATCCGCGATTACTAGCGATTCCGACTTCACGCAGTCGAGTTGCAGACTGCGATCCGGACTACGACCGGTTTTCTGGGATTGGCTCCCCCTCGCGGGTTGGCAGCCCTCTGTACCGGCCATTGTATGACGTGTGTAGCCCTACCCATAAGGGCCATGATGACCTGACGTCATCCCCACCTTCCTCCGGTTTGTCACCGGCAGTCTCATTAGAGTGCCCTTACGTAGCAACTAATGACAAGGGTTGCGCTCGTTGCGGGACTTAACCCAACATCTCACGACACGAGCTGACGACGGCCATGCAGCACCTGTGTCCAGGTTCTCTTTCGAGCACTCCCACATCTCTGCAGGATTCCTGGCATGTCAAGGGTAGGTAAGGTTTTTCGCGTTGCGTCGAATTAAACCACATCATCCACCGCTTGTGCGGGTCCCCGTCAATTCCTTTGAGTTTCAACCTTGCGGCCGTACTCCCCAGGCGGTCAACTTCACGCGTTAGCTACGTTACTGAGAAGAAACCCTCCCAACAACCAGTTGACATCGTTTAGGGCGTGGACTACCAGGGTATCTAATCCTGTTTGCTCCCCACGCTTTCGTGCATGAGCGTCAGTGCAGGCCCAGGGGATTGCCTTCGCCATCGGTGTTCCTCCGCATATCTACGCATTTCACTGCTACACGCGGAATTCCATCCCCCTCTGCCGCACTCAAGCTATGCAGTCACAAATGCAGTTCCCAGGTTAAGCCCGGGGATTTCACATCTGTCTTACATAACCGCCTGCGCACGCTTTACGCCCAGTAATTCCGATTAACGCTTGCACCCTACGTATTACCGCGGCTGCTGGCACGTAGTTAGCCGGTGCTTATTCTTCAGGTACCGTCATCCTCCCGAGGTATTAACCCAGAAGATTTCTTCCCTGACAAAAGCGGTTTACAACCCGAAGGCCTTCTTCCCGCACGCGGCATGGCTGGATCAGGCTTGCGCCCATTGTCCAAAATTCCCCACTGCTGCCTCCCGTAGGAGTCTGGGCCGTGTCTCAGTCCCAGTGTGGCTGGTCGTCCTCTCAGACCAGCTACAGATCGCAGGCTTGGTAGGCCTTTACCCCACCAACTACCTAATCTGACATCGGCCGCTCCAATAGCGCGAGGCCTTACGGTCCCCCGCTTTCACCCGTAGGTCGTATGCGGTATTAATCCGGCTTTCGCCGGGCTATCCCCCACTACTGGGCACGTTCCGATGCATTACTCACCCGTTCGCCACTCGTCAGCACCTTGCGGCCTGTTACCGTTCGACTTGCATGTGTAAGGCATGCCGCCAGCGTTCAATCTGAGCCAGGATCAAACTCTTCAGTTCGATCTTGAATTTGCTCAATAGGAATCGAAGTGAACTTCACTTCTATTTCCATGAGCGTTTAAAGTCACTAGGACC
>NZ_AEWG01000017.1 GCF_000190375.1 Rubrivivax benzoatilyticus JA2 = ATCC BAA-35
GGGCGCCTGCGCGGCGAGGTCTTCGCGTGAGCGCCTACCGCGTGCCGGCCGACGCCCGCGCCGCGGCCTCGCTGCTGCTGCTGCGCGACGGCGCCGCCGGCCCCGAGGTGCTGCTGATGCGCCGCGCCGAGCGCGACGGCGACTACCGCAGCGGCCTGTGTGTCTTCCCCGGCGGCGTGCTCGACGCGCGCGACCCCGAGGCCCACGCCTGGGTCGTCGGCGACGGTGACGCCGCCTGGTCGGCCCGGCTCGGTGTCGCCGAAGGCGGCCTGGACTATGCCGTCGCCGCGCTGCGCGAGTGTTTCGAGGAGGTCGGCCTGCTGCTCGCTGACCGCCCGTTCGACGCCGTCGCCGCGGCCGCCTGGCGGCGCCGGCTGCACGCCGGCGAGGTCGGCATCGCCGACGTCTGCGCCGCGCTGGGCGTGAAGCTGGACCTGCGCACGCTGAGCTGCCACAGCCACTGGCTGACGCCGCCGGGCGTGCCCAAGCGCTTCGACACGCGTTTCTTCGCCGCGGCGGCGCCCGTTGGCCAGCAGGCCGAGGTCGACGGCAACGAGGCCGTCGAGCTGATGTGGCTGACGCCGCAGGCCGCGCTGGACCCGGCGCGCGGGCTCAAGCTGCTGCCGGTGACCGAGCGCACGCTGCAGGAGCTGCTGCCATTCGCCGATGCCGCGTCGGCGCTGGCCGCCTCGGCCGCCCGCCGCGACATCCGCCTGACGATGCCGCGCGGCGCGCGCTTGGCCGACGGCCGGCGCACGGTGCTGATGCCCGAGCACCCGGCCTGGGCCGAGGCCGGCCGGCTCGACCCCGAGGGCCGCGGCGACGTGTTCGCCGACCTGGTGGCCGGCCGCGCCGTGCGGTTGTCGCCGCGCATCGTGCGTGTCACCGCACCGAACCCCGGCCTGATGACCGGCCCGGGCACCAACAGCTACCTCGTCGGCGCGGGCGACGCCTGGACCGTCATCGACCCCGGCCCGGCCGACGAGCGCCATCTGCAGGCCTTGCTGGCGGCGGCGCCGGGGCGCATCGAACGCATCCTCGTCACCCACACCCACCGCGACCATTCACCCGGCGCCGCGGCACTGGCGGCGGCCACCGGCGCGACGGTGGTGGGCCGCCGCCCCGAGTTCCACGACGGCCAGGACACGGGCTTCCGGCCCGACCATGAACCCGCCGACGGCGAGCGCCTGGACTGCGGCGGCGCCGTGCTGCGTGTGCTCGCGACGCCGGGCCATGCGTCCAACCATCTCTGCTTCCTGCTCGAGGACGAGGACCTGCTGTTCACCGGCGACCACGTGATGCAGGGCTCGACCGTCGTCATCAACCCGCCCGACGGCGACATGACGGCCTACCTCGTGTCGCTGGAGCGGCTGCGCGCGGCGCCGCCGGCTTGGCTGGCGCCGGGGCACGGTTTCCTCGTCGCCGAGCCGCAGGCGGTGTTCGACGCGCTGATCCGCCACCGCCTGCGGCGCGAGCAGCGTGTCCTGCGGGCGCTGGCGCAGCGCGGCGACGGGGACCTGGACTCGCTGCTGCCCGAGGTCTACGCCGACGTGCCGGCGCTGCTGCACGCGCCGGCGCGGCGCTCGCTGCTGGCGCACCTGCTGAAGCTGGCCGCCGACGGTCAGGCCGCCAGCGACGACGGCCTCGTCTGGCGCTACGTCGGCCCGGGCTCGCGCCAGGCGCCGTCGAGCAGCAGCTCGTAGGGCCGGAACAGGCTCTTGTAGGCCATCTTCGGGCTCTCGGCGATCCAGTAGCCCAGGTACAGGTGCGGCAGCGCGAGCTGGCGCGTCTGCTCGATCTGCCAGAGCACGCTGTAGGTGCCGTAGCTGGCCTGCTCCTCGGGTTCGTAGAAAGTGTAGACGGCCGAGATGCCGTCGTTGAGCACGTCGACGATGGCCACCATCTTCAGCGCGCCTGCGGGCGTGCGGAACTCGACCAGGCGCGAGTTGACGCGGCTCTGCAGCAGGAACTGCGTGTACTGGTCGACGCTGTCGTGGTCCATGCCGCCGCCGGCGTGGCGCCCGGACTGGTAGCGCAGGTAGAGCTGGTAGTGCTCGGGAATGAAACACAGGCGCAGCACACGCGCCTTCAGCGTCTCGTGCTGCTTCCAGGCGCGGCGCTGGCTGCGCGAGGGCACGAAGCGCTCGACCGGCACGCGCAGCGGCACGCAGGCGCGACAGCCGTCGCAATGCGGGCGGTAGGTGAACATGCCGCTGCGGCGGAAGCCCGCGGCGACCAGCGCCGAGTAGGCGTCGGCGTGGATCAGGTGGCTGGGCGTGGCGACTTGCGACCGGGCCTGCACGCCCGGCAGGTAGCTGCACGGGTAGGGCGCGGTCGCGTAGAACTGCAGCGACGAGAGGGGTAGCTCCTTCGGATGCGTCACGTGGGTGTCGTTCCGGCGCCGTGGGCGGCTACGGTGCGAGCCGCTCCCACAGCGAGGCATCATAGGTCCAACGGCCAATGTCTTCCTGGGCGCAGGCGTTCGCCAGATGGCGCTCGAAGGCCTCGCGGTCGATCTCGTGCGCGCCCAGCGACGCCAGGTGGCGCGTGTTCTGCTGGCAGTCGATCAGCGTGATGCCGTTCGCGCGGGCGAAGGCGACCAGCGCCGCCAGCGCGAGCTTCGACGCGTCCGTGCGGTGCGCGAACATCGACTCGCCGAAGAACATGCGGCCGATGCCGACGCCGTAGAGCCCGCCGACGAGCTCGCCGTCGATCCAGGTCTCGAAGCTGTGCGCCCGCCCCAGGCGATGCCACTCGCGGTAGGCGTTCATCACCTGCGGCACGATCCAGGTGCCGTCCTGGCCGTCGCGCGGCGTGCCGGCGCAGGCCGCGATGACGCGGTCGAAGGCGTGGTCGACGCGGATCTCGTGGCCCGGCGTGCGCGCGAAGCGGCGCAGCGTCTTGCGCAGCGAATGCGAGACGCGGAACTCCGCCGTCGGCAGCACCATGCGCGGGTCCGGGCTCCACCAGAGCACCGGCTGGCCGGGGCCGTACCAGGGGAAGATGCCTTTGCGGTAGGCCTCCTCCAGCCGCCCCGGCGTCACCTGGCCGCCGGCGGCGACGAGGCCCGGCGCGTCGGAGTCGGGCCCCAGCGCGTGCCGCGCCGGCGGCAGCGGCGTGTCCTCGTCGATCCAGGCGATCGGCAGCATCGTGCCCGGCGTCAGCGGCCCAGCTGCAGTTGCAGGAAGGCGTATTCGAGCGCCGTCATCTGCGCGCGCTGGCCGTTGTCGGCTGCGCCGCCGTGGCCGCCCTCGATGTTCTCCCAGTACAGCACGTCGTGGCCCTGGCGGCGCATGCGCTCGGCCATGCGGCGCGCGTGCCCGGGGTGCACGCGGTCGTCGCGCGTCGAGGTGACGAACAGCACGCGCGGCATCTTCACGCCGGCGCGCACGTTCTGGAACGGGCTGTAGCGCGAGATGAAGCTCCACTGCGCCGGGTCGTCCGGGTCGCCGTACTCGGCCATCCACGAGGCCCCGGCCAGCAGCTTGGTGTAGCGCTTCATGTCCAGCAGCGGCACCTGGCAGACGACGGCGTTGAACAGCTCGGGGCGCTGCACCATCACCGCGCCGACCAGCAGGCCGCCGTTGCTGCCGCCTTCGATGCCGAGGTGGCGCGGGCTGGTGACACGCGTGGCGATCAGGTCCTCGGCCACCGCGGCGAAGTCGTCGTAGGCCTTCTGGCGGTTGGCGCCGACCGCGGCCTGGTGCCAGGCCGGGCCGAACTCGCCGCCGCCGCGGATGTTGGCGAGCACGAAGACGCCGCCGCGCGCGAGCCAGCTCGAGCCGACGACGCCCGAGTAGTAGGGCTGCATCGAGACCTCGAAGCCGCCGTAGCCGTAGAGCAGCGTCGGGTTGGCGCCGTCGGCCTTGGCGCCGCGCGGCCAGACGACGAAGTAGGGCACCCGCGTGCCGTCGCGGCTGGTGGCGAAACGCTGTTCGACACGCATGCCGGCGGCGTCGTAGAACGAGGGCCGCGACTTCAGCACCTCGCGCTCGTCGCGGCCGACGTGGCCCAGGGCCAGCGTGTCCGGCGTCAGGAAGTCGGTGTACTGCAGCAGGTAGGCGTCGGCCAGCGGGTCGTCGGCGAGCTCGGGGTCGTGCAAGGCGACCGCCGACAGCGTGCCGGGGAAGGGCGCGGCGACCTCGCGGCGCTGCCAGCGGCCGTCGACCGGGCGCCACTCTTCCAGCCGGCCGGCGACGTTGTCCAGGATCTCGACGATCAGCGTGTCGCGCGTGGCCGTCATGCCGGCCAGCGACCGTGTCGCCGTCGGCTCGAACAGCGCCTCGAAGCGGCGCTCGCCGCGCAGGTAGGCGTCGGCGTCGGCGACCAGCAGCGAGCCGCTCTTCCAGCTGCGCCCGGCCACCGTCCAGTCGCTGCGCAGCGTGAGCAGCACGCGGCTCTTCCAGAAGCTCAGTTCGGCGTCGTCGGGTTTGTCCAGGCGCAGCAGGCGCTCGCCCTGCAGCAGGAACATCTCGCTGCGGTAGAAGTCCACAGCGCGCTGGAACACCGTGCGCTCGTAACCCGGCGTGTGGTCGATCGAGACGCCGGCGGCGACGTCGGTCTTCCGGCCCTCGAACATCGTCGTCGCCGCGGCCAGCGGCGTGCCGCGGCGCCAGCGCTTGACGACACGGGGGTAGCCCGAGTCGGTCAGCGAGCCGGGGCCGAAGTCGGTGCCGACGGCGATCTCGTCGGGGCCGATCCAGTCGACCTCGCTCTTGGCCTCGGGCAGCACGAAGCCGCCGTCGACGAAGCGCTTGGCCACCGTGTCGAACTCGCGCACGACGTGCGCGTCGGCGCCGCCGCGCGAGAGCTTGACCAGCACACGCCGGTACTCGGGGCCGAGCGCGACGGCGCCGCTCCAGGTCCAGTTCTCGCCTTCGGCGCGGCCCAGCGCGTCGACGTCGAGCACCGTCTCCCAGGCCGGTTCGCGCTTGCGGTACTCGGCCAGCGTCGTGCGCCGCCACAGGCCACGCGGGTTGTGCTCGTCCTGCCAGAGGTTGTAGAGCCAGGGGCCGCGGCGCACGACGCCGGGGATGCGGTCGCGCGAATCGAGGATGGCGCGGATGCGCTGGCGCGTCGCGTCGAAGCCCGGCTGCTTCTGAAGCAGGGCCTCGGTCTCGGCGTTGCGCTCGCGCACCCAGGCGAGCGCACGTTCGCCCTGAACGTCCTCAAGCCACAGCAGCTCGTCGTCGGGAAGGGGGGCGGCAAGAGTCATCGTCGGCACGGCGGCTGCCAGCGGCAGCGCGAAGGAGAAGTCGCGGCGGGAGATCATCGGGGCGGGTCTTTCAGTCGGCGGGCCAGAGGCGCACGGGGGCGATCTCGACGCTGGAGCCGGCGTCGCCGACCCAGACGTGGCCGTCCTGCACCGTCACCTGCAGCTGCATCGAGCGTGCGGCGAGCCGGGCCAGGTCCTGCGTCTGCGCGGCCGGCAACTGCCAGACCCGCAGGTTGCGCAGCCGCGTGATCTTGCCCTGCAGGCCGCTCCACCACACCGGCACCGACTGGCCGTAGGCGTAGAGCGTGACCTGGTCGGCGCGGCCGCAGGCCTTGGTGAGGCGGCGTTCGTCGGTCTGGCCGATCTCGATCCAGTGGCGCAGGCGGCCGTCCAGATCACGCTGCCAGAGCGCGGGTTCGTCGCTGTCGGACAGGCCGCGCGTGAACTGCAGGTTGTCGGCGGCGTCGCCGGCGTCGGCCTGCAGCGCGAAGGCCAGCAGGCGCACCATCAGGCGCTCCTCGGTCTCCGAGGGATGCAGGGCCAGGGTCAGGGAGTGGTCCGCGTACAGCGGCCGGTCCATGTCGGCCACCGCGACGGCGGCCTTGTAGATCGTCGATTTGAGCGCCATGAAGGCCCGGGGGAGGCGGCAACGTCGCCGCGCCGCGCACTGTGCCACAGCGGCGACGCGCGGCGCGCGGGCCTGCCCTCGGAGCGCGACGGGGATGGTGGCGGGTGGCATCATTGCCGGTTCGGCCGGCGGGTGCCGGCCACCCCATTCACGAGGATCGTTCATGAAGCGCAACCTTGCGCCGCGCCTGGCCGCGGCCCTGCTCGTCGCCGGCAGCTGCACGGCTGTCTGGGCGCAAAACACGCCGCCTGCCGGCAAGGCGGCGGCCCCGGCCTCGGGCCGCACCTTGTTGCTGGGCGGCAGCGGCGTCGGCGGCGGGCCGCTCCTGACCCGCGCCCAGCTGCGCGACTGCCTGGAGCGCCGTGACGCCGTCGCGGCCGGCCGCGCCGAGGTCGAGGCCGAGCGTGCGAGCCTGGATGCCGAGCGTCCGGCCCTCGCCGCCGAGCAGGACAGCCTGAAGGCCGACCGCGAGAAGCTCAACGAGTTCTCGCAGCGCTCCAAGGAACTGGTCGCGCGTTACAGCGAGCTCAACCAGCGCGTCCAGGACTGGAACCAGCGCATGGAGGATCTGGGCGAGCGCACCGGGCCGACGGCCGAGCGCGAGAAGCGCAAGCTCGACCGCGAGAAGGCCGAGATCGACAAGACCCGCCTCGCGCTCGATGCCGAGCGCCAGCAGCTCGAGCAGGGCGCTCAAGGCGGCGTCAGCGCCTTCAACGCCCGCGCCGCGGCGGCCGAAGCCAAGGTCGTGTCGTGGAACGAACGCAATCTCGCGCTGGCCGAGCGCACCGAGAAGCTCAACGCCGAGCGCGACCTCTGGGCTGGCGAATGCGCCAACCGCCGCTACCGCGAGGACGACGAGATCCTGCTGAAGAAGGGCGCCAAGTGAGCGCCGCCGTGTCGACCCCTCTGGCGGACAACCCGCTGCTGCAGGACTGGACCGCGCCGTTCGGCCTGCCGCCCTTCGACGCCCTGCACCCGGCGCACTTCCGCCCCGCGTTCGAGGCGGCGATGCAGGCCCACCGCGACGAGCTGGCCGCGATCGGCGCCAACCCCGAGGCGCCGAGCTTCGACAACACCGTCGCCGCCCTCGACCGCAGCGGCCGGCTGCTGGCGCGTGTCGAAGCGGTCTTCTACAACCTCAGCGCCTCGCACACCTCGCCCGAGCTGCAGGCCGTGCAGCGCGAGATGGCCGGCCCGCTGGCCGCGCACGACAACGCCGTCTACATGGACGCGGCGCTGTTCGCGCGTCTGGACACGCTGCACGCGCGCCGCGCCGAGCTCGGGCTGGACGCCGAGCAGCAGCGCCTGCTCGAACGCGTGCACCTGGACTTCGTGCGTGCCGGCGCGCGCCTGCAGGGCGCGGCGCAGCAGCGCTACGCCGAGGTCATGGAAGAGCTGGCCGCGCTGACGACGCGTTTCGCGCAGAACGTGCTGCACGACGAGGCCTCGTTCCGGCTGGAGCTGAAGACCGAGGACGAGCTGGCCGGGCTGCCCGGCTTCGTGCGTGCCGCGGCGCGCCAGGCCGCGGCCGACCGCGGCCTGGACGGCCACGTCATCACGTTGTCGCGTTCGCTGGTCGTGCCCTTCCTGACCTACTCCGAGCGCCGCGACCTGCGCGAAGCCGCCTGGCGCGCCTGGGTCTCGCGTGGCGAACACGGCGGCGAGCACGACAACCGCGAGGTCGCCCGCGACATCCTGCGCCTGCGCCGCGAGCAGGCTTCGCTGCACGGCCACGCCTGCTACGCCGACTACGCGCTGGCCGACACCATGGCCGGCCGCCAGGCGGCGGTGCAGCAGCTGCTCGGCGAGGTCTGGCCGCGCGCGCTGGACGCGGTGGCGCGCGAACGCGCCGCGCTCGAGGAGGTCAAGGCCGCTGCCGGCGTGCCGGGCACGATCGAGGCCTGGGACTGGCGTTTCTGGGCCGAGAAGGTGCGCCAGCAGCGCTACGCGGTGGACGACGCCGAGGTCAAGCCGTACTTCGCGCTGGAGAACGTGGTCGCCGCCGCCTTCGACTGCGCCGGCCGGCTCTTCGGCCTGCAGTTCGTGCGCCGCGCCGACCTGCCGGTCTACCACCCCGACGTGCACGCCTACGAGGTGCGCGACGCCGCGGGCACGGCGATCGGCGTGTTCCTGCAGGACAACTTCGCGCGCCCCAGCAAACGCAGCGGCGCCTGGATGAGCCCGCTGCGCTGGCAGAGCCGCAACGCGCCCGACGGCGGCGCCGAGCTGCCGGTGATCCTGAACAACAACAACTTCGCCAAGGGCGAGCCCGGCCGGCCGACGCTGCTGTCGATGGACGACGTGCGCACGCTGTTCCACGAGTTCGGCCACGGCCTGCACGGCCTGCTGTCCAGCGTGCGTTACGCGCGCCTGTCGGGCACGCAGGTGCTGCGCGATTTCGTCGAGCTGCCGTCGCAGCTCTTCGAGCACTGGGCGACCGAACCCGAGGTGCTGGCGCGCCACGCCCGTCACGTCGACACCGGCGAACCGATCCCGGAAGACCTGGTGCGCCGGCTGCAAGCCGCGCGCCGCTTCAACCAGGGTTACGAGACCGTGCGCTACTGCGCCAGCGCGATCGTCGACATGGCGGTGCACGCGCTGCCCGACGCCGAGCCGCCGGCCGACCTGTGCGCCTTCGAGGCCGAGCTGATGGCCGCGCAGGGGCTGCCGGCCGCGGTCGGCATGAACCACCGCCTGGTGCACTTCCAGCACCTGTTCTCGAGCTCGGGTTACGCCGCCGGCTACTACGTCTACCTCTGGGCCGAGGTGCTGGATGCCGACGGCTACGACGCCTTCACCGAGGCCGGCAGCCCGTTCGACCCGACGGTCGCCGAGGCGCTCAAGCGCTGCATCTACGCCGCCGGCAACAGCCGCGAGCCGGGTGCGGCCTACGCCGCGTTCCGCGGGCGCGCGCCGACGGTGCAGCCGCTGCTGGAAAAGCGCGGCCTGCTGCCCGAGCCGGCCTGAGGCCGTGACGGCCGCTCCCGCCGCTCAGGGCGGGGGCGGCCCGAACATCGCCTCCAGCGACACCATGAAGGCCCGGAAGTCCAGCGGCTTGGTCCAGTAGTCGGCCATGCCGGCGGCCAGCGCGCGCTCGATCTCCTCGGGCATCGCGTTGGCCGACAGCGCGACCACCGGGATCGAGGCCGTCTGCGGCTGCGCACGCAGCTGGCGCATCACCTCGTGGCCGTCGATGTCGGGCAGCTGCATGTCCAGCAGGATCAGGTCCGGGCGCAGTTCGGCGGCCCGGCGCACGCCGCTGGCGCCGTCGTCGGCGATGACCAGCCTCAGGTCGGACCGGCGGGCGACCAGCTCCGAGACGATCAGCGCGTTGACCGGGTTGTCCTCGACGTAGAGCACGGTGCCCGACGATGAACCGGGGGCGGCGGCCGGCAGCGGCCGCGCCGCACGCGGCGGTGTCGGGGGCGGGGTCGGCGAGGCCGTGCCGTCGGCCAGCACCAGCTCGACCACGGTGCCCACGCCCGGCGTGCTGCGCACGGAGATCGAGCCGCCCATGCGCTCGACGAGCGACTTGACGATCACCAGCCCGATGCCGGTGCCGGGGATGCCTTCGCGCTCCAGGCCCAGGCGGTTGAAGGGCTCGAACAGGTGGCGCAGCTGCTGCTCGGTCATGCCTCGGCCGCTGTCGGCCACGCTGACCAGCACCTTGCCGTCGCGGCGGCGCGACTCGATCTCGACCAGCCCGCCGTCGCGGTTGTACTTGATGGCGTTGGTCAGCAGGTTCTGCAGCACCTGGCGCAGGCGCACCGCGTCGGCGAGCACGATGCCGTCGAGCGTGCCGGCGATGACCGTCACGTCGCGCTGGCCGCGCAGCGGCTCGACCAGTTCCAGCGCCTGCAGCGCCAGCCCGCGCAGCGCCACGCGCTCCGAGGCCACGCGCATCTCGCCGCCTTCCAGGCTGGCCAGGTCGAGCACGTCGTCGACCAGCGCCAGCAGCTGCTGGCCGGCGCCGCGCACCGCCTGCAGATGGCGCCGCCAGGAACCGTCGCGGCTGCCGCTGTCGGCCAGCAGCAGCTCGGTGAAGCCGAGCACGGCGTTCAGCGGCGTGCGCAGCTCGTGGCTCATGCGCGACAGGAAACGCGACTTGGCCTGGCTCTCGCGCAGCGCGATCGCGCGCTCCTGGCGCGCCGCCTCGGCGGCGCGGCGGTCGGTGATGTCCCACTCGACGCCGATGCGCCGCCGCGGACGTCCGTCGGGGCCGGGCAGGACCGTCGAACGCTCGGCGATCCAGCGCACCGTGCCGTCGGGCCAGACGACGCGGAACTCCAGGTCGGGCTCGGAGGCCGGGTTCAGCGGCTCCAGCAGGTGCAGCCGCATCGTGTCGCGGTCGGCCTCGTGCACGAAGCCCAGGCGCTCGGCGATCGTCGGCGGGGTGCTGCGCGGCGGCCGCCCGCGCAGCCGCCACATCTGCTCGTCCCAGATCGCGCTGCCGTCGCGCACGTCGAGCTCCCAGGTGCCGACGCCGGCGCCGCGCGCAGCCAGCATCGCGCGTTCGCTGGCCTGGTGCAGCGCGGCCTCGGCGCGGCGGCGCTCGGTGACGTCGAGCACGATGCCGAACATCGCATCGCCGCCGGGGCCGTCGAAGCCGGCGCGAACGCTCAGCTCGCGCACCTCGCCGTCGGCGCGCACGATGCGGAACACCGTGCCGCTCTGGCGCATGCCGTTCTCGCGCCACTCGTCGAAGCGGCGGCCCACACGCTGACGGTCGTCGGGGTGCACGAAACGCTGCAGCCACTCGTTCCAGCTCGGCACCGGCTCGTGGACCTGCAGGCCGTGCATCGTGCGCAGCTGCTCGTTCCAGTGGCCGCCGGCCAGCGGCTCGACGCTCCAGTAGCCGATGCCGGCGGCACGGGTGACGAGCTCGAAGCGCCGGCCGAGTTCGGCCGCGCGGCGCGACTCGTCGACGCGCTCGGTGACGTCCATCGCGACGCCGATGAAGGCCACCGGCCGGCCCTGGTCGTCGCGCTCGACGGCGCGGCGCACCAGCAGGCTGCGCCAGTTCTCGCTGCCGGGACGGCGGTAGCGCAGCTCGGTGTCCACCGGCTCGTCGCTGGCCAGGCAGGCCTGGCGCTGGGCGTCCAGCCGCAGCAGGTCCTGCGGATGCACGAGCTCGCGCACCTGGCCTGCCGGCAGGCCGCGCGGCTCCAGCGGCAGCCCCAGGATCTGGGCCGCACGCGGGTTGTAGTGCACGCGGTCGTCGTGCAGGTCGTGGCGCCACAGCGCGATGCCGGTCATGTCGGCGGCCATCGCGATCTGCGATATCGTCGAGTCGTGCGAGTGGGCCAGCGACCAGGCCAGCGTGTCGTCGACGAGGAAGCCGACGGCGCGCCAGGCCCGGCCCTGCTCGTCGGGCAGCACGACGCACTCGCACAGCATCGAGCGCACCTGGCCGGCCAGCGTGCGCACGTGGTAGCGGTAGCGGTGGCGGCCGGGCTGCTGCAGCGTCTGGCGGATCGTGCCGACGAAGCCTTCGCGGTCGGCGGCGACGATCGCACGCTCGGCCTCCTCCGGCGATGGCGCCTCGCCTTCGCCGTCGAGGCCGCGCATCGCGAAGACGCGCCGGTCCCAGTGGCCGCGGCCGGTCTGCAGGTCGCGGTCCCAGCGCCCCAGGCGGCCGACCGAGGCGGCGACGTCCAGCAGCGCGTGCAGCTCGACGAGCTCGGCCTCGCGGGCGTGTTCGGCGTCGCGCGAGGCCAGCGCCAGCAGCGTCGTGCCGTCGTCCAGGCGGCTGGGCGTCAGCGCCAGCCAGCGCGGGCCCGCCGCGGCCTGGCGGCGCAGCTCGACCGGCTGCAGCCCGCGGCAGCAGCGGGCCAGCGTGTCGGCGCCGTCGTCGTCCAGGCCCAGCAGCTGCGCTGCCGGCATGCCGGCGGTGAAGGCTTCGATGCCGAGCAGCGCCCGGGCGGCGGCATTCAGGCGCTCGACGCTGCCGTCCGCCGCCAGCGCGCCCACGGCGGCCGGCAGCGCCTCGAACCAGTCGCGGCGTTCGGCTGCGGGTGCCGCGGGCGAGGAGCGGGTCGTCGTGGCGCGGCGCGGCATGCGAAAGAGTTGGCGGGGCAGTTCTGACGTCGAAGTTGCAAGTATGACGCCCGCCGTACGCCTTTGCCGCCAGCGCCGGCACGCGTGGCGGCGGCGCGACCCGCCGCGCTCACATCGGCTTGAAGCGCCAGGCATAGGCCTGGCTCACGGCCAGGCGTTCGGGGTGGTCGCGCAGGTGCAGCGTGATGCGGCCGAGGTCGTCGCGGTGGGCGCGTGCGATCGCGCTGGCGCGCACGATGCAGCCGCGGTGCACCTGCCAGAAGGTCCCGTCGTCCAGGCCTTCGGCGATCTCCTTGAGCGCCTTGCGCACGTGGGCCTCGTCGCGGGCGGTGACGACGCGCGTGTACTTCTCGTCGCTCTGGAAGAACAGCACCTCGTCGATGCCGAACATCTTGATCGTGTCGCCGACGCTGGCGCTGATCCAGCGCAGCCGCGTCGCCGCGTCGCGCTGCGCGAACTGCGCGCCCAGGCGCTGCAGCAGCGTGTCGAGCTCGGGGGCCTGGGCGCGTGCGGCCAGGCGCTCGCGCAGCCGCGCCACGGTCTGCGCCAGGCGCTCGGCGACCACCGGCTTGAGCAGGTAGTCCACCGCGCCGGCGTCGAAGGCCTCGATCGCGTGGTTGTCGTAGGCGGTCGTGAACACGGTGTGGCAGCGGCCACTGGCCGCGCGCGCCACGTCCAGCCCGCTGAGCCCCGGCATGCGGATGTCCAGGAAGGCGATGTCGGGGCGGTGCTGCTCGATCGCCTCGACCGCGGCCGGGCCGTGTTCGCATTCGGCGACGATGCGCAGCTCGGGCCAGACGGCGGCCAGCATGCGGCGCAGCTCGGCGCGCGGCAGGTCCTCGTCGTCGGCGAGCAGGGCGGTGGGTTCGCTCATCGTGCGTCCTTCAGGATTCTTCCAGCGGCACCGTGATCGTCGCCGAGACGCCGCCGCCGGGGCGCGCCTTCAGCGTCAGCGCGGCGCGCTCGCCGTACAGCTGCGCCAGGCGCTCGCGGATGTTGGCCAGCCCCAGCCCGGTGCCGGCCGTCGAGGCGCCGAAGCCGGCGCCGTCGTCCTCGACGACCAGCGCCAGCCGGCCGTCGTCGGTGCGTTCGGCGCGCAGGTCCACGCGCACCGGGCCGATCTTCGGTTCGACGCCGTGCTTGACGGCATTCTCGGCCAGCGAGATCAGCATCAGCGGCGGGAAGCGGTGACGCAGCAGCGCCTCGTCGGCCTGCACCGACCAGGCCAGCCGCGGCATGCGCGCGGCCATCAGCCCGAGGTAGGCACGCACGATCTCGAACTGGCCGCCGACGGTGGCCTGGGCCGAGCCGTCGCTGCGCAGCCGCGGAATCGAGGCGCGCAGGTACTCGACCAGGCGGTCGATCATCTCCGCCGCACGCGCCGGGTCGGTGGCGATGGCGCTGCGCACGCCGGCCAGCGTGTTGAAGACGAAGTGCGGCTCGACCTGCGCCGCCAGCACCGACAGCCGCAGCTCGGCCTCGCGCCGCTGCGCCTGGGCCTCGGCCAGCGCACGTTCGCGTGCCAGCGCGGCCAGGCCCTCGCGTTCGCGGCGCCAGCCGCGCAGCCCCAGGCCGCCGGCGAGCAGGAAGATGATCGTGCCGCGCACCACGTAGTCCAGCGTCGAGCGCACCGGGTCCTGCTGCTCCTCCTGCGCCTGCTGTTCGTTCACCGGGTCGTCCGGCGTGCGGATCGTCATGCCGATCATCATCACGATGCGGCGGCGCTTGCCGTGTTCGTCGACGTCGCCGGTGTGCTCGGCGACGTACTGCTTCAGCGGCTCGGCGGCGTAGGCCTGGAACAGCAGCAGCGTGGCGACGACGGCGGCGATCGCCGCGACCAGGCCCCACCACTCGCGGCGCTCGTCCCAGCCGCGGCGGCGCACCCACAGCCCCAGCAGCGGGCCGGCCGCGGCGGCGGCGAGCATCACCAGCACCAGTTCGGCCAGCCCCAGCCAGGGCCGGTTGGCCGGGTTGTCGGTCGAGAAGACGCCGATGAACATCGGCGACAGCGACAGCAGCAGCACCACGCCGATGTGCAGCCAGCGCTGGCGCACCCAGTTCGGGCTGAACACCGGCCAGCGGCGGTAGCGCGTGAACCAGCCGTGGTGCAGGCCGGTCAGTTCGGCGGGCAGCGGCTGGTCCAGTGTCGGCACGGTCGGGGTCATGGTCCGAGAGCGTAGCGGCAGCCGTCGCCTGCGGGCGGCGCCGCGACGAACACCGCCGCGGCGGGGACGAAGCCGCTCAATCGGCGGTCGTGCCGGCCGCGCCCGCCGCGCGCCTCAGCGGCGCTGGATGCGCCCGGCCAGCGCCTGCCACACCGGCGTCAGCCGCCCGGGCAGGTCGGGCAGGGCGCCGAGGTCGACGCGGCTCTCGTCGGGCGAATGGAAGTCGCTGCCGCGCGAGGCGAGCAGCTCGAACTCGAGCGCGGTGTCGGCGTACTGCAGCTGCTCGGCCACGGTGTGGCTGCCGGTGACGACCTCGACGGCGCGCCCGCCATGGGCGACGAACTCGCTGAACAGCGCGTACTCGGCCGTCGGCGAGAAGCGGTAGCGCGCGGGGTGCGCGATGACGGCCACGCCGCCGGCGCCGGTGATCCAGCGCACCGCATCGCCCAGCCCCGCCCAGTGATGCGGCACGTGGCCGGGTTTGCCGGCGGCCAGGTAGTGGCGGAAGACCTCGTGCGTCTCGGCGAAGTAGCCGGCCTCGACCAGCCAGCGCGCGAAGTGGGTGCGCGAGATCAGATCGGGGTTGCCGACGTAGCGCAGCGCGCCTTCGAAGGCGCCGCGGATGCCGACCGCGGCCAGCGCCTGGCCCATGCGTTCGGCGCGCTCGCGGCGCCCGGCGCGGATCGAGTGCAGCCCGGCGACCAGCGCCTCGTCAGCGGGGTCGACGCCGAGGCCGACGATGTGCACCGACTCGCCGGCGAAGGTCACCGAGATCTCGCAGCCGGCGAGGAAGTCCAGGCCGAGATCCAGCGCCGCTTCGCGGGCCCGGGCGACGCCGCCCAGCTCGTCGTGGTCGGTCAGCGCCCAGAGCTCGACGCCGCGGGCATGCGCACGCTCGGCGAGCGTGGCCGGGTCCAGCGTGCCGTCGGAGACGTCGGAATGCGAGTGGAGGTCGGCGTTGATCAGGTGCACCGCCGGGGATTCTAGGAAGCGGCCGCGGTGTTCAGCGCGCCAGGGTCATCGTGCGCCCGCAGCGTGCCGCCAGCGATTCGTCGTGGGTGACGACGACGAAGGCCGTGCCCTGCTCGCGCGACAGGCCCAGCATCAGGTCGAAGACGGCGCCGGCGGTGCCGCGGTCGAGGTTGCCGGTGGGTTCGTCGGCGAGCACGCAGGCGGGCCGCGTGACGAGCGCGCGGGCGATCGCGACACGCTGGCGTTCGCCGCCGGACAGCTGCGCCGGGTGGTGCGCCACCCGCGCGGCCAGGCCGACGGCGGCCAGCATGCGCTGCGCCGCGTCGCGCGCGGCTTCGGGGCTCTCGCGGCGGATGCGCAGCGGCATCGCCACGTTGTCCAGCGCGCTGAACTCGGGCAGCAGGTGGTGGAACTGGTAGACGAAGCCCAGGTGCCGGTTGCGCCAGCGGCCCTGTTCGGCGGCGTCCATCGTCGCGAAGTCGCGGCCCATCAGCGTCACGCGGCCGGACGTCGGCCGCTCCAGGCCGCCGAGCAGGTGCAGCAGCGTGCTCTTGCCCGAGCCCGAGGCGCCGACGATGGCCAGCGTGTCGCCGCGGCTGACCTGCAGGCTGACGCCGCGCAGCACCGTGACGTCCAGATCGCCTTCGTGGAAACGTTTGTGCAGCTCGACGGCCTCGAGCACGCGGTCGGGATCGTGTTCACTCATAACGCAGCGCCTCGGCCGGGTTCACGCGGCTGGCGCGCCAGCTCGGGTACAGCGTGGCGACGAAGGCCAGCAGCAGCGAGACGACGGCGATCGGCACGATGTCGGCCATCATCGGCTCGCTGGGCATGCGGCTGATGACGTAGATGCTGCCGGGCAGGAAGGCCACGCCCAGCAGGCGTTCCAGCGCCGGCACGATGACGTCGATGTTGAAGGCCACCAGCAGGCCCAGCGCGACGCCGCCGAAGGTGCCGATGATCCCGGCCGTCGCGCCCTGGACGATGAAGATGCCCATGATCGAGCGCGGGCTGGCGCCCAGCGTGCGCAGGATGGCGATGTCGGCGCGTTTGTCGGTCACCGTCATCACCAGCGTCGACACGAGGTTGAAGGCGGCGACGGCGACGATCAGCGTCAGGATGATGGCCATCATGCGCTTCTCGACCTGCACCGCGTCGAACCAGTTGCGGTTGGTCTGCGTCCAGTCGCGCACGACGACCGCCGGGCCCAGCGCCTGGGCGAGCTCGTCGCCGACGCGGCGTGCCTGGTGCACGTCGGCCAGCTTGAGCTGCACGCCGGTCGGGCCGCCGGTCTGGAACAGGCGCGCGGCGTCGTCCAGCGCGATCAGCACCAGGCCGCTGTCGTACTCGTAGTGCCCGGCCTCGAAGGTGCCGCTGACGGTGAACTGCTTGAGCCGCGGCACGACGCCGGCCGGCGTGAACTGGCCGCCCGGCGCGGCGATCGTGATCGTGTCGCCGACGCGCACGCCCAGCAGCCGCGCGAGTTCGGCGCCGATCACCGCATGCCACTGGCCGGGCTGCAGCGCCGCCAACTCGCGGTCGCGCAGGCGCTGCGCCAGCTCGGTGATCTCGGCTTCGGCCGCCGGCTCGATGCCGCGCACGACGGCGCCGCGCAGCACGTCGCCGCGGCCGACCAGGGTCTGCGCGGCGACGAAGGGGGCCGCGCCGACGACCTCGGGCCTGGCCCGCGCCGCGGCCGCGGTGGCCTGCCAGTCGGGCAGGGCGCCGCCGCCGGCCTCGTGGATCTCGACGGCCGAGATCACGCTCAGCATGCGGTCGCGCACTTCCTTCTGGAAGCCGTTCATCACGCTGAGCACGATGATCAGCGCGGCCACGCCGAGCGTGATGCCGAGCACCGAGATCGCGGAGATGAACGAGATGAAGCCGTTGCGCCGGCCGGCGCGTCCGGCGCGCGTGTAGCGCCAGCCGACGTGCCACTCGTAAGGCAGGTTCATGGGGCGGCGATGCTAACCCGGCGGCCGCGTCTCCCTCGGGCGGCGCCGGATAATGCGCGCCGTGCACCTGATCGTTCCCTTCGCGGCGCCGCTGTCGGACGCCGGACGCGCCGCGCTGCGCAGCCTGGAGCTGCCGCGGCTGCGTGAACTGCTCGCCCGCCTGCCGGCGCGCGTGCACGACGACGGCGTCGAGACCAGCTTCAGCCCGCCGCACGAGCGTGCGCTGGCGCTCGCGCTCGGTTTCGCCGGCGGCGACGGCCAGCTGCCCTGGGCCGCGTGGCATGCCGCCCAGGACGGCGCCACCGACCTCGGCGACCTCGCCTGGGGCGAACTGACGCCGGCGCACTGGCACCTGGGCACCGAGCAGATCAGCTTCCTGGACCCGGCCGGGCTGGCGCTGGACGAGGCCGCCTCGCGCGCCTTCTTCGAGGCCGTGGCGCCGCTGTTCACCAGCGAGGGCTGCCTGCTGCGCTGGGGCGCGCCGCTGCGCTGGTATCTGGCGCACGAGAGCCTGGCCGAGCTGCGCACCGCGTCACCCGACCGGGTCATCGGCCGCCACGTCGACGCCTGGCTGACCGAGCAGCCCGAGGTGCGCCTCGTGCGCCGGCTGCAGAACGAGGTGCAGATGCTGCTGTACACGCACCCGCTGAACGACGAACGCGAGGCGCGCGGCCTGCCCACCGTCAACTCCTTCTGGCTCAGCGGCTGCGGCTCGGCGCAGCCGGTGCGCGGACGCGTGCCGACGGTCGACACCCGGCTTCGCGGCCCGGCGCTGAACGAAGACTGGGCCGCGTGGTGCCAGGCCTGGCAGACGCTGGACGCCGGCCCGGTCGCCGAACTGCTGGCCGCCCGCGCACGCGGCCAGGCCATCAAGCTGACGCTGTGCGGCGAACGTTCGTCGGTGGCCTGCGAAGCCGGCGGCGCCTGGCAGTCGCTGCGCGCCCGCCTGGCGCGCCCGATGCCGCACGAGCTTCTGGAGACCCTGTGATCCTGCAATCCCGCGACGTGCCGCCGCGTGCGGCCTTCGCGCTCGAACAGGCCGGTGTGCACCCGCTGCTGGCGCGGCTGCTGGCCGCGCGCGGCGTGCGCGCCGCCGACGAGCTCGACACCCATCCTTCGCGCCTGCTGCGCCCCGACGCGCTGCGCGGCGCCGCCGAGGCCGGCCGGCTGCTGGCCGACACCCTCGCCGGCGGCGGCCGCATCTGCGTCGTCGCCGACTACGACTGCGACGGCGCCACCGCCTGCGCCGTCGCGCTGCGCGGCCTGGCGATGCTCGGCGCGCGCCGCGAACACCTGCACTACGTCGTGCCCGACCGCGCGGTGCACGGTTACGGGCTGACGCCGGCCATCGTCGAACTCGCGCGCGAGAAACGCCCGGACCTGCTGGTCACCGTCGACAACGGCATCGCCAGCCTCGAAGGCGTGGCGCACGCGCGTTCGCTCGGCCTCGCGGTGCTGGTCACCGACCACCACCTGCCGGCGATGGACGCCTCGGGCGTCGTGCTGCCGGCGGCCGACGTCATCGTCAACCCGAACCAGCCCGGCTGCGGCTTCGACAGCAAGGCGCTGGCCGGCGTCGGCGTCGTCTTCTACGTGCTGCTGGCCGCGCGTGCCGAGCTGCGCGCCCGCGGCGCCTTCGACGCCGCCTCGCAGCCGCGGCTGGAGTCGCTGCTGGATCTGGTGGCGCTGGGCACGGTGGCCGACGTCGTGCGTCTGGACGCCAACAACCGCCGCCTCGTCGGCCTGGGGCTGGCACGCGTGCGCGCCGGGCGCATGCAGCCGGGCGTCGCGGCCTTGTTCGCCGTCGCGCGCCGGGCGCCCGAACGCGCCGCGTCCTTCGACTTCGGCTTCGCGCTCGGGCCGCGCATCAACGCCGCCGGCCGCCTGGCCGACATGACGCTGGGCATCGAGTGCCTGCTGAGCGACGACCCGATGCGCGCCGCCGAACTGGCGGCGCAGCTCGACACCATCAACCGCGAGCGCCGCGAGGTCGAGGCCGGCATGCGCGAAGCCGCCGAAGCGACCGTCGAGCGCTACGGCAGCGCCGACACGCCCCCGGCCGTCGCGCTGTTCGACCCCGGCTTCCACGAAGGCGTGGTCGGCATCGTCGCCGGCCGGCTGAAGGACCGGCTGCACCGGCCGACCTTCGCCTTCGCCTGCGGCGCCGACGGCACGCTCAAGGGCTCCGGGCGCTCGATCCCGGGCTTTCACCTGCGCGACGCGCTGGACCTCGTCGCCAAGCGCCACCCCGGGCTGCTGCTGCGCTTCGGCGGCCACGCGATGGCCGCCGGCTGCACGCTGGCCGCAGGTGGTTTCGAGACCTTCGAGCAGGCGCTGCGCGCCGTCGCCGGCGAATGGCTGGACGCGGCGACGCTGGAGCGCCGGCTGGCCGTCGACGGCCCGCTGGAGCCGCAGTGGTTCGACACGAAGACGGTGGCGCTGCTCGAGTCCCAGGTCTGGGGCCAGGGTTTCGAGGCGCCGGTGTTCTGCGACGAGGTACAGGTCGTGCAGCAGCGCCTGGTCGGCGAGAAGCACACCAAGCTGCGCCTGCGCCATGGCGGCGCGCTGCGCGACGCGATCTGGTTCGGCCATGCCGAGCCGCTGCCCGAGCGCCTGCGCCTGGCCTACCGGCTGTCGCTGGACGAGTGGAACGGCCAGCAGCGCGTGCAGATGGTGGTCGAGGCCGCGGCCTGAGACCCCGGCGGCACAAGGTTGCCGCCATCCGCGGCAGCATCCGGGCCATGAAACGCCTCGCCCTGTTCGCCGTCGTCGCCGCGTTCGCGGCGCCCGTGTCCGCCGCCGACGCGCTGCGCCCGGTGGTCGTCGCGCGTGGGCTGGACCATCCCTGGGCGCTGGCCTTCCTGCCCGACGGCCGGGCGCTGGTCACCGAGAAGGTCGGCCGGCTGCGCCTGCTGCGCGGCGACGGCACGCTGTCGCCGCCGCTGGCCGGGTTGCCGGCGGTCGACGTGCGCGGCCAGTGCGGGCTGCTCGACGTCGCCGTCGACCCCGAGTTCGAACGCAACGGGCTGGTGTTCTGGACCTATGCCGCGCTGCAGGGCGAAGGCAACACGACGGCGCTGGCGCGCGGCCGGCTGGTCGGCGAACGGCTGACCGAGGTGCGCACGATCTTCGTCCAGCAGCCGGGCGTCTCCAGCCGCGCCCACTGCGGCTCGCGCATCGTCTTCCTGCGCGACGGCACGCTGGCCGTCGGCCTGGGCGACCGCTTCTCGCGCCGCGACGACGCCCAGCTGCCGGGCAACCACCTCGGCAAGTTCGTGCGCCTGGACCGCGAGGGCCGCGCGCCGGCCGACAATCCGCGCCGCGCCGGCTGGGCGCCCGAGGTCTGGAGCCTGGGCCACCGCAACGTGCAGGGCGCGGCGCTGCACCCGGCCAGCGGCGAGCTGTGGGCCAGCGAACACGGCCCGCAGGGCGGCGACGAGGTCAACGTCGTCGAGGGCGGGCGCAACTACGGCTGGCCGCTGCTGACCTACGGCCGCAACTACGGCACCGGCACGCGCATCGGCGACGAAGGGCCGAGGCCCGGTTTCGAGCAGCCGCTGAAGGTCTGGGTGCCGTCGATCGCGCCCAGCGGCATGGCTTTCGTGACCTCCGATCGTTACCCGGGCTGGCGTGGCAGCCTGATGCTGGGCGCGCTGCGCGGCGAAGCCCTGGTGCGGCTGACGCTGGACGGCCGCCGCGTCGTCGACGAGCAGCGTCTGCCGATGGGCCAGCGCATCCGCGACCTGCGCCAGGGCCCCGACGGCTGGCTCTACGTGCTGACCGACGGCCGCGACGGCGAACTCTGGCGCCTGGAGCGCTGACGCAGCAGGGGATTGCGCCCTGAAGCGTGCCGCGAACAATGGCTTCCTTCTTCGGAAGGAGGCGACGATGCCGGCAACGCTGCGCGACATGCCCGACGAAGGGCTGGAACTGGTCAAGAGCTTCGAGGGCATCCCCGACGGCGACCCGAGCACGGTCAACGTCGACGCCTATCTCGACCCGGTCGGCATCTGGACCATCGGCTGGGGCCATGCGATCGCCGACCACGCCGGCCGCTGGCTGCGCGGGCCGGCCGCGCGCGAGCAGGCGCGTGCCGCGTACCCGGGCGGCATCACGCGCGCCCAGGCCGAGACGCTGCTGCGCGCCGACCTGCTCGACGCCTGCCGTGACGTGCAGCGGCTGGTGACGGTGCCGCTGTCGGACGCGCAGTTCGGCGCGCTGGTCAGCTTCGTCTTCAACCTCGGCGCCGGCAGCCTGCTGAAGTCGACACTGCTGAAGAAGCTCAACGCCGGCGACGCCGCCGGGGCCGCCGATCAGTTCCTGGTCTGGGACAAGGCGCGTGTCGACGGCGTGCTCCAGCCGCTGCCGGGGCTGACGCGGCGGCGCCGCGCCGAGCGGGCGCTGTTCCTGGGCGAGAACTGGCGTGCCGCCGGCGGGGTGCGCACGGTGCGCGGCGCCGTCGTGCTGCCGCTGGCCGAGCGTTCGATCGCACGCCGTGTCGAGCGCGAGCAGGAGGCCGCCAACACCGCGCCGCGCCGACGCGCGGCACGCGGCGCGGTGCTGGCCACGCAGGACCCGCTGGGCCTGCAGCTGCCGGCCAAACCGCGGCGCGCCACCGCCAAGCGGGCGAAAAAGCGCTCCGAGCCGACGCCCGCCTGAACCGCGCCGGGCGCGTCAGGCGACGCGCCCGAACCACCACAGCGACAGCGCCGAGGCCGCCAGCGCGAGCAGCGCGCCCAGCCCGGCGAACAGCGCCGTGATCTCGGTCTCCTTGCGCTCGACGACCATGCGCGAGCCCAGGCGCTGGTAGACCTTCTTCAGATCCTCGGCGGTGCCGGCGTAGAAGTACTCGCCGGTCGTCATCTGCGCGATCTGGCGCAGCGTGTCCTCGTCCAGGCGCACGCGCATCGACCAGCCCTCGAAGCCGATGATCTCGCCCTGCGTCGTGCCGACGCCCACCGTGTAGACGCGGATGCCGCGGTCGGCGGCCATCTTCGCGGCGTCGATCGGGTCGGGGCCGGTCGTGCGCTGGCCGTCGGTCAGCAGGATCATCGCCGCCGAAGCGTAGGAGCCCGGCGGCACCGGCGTGAACTCGGCCTTCTTCTCCGGATCGCCGAGCATGCGCGGCATCGTGCGCTGGCCGGTGATCTGCTGGATGTCGATGCCGGCGTCGGGGAAGATCGTCGCCAGCGACAGCACGATGCCGCTGCCGATCGCGGTGCCGCGCTGCAGCTGGAAACGTTCGATCGCGGCGAAGACGTCGTCGCGGCTGGTTGTCGGCGCCTGCACGACGGCGGCGGTGCCGGCGAAGGACACGACGCCGACGCGCACCTCGCGCGGCAGCGACTCGACGAAGGCGCGCGCCGCCTCCTGCGCGGCGACCAGCCGGTTGGGCTTGACGTCCTCGGCGCGCATGCTGCCCGAGACGTCCATCGCCAGGATGATCGTGCGTTCGGCCATCGGCAGCGTCAGCGTCGCCGTCGGCCGCGCCAGCGCCAGCAGCAGCACCGCCAGCGCCAGTGCCAGCAGCGCCGGCGGCACGTGGCGGCGCCAGCCCGGGCCTTTGCCCAGCGCCTGCTTGACGATCGCGACACTCGCCAGGCGCACCGTCGCGCGGCGGCGCCTGCGCAGGATCCACAGGTACAGCAGCACCAGCACCGGCAGCAAGGCCAGCGCCGGCAGCATCTGCGGCCACAGAAAACTCATTGGGGCACCCTCCGGCCTGCGGCCGATCCCGTCAAGCGGGAATGAGCCCCGGACAAGTCCTGAGGGCTCACTGGGGCACCCTTCGGCCTGGCGGCCGGTCCCGCCACGCGGGAATGAGCGCCGGACAAGTCCTGAGCGCTCATGCCCCGGCCCCCAACGGCTCCGCCCGTTCGCGCAGATGCGCCGGCAACCGCGGCGAGGCCTTCAGCCGCGCGCGCTGGCGGCGCAGGTCGGCAAAACGCAGCAGCGCGTCGAGCAGGTCCTCGTCGGTCGCGAGTTCCAGCACGTCGGCGCCGGACTCGAAGAGCGCTGCGCGCAGGCGCTCTTCCTGCTCGGCGGCGAGCGCGTCGTGGCGGGCGCGGAACTCGGGGTCGGCGGCATCCACCAGCAGCTGCTCGCCGGTCTCGGCGTCCTCGACGGTGACCAGGCCGACGTCGGGCAGCGCCATCTCGGCCGGGTCGAGCACCCGCACCGCGACGACCTCGTGGCGGCGCGCCAGCCGGCCCAGCGCCGGGCCCCAGCCGGGCGTGCTGATGAAGTCGGAGACGACGAAGACCATCGAGCGCCGGCGCAGGATGCCGCCGGCGGTGTCCAGCAGCTCGGCCAGCGACGTCGGCGTGCTGCCGGGCGCGGGCGTCGCCGGCGCCTGCATGCGGCGCAACAGTTCGAGCACGTGGCGGCGGGTTGCCGACGGCGGCAGCACGTGCTCGACCTTGCGGCCGTAGAGCACCGCGCCGACGCGGTTGCCGTGGCGCGTGAAGACCCGTGCCAGCGCGCCGACGAAACCCTGCGCGACCTCGCGCTTGCTGCACCCGCCGGAGCCGAAGTCGACGCTCGGCGACAGGTCGAGCAGGAACCAGGCGCTGAGGTCGCGGTCCTCGACGAACTGGCGCACGTAAGGCTGCTGCAGCCGCGCGGTGACGTTCCAGTCGATGTGACGCACGTCGTCGAAGAGCTGGTATTCACGCAGGTCGGCGAGGTCGACGCCGGCGCCGCGCAGCAGCGTGCGCCAGTCGCCCTGCAGCACGCCGTCCAGGCGGCGCAGCACCGTCCACTCCAGGCGGCGCAGCAGGTGCTCGGCCGACTCAGGCACCGGCGCTCCCGTCGAAACGGCCACCGGCCAGCGGCTTGTCCGGCGGCGCGATCTTCTTCATCACGCGCTGCACGATGGCGTCGGCCGTCACGCCTTCGGCCAGCGCCTCGTAGCTCAGCACCAGGCGGTGGCGCATCACGTCGGCGACCATGCCGGCAACGTCCTCGGGCAGCGCGTAGCGCCGGCCGGCCAGCAGCGCCAGCGCACGCGCGCCTTCGATCATGCCGATCGTCGCGCGCGGGCTGGCGCCGTAGGTGATCAGCCGGCCGAGCTCGGCGAGGTCGTGGCGCGCCGGGGTACGCGTCGCCGAGACCAGCTTCACCGCGTACTGGATCAGCGCCGGGTCGACGTAGACCTCGCGGCACTGGCGCTGCAGCGCGGCCAGCGCGAAGGTGTCGGCCACCGCGTCGATCTCGACGGCCGGGCCGGTCACGCGCTGGGCGATGACGAACTCCTCTTCCTCGCTCGGGTAGTCGACCAGCACCTTCATCATGAAGCGGTCGACCTGGGCCTCGGGCAGCGGGTAGGTGCCTTCGGTCTCGATCGGGTTCTGCGTCGCCATCACGACGAAGGGCTCGGGCACGCGGTGGGTCTCGCCGGCGATCGTCACCTGGCGCTCCTGCATCACCTCCAGCAGCGCGCTCTGCACCTTGGCCGGCGCGCGGTTGATCTCGTCGGCCAGCACCAGGTTGGCGAACACCGGGCCCAGCGAGGTCGAGAACTCGCCGGTCTTCTGGTTGTAGATGCGCGTGCCGACGAGGTCCGAGGGCACGAGGTCGGGCGTGAACTGGATGCGCTTGAAGCTGCCGCGCACGGCGCGCGCCAGCGTCTTCACGGTCAGCGTCTTGGCCAGGCCGGGCACGCCTTCGACGAGCAGGTGGCCCTGCGCCAGCAGCGCCACGAGCACCCGCTCGAGGAAACGGTCCTGGCCGACGACGACCCGCTTGACCTCGTACAGCAGGCGTTCCATCAGCGCCGGGGTGGCTTCGTTTGCGGGCGTCAAGGGGGTCTCCGTAAGGGCGGCCTCAGAACGGCGGCATGCCGGCGGCGGCCGCGGCGTTCTCGATCGGCACGGCGAAGCCGATGCCGACGAAGGTGCGCTGCTCCGAGGGGTTCAGGATGGCGGTGACGATGCCGACCACCTGGCCGTCCATCGTCACCAGCGGGCCGCCCGAGTTGCCGGGGTTGGCGGCGGCGTCGAACTGGATCAGGTTGCTCAGCGTGCGTTTGCCCTCTTCGGAGCGGAACTCGCGGTTCAGCCCCGAGACGATGCCGTAGCTCGTCGACGGGCCGATGCCGAAGGGGTTGCCGACGGCGATGACGTGGTCGCCCGGGCGCAGGTCGGCGGTGCTGCGCATCGTCGCCGCGGCCAGGTCGTCGGGGACGTGGTCGGCACGCAGCACCGCGAGGTCGTTCTCGGTCTGCACGCCGACCAGGCGGGCGCGCGACTCGGTGCCGTCGGCGAAGGTCACGCGCACCCGGTGCGCGCCCCAGACGACGTGCAGGTTGGTCAGGATGGTGCCGTTGTCGATGACGACGACACCGGTGCCCAGGCTGCGCTGCAGCGCACGTTCGGAGTCGTCGAGCCGGCGGCCGTCGTCGTGTTCGTCCATCAGGCCGACGACCCGCACCACCGACGGCGCGACGGCCTCGTAGGCCTTGGCCGCCGCCGACGGCAGCGGCTCCTTCTCGAGCGAGGCACGCACCGCGGCGTCGATGTCGTCCTGCGTCAGCACGCGGGCGCCCGGGTGCAACGGCCCGGAGACCAGCAGC
>NZ_AEWG01000016.1 GCF_000190375.1 Rubrivivax benzoatilyticus JA2 = ATCC BAA-35
GCATCGACGTTGTGGCGGTGCACCGCCAGGCGCGCCGCTGGGTCCGAACCGTTCCCGGCCCGCAGACCCGGCGGCACCGGCGCAGCCGGGTCCAGCAGCGCGGCGGCGATGGCCGGCTGCGGCCGGTCGGCCGGCGCCGTGGCCGGCATCGCCAGGCGGCGTGGTGCGCCGGCGTCCACCGCAGGCGCCACCGGTGCCTCGGCCAGCGCACGGCGCACCGGCAGCAGTTCGGCCGCCAGCACCACCAGCGGCGGCACGTCGTGGTCACGTTCGATCAGCGTCGGCACCGGCCCCAGGCGCTGCAGCGTGCGCCGGTACAGCGCCCAGACCGGATCGGCGACGGCCGACCCGTGGTCGTCGATCAGCAGCGGCGCGCCGGCGGCGTCGTGCTGCCGGCTGCAGCCGGCGAGGTGGATCTCGCCGACCGCCGCCGGCGGCAGCGCGGCCACCAGCGCCCAGGCGTCGCGGCCGTGGTTGACGGCGCTGACCCAGGCGTTGTTCAGGTCCAGCAGCAGCGCGCAGCCGGTGCGCCGCACGAGCTCGGCGAGGAACTCGCCTTCGCCGATGGCGCTGGCCTCGAACTCCAGATAGGTGCTCGGGTTCTCGATCAGCACCTGCCGGCCGAGCGCCTGCTGCAGCTGGTCGACGTGCGCGGCGACCCGCGCCAGCGCGGCCTCGTCGTAGACCAGCGGCAGCAGGTCGGGGAAACAGGTGCCGCCGTGCGCCGACCACGCCAGGTGCTCGGACACCCAGCGCGGCTCGAAACGCCGCACCAGCGCCGCCAGCCGCGCCAGGTGCGCCGCATCGGGCGGCTGCAGCCCGCCCAGCGACAGCCCGACCCCGTGGACCGACAGCGGCCAGCGCTCGCGCAGGCGCTCGAGCAGGCGCAGCCGCGGGCCGCCGTCGACCAGGTAGTTCTCGGCGTGCACCTCGAGGAAGTCGACCACGGCCTCGCCGGCCAGCAGCGCGTCGGCGTGCTGGGGCTTGAAGCCGAGACCGGCCAGGCGGGCGGGCATGGCGCGTTCAGGCCTTGCCCATCTCCTTGGCCTTCTCCTTGAACGGCAGGGTCTGGCCGAAGCCGGTGGGCGAGGTCTTGGAAACCGTCTTCTCGCAGGTGCCGGCGGGCACGTAGGACCAGGCGTTGCCCTGGTGCTCGGTGCGCGAGGTGCCGGCGCAGGTGGTGCCGGGGCCGGCGGCGCAGTCGTTGTGGCCCTTCATCGCGACGCCGTAGCACTTCTCCTTGGCGCCGGCCTCGGCGGCCTGGGCCGGGGCGGCGGCGAGGGTCAGCGCGGCGCCCAGCGCGAGGGCGAGCGTGGCGGCGGGCAGCGAAACGGTCGGGTTCATCGGGTCTCCTTCGTCGGGGGTTGGCACGGGGCGCCGAAGCGGCGCTCCCTGCCATACGAAGCAAACCGCCTGGCGGTTACACCGGGTCCGCGGGGGAAGCGCCGGGCGACAGCGTGCCGCCGTCGAGCAGCGCCTCGAAACGTTCGCGCGGCAGCGCCGGCGCAAACAGCCAGCCCTGGAACTCGGCCACGCCGAGCTCCTCCAGCCAGCGCCGCTGGGCCTCGGTCTCGACGCCCTCGGCCACCGGGTGCAGCTTCATCGCCCGGCACAGCCCGACGATGGCCTCGGCCACCGGCCGCTCCTGCAGCGGCGCCTGCACGAAACGCCGGTCGATCTTCAGCGACGTGAACGGCAGCCGCTGCAGATAGGCCAGGTGCGAGTAGCCGATGCCGAAGTCGTCCAGCGCGACCGACAGCCCGAGCGCGCGCAGCCCCTCGACGACCCGCGTCGTGCGTTCGCCCTCGGCGACCAGCATCGACTCGGTGACCTCGATCTCCAGCGCCTGCGGCGGGCAGCCGGTGTCGCGCAGCACGGCCTCGATCTCCTCCAGCAGCCACGGGTCCTCGAACTCGCACGGCGACAGGTTGACCGACAGCTTCAGCCGCCGCCCCGCCGCCCACCAGCCGGCCTGCTGGCGCGCGGCCATCTCGAAGGCCCGGCGGCCCAGCTCGCGCATCATCCCGGTGGCCTCGCACACCGGGATGAACTCGCCCGGCATCACCCAGCCACGCGCCGGATGGCGCCAGCGCAGCAGCGCCTCGGCACCGACGATGCGCGGCACGCCGGCGCTGACACGCGGCTGGTAGAACAGCTCGAACTCGTGGCGCGCCAGCGCCGGGCGCAGCTCCTGCTCCAGCCGCGTGCGCGCCTGCAGCGTCACGCTCATGCCGGCCTCGTAGAACGCGAGCGCGTCGCGGCCCTCGGCCTTGCCGCGGTACATCGCCAGGTCGGCGTGCTGCAGCAGGCGCTCGAAGTCCTCGCCGTCGTCGGGGAAGACGCTGGCGCCGACGGTGGCCGCGACACGCGCCTGCACGCTGCCCAGCTCGAACGGCCGCGCCAGGCGCTCGCGCAGCCGGGCGTGGATGCGCGCCACCTCGCGCCGCGGGTCGGGGGCGGCCAGCAGGATCAGGAACTCGTCGCCGCCGAAGCGTGCGACGAGGTCGTCGCGGCGCACCGCGCCGGCAAAACGTTCGGCCACCTGCACCAGCAGCTCGTCGCCGGCGGCGTGGCCCCAGGAGTCGTTGACGTCCTTGAAGTGGTCCAGGTCGATCAGCACGACGGCGGCCTTCAGCGGCCGCTCCGGCGGGGCCTGCCGCACGGCGTCGGCCAGGCGGCGGAAGTGGGCCTCGGCCGCGGCGCGGTTGGGCAGCCGGGTCAGGCCGTCGTGCTCGGACAGGAAACGCGCCTGGGCCTCGCTCTGCTTGAGCGGCGTGACGTCGGTCTCGCCGAGCAGCAGCACCTCGGCGCCGGTGACGGCGTCGCGGCGGCGGCGCGCCGAGACCTCGTGCCAGCGCGGCCCGGCGGCGGTGTGCACGGCCATCGTCAGCGTCGCCTCGCCGTCACACTCGAGCTGGCACTGCAGCGCCGCCAGCGCCTCGGCATCGGCGAAACGTTCACACAGGGGCTCGTCGTGGCGGCGCACCGAGGCACGCGCCGCCGGGTTGCGGTACAGCGCCCGCCCGTCCAGCGCGTGCAGCGAGATCATCATCGGCGTGTGCAGCAGCGCGTCGACGGCACGCAGCGACTCGGGCGTCGTGTGCTCGATCGGCCGGCCTTCGCAGAGCATCGCCATGCGGCCGTCGGGCAGGCGCCAGCCGCTGAGCTGCATCTGCAAGGGCACCGGCTGGCCGTCGGGGAACAGCGTCCACTGCTCGTTGAAGACCGCGCCGTGCGCCACGAAGTCGGCCTGGTACTGCGCCAGCCGCGCGGCCACGGTGGCCGACATGTCGCGGCTCAGGTCGCGCGCGGCCAGGGCCTCGCGACTGTCGGCGCGCCAGACCTCCAGCGCCGCCCGGTTGGCCCAGACGACGCGGCGGTGGTCGATGTCGAAGATCCAGACCGGCGCCCGCAGCAGGTCCAGCGGCTCCAGCGAGGCCGGCGCGCAAGGCGTGTCCGGGTAAGGACAGCCCGGCGAACGCTGACGCCCCGGCGAGCGGGCACCGGGCGACAACGAGAGGCGGCGTGGCTGGGACACGGGTACGGGTCTCCGGGCGCGAGCCGCCGCGGGGGGCACGCCGCCACCCGCCGGGCAGCCGGCATCACACCAGGTTATCGGCCGCCAAGGACGAACGTTGAGCCGCGGCCGGGCGCCGGGCTCAGGCCGGCGTCCACAGCGGCGGCAGGCCGCGCAGCGTGTGCAGGATGCGGCCCAGCGCGCCTTCGGCGACCAGCGCGCTGGCGTGCTCGATGTCGGGCGCCAGGTAGCGGTCGACGTCGATCGACGGGCAGCCGGCGCGCAGCAGCGCGTGCGCGGCCTCCAGCGGCTCGGAGCTGGACAGCGGGCGCAGGAACTCGATGCCCTGCGCCGCGGCCAGCCACTCGATGCCGAGGATGCGTGCGACGTTGGCGATCATCGGCTGCAGCCGGCGCGCCGCGAAGGTCGCCATCGAGACGTGGTCCTCCTGGTTGGCGCTGGTCGGCAGGCTGTCGACGCTGGCCGGGTGGGCCAGCGACTTGTTCTCCGAGGCCAGCGCTGCGGCGGTGACGTGGGCGATCATGAAACCGCTGTTGAGCCCCGGCTCGCGCGCCAGGAACGGCGGCAGGCGCGAGACGTTGGCGTCGATCAGCATCGCGATGCGGCGCTCGGCGATGGCGCCGACCTCGGCGATCGCGGTGGCCATCGCGTCGGCGGCCAGCGCCACCGGCTCGGCGTGGAAGTTGCCGCCCGAGACCAGCGCGCCGTCTTCGGCGAAGACGAGCGGGTTGTCGGTCACGGCATTGGCTTCGCGCAGCAGCACCAGCGCGGCGTGGCGCAGCTGGTCCAGGCAGGCGCCGACGACCTGGGGCTGGCAGCGCAGGCAATAGGGATCCTGAACCCGGTCGTCGCCGTCGACATGGCTGGCGCGGATGCCGCTGCCGGCGAGCAGCCGGCGGTAGACCTCGGCGACGTCGATCTGGCCCGGCTGGCCGCGCAGCGCGTGGATGCGCGGGTCGAACGGGCCGTCGCTGCCGCGCCCGGCGTCGACCGTCAGCGCGCCGATCACCAGCGCCGACTCCAGCACCGGCTCGAACGAGAACAGCGCGTGCAGCGCCAGCGCGGTGCTGGTCTGCGTGCCGTTGATCAGCGCCAGGCCTTCCTTGGCGGCCAGCGTCAGCGGCGTGATGCCGGCGGCGGCCAGCACCTCGGCGGCCGGGCGGCGCAGGGTGCGGCCGCCTTCGTCGACGAGGAACTCGCCTTCGCCGAGCAGCGCCAGCGTCATGTGCGCCAGCGGCGCCAGGTCACCCGAGGCGCCGACCGAGCCTTGCGCCGGCACCCAGGGCACGAGACCGGCGTCGTGCACCGCCAACAGCGTGTCGACGACCACCGGGCGCACGCCGGAGAAGCCGCGCGCCAGGCTGGCCGCCTTCAGCGCCAGCATCAGCCGCACGACCGGCGCCGGCAGCGGCTCGCCGACGCCGACGCTGTGCGAGCGGATCAGGTTGCGCTGCAGCGTGTCGAGGTCGGCTTCGCCGATGCGCGTGCTGGCCAGCTTGCCGAAGCCGGTGTTGACGCCGTAGACCGGCGCCTAGCCGGTGGCCGCAGCGTGCACGACGGCGGCGCTGGCACGCAGCCCGGGCAGCGCCTGCGGGTCGATCATCAGCTTGTGGCCGCCGGCGTGGATCGCCTGCAGCTGGTCGAGCGAGAGTTCTCCGGGTCGCAGCAGCATCGTCAGACTCCTTGGGCCTGCATCGGCAGGTCCAGACCTTGTTCACGGGCGCAGGCCTGCGCCTCCTCGTAGCCGGCGTCGGCGTGGCGCATCACGCCCGTGGCCGGGTCGTTCCAGAGCACACGCGCGAGGCGGCGGTCGGCGGCTTCGCTGCCGTCGCAGACGATGACCACGCCCGAGTGCTGCGAGTAGCCCATGCCGACGCCGCCGCCATGGTGCAGGCTGACCCAGGTGGCGCCGCCGGCGGTGTTGAGCAGCGCGTTGAGCAGCGGCCAGTCGCTGACGGCGTCGCTGCCGTCCTTCATCGCCTCGGTCTCGCGGTTGGGGCTGGCGACCGAGCCGCTGTCCAGATGGTCGCGGCCGATGACGATCGGCGCCTTCAGCTCGCCGCTGCGCACCATCTCGTTGAAGGCCAGGCCGGCGCGGTGGCGCTCGCCCAGGCCCAGCCAGCAGATGCGCGCCGGCAGGCCCTGGAAGGCGATGCGTTCGCCGGCCATGTCCAGCCAGCGGTGCAGGTGCGCGTCCTCGGGGAACAGCTCCTTCAGCTTGGCGTCGGTGCGGCGGATGTCTTCCGGGTCGCCCGACAGCGCCGCCCAACGGAACGGCCCCTTGCCGCGACAGAACAGCGGCCGCACGTAGGCCGGCACGAAGCCGGGGAAGGCGAAGGCGTCGGCCACGCCCTGGTCGAGCGCGACCTGGCGGATGTTGTTGCCGTAGTCGACCGTCGGCACGCCCATCGCGTGGAAGGCGAGCATGGCCTTGACGTGTTCGGCGCAGCTGGCGGCCGCGGCGGCGCGCAGCTCGGCGTGCAACGCCGGGTCGGCCTGCGCGGCGCGCCAGCGCTCCACCGTCCAGCCGGCCGGCAGGTAGCCGTTGACGAGGTCGTGGGCGCTGGTCTGGTCGGTGACGAGGTCCGGGCGCACGCCGCGGCGCACGAGTTCGGGCAGCACCTCGGCGGCATTGCCCAGCAGGCCGATCGACACCGCGCGGCCTTCGGCCGTGTAGCGCGCGATGCGCGCCAGCGCGTCGTCGAGGTCGGCGGCCTGCTCGTCGAGGTAGCGGCTGCGCAGGCGGAAATCGATGCGGCTCTGCTGGCACTCGACGGTCAGCGAGGTGGCGCCGGCGAAGCTGGCGGCCAGCGGCTGCGCGCCGCCCATGCCGCCCAGGCCGGCGGTGAGGATCCAGCGCCCGGCCAGGCTGCCGCCGTAGTGCTTGCGGCCGGCTTCGGCGAAGGTCTCGTAGGTGCCCTGCACGATGCCCTGGCTGCCGATGTAGATCCAGGAACCGGCGGTCATCTGGCCGTACATCATCAGCCCGGCGCGGTCGAGGCGGTCGAAGTGCTCCCAGGTCGCCCAGCGCGGCACGAGGTTGGAGTTGGCGATCAGCACGCGCGGCGCGTCTTCATGGGTGCGGAACACGCCCGCCGGCTGGCCCGACTGCACGAGCAGCGTCTCGTCGGGCTTCAAGCGCTCCAGCGTCGAGAGCAGCGTCTCGAATGCACGCCAGTTGCGCGCCGCCTTGCCGATGCCGCCGTAGACGACGAGTGCGTCGGGGTTCTCGGCCACCTCGGGGTCGAGATTGTTCTGCAGCATGCGGTACGCGGCCTCGATCAGCCAGTTGGCGCAGTGCAGCGTGGTGCCGCGCGGCGAGCGCACCGGGCGCGGGCCGGCAGGACGGGCGGAAGACTCGGACATGGGCGGCTCCTGGGCGACGCGGGAGGGTCGGATCAGGGTTGCACTGTACTTGTCTAGACAAGTCGTCGCAACTACCATCCGGCCATGGTTTCCCCGGACACGGCCGAGGCCCCGTACGCGCGGGTCAAGCGCTTCCTGAAGGACGGACTCGAACGCGGCGAGTGGCCGCCGGGCGCGCTGATGCCGTCCGAAGCCGAGCTCGTCGCACGTTTCGGCGTCAGCCGCATGACGGTCAACCGCGCGCTGCGCGAGCTGCAGGGCGAAGGCCTGGTCGAATGGTCGCAAGGTGTCGGCACCTTCGCCGCGCAGCGCCACCGGCTGGCGTCGACGCTGACGATCCGCGACCTGCACGAGGAACTGGCGGCGCGCGGCCAGCAGCACGAGGCCGAGGTCCTGCTGAAGGCCGAGGAATCGGCGCCGCCGGCGCTGGCCGAACGCCTGGGCCTGGCGCCGGGCGCGCCGGTGTTCCACACCGTCATCGTGCACCGCGCCGACGGCGTGCCGCTGCAGCTGGAAGACCGCTACGTCAACCCGGCCGCGGCGCCCGGCTACCTGGACGTCGACTTCGCGACGACGACACCGACGCACTACCTGCTGCAGGTGGCGCCGCTGTGGGAGGCCGAGTACAGCGTCGAGGCCAGCGCCGCCAGCGCCGACGAAGCGCGGCAGCTGGCGATCGCCGAAGGCGACCCTTGCCTCGTCGTCGTGCGCCGCACGCGCCGCCTCGACGGCCCGATCACGATCGCGCGCCTGGTGCACCCGGGCCGGCGCTACCACCTCGAAGGCGGGTTCCGGCCGTGATCACCGTGCACGCCGCCGACGTCGCGCCGCGGCCCTGGGCCAACGGCGGCGGACGCACACGCGAGCTGATCGCCGGCCCGCGTGGCGGCCACTGGCGCTGGCGGCTGAGCCTGGCCGAGCTGGAGACCGACGGGCCGTTCTCGGCGCTGCCCGGCGTGTGGCGCTGGCTGGCGCTGGTCGAAGGCGACGCGGTCGAGCTGGCGTTCGGCAACCGTGTGCTGGCGCTGCGGCCCGGCGACCCGCCGCTGGCCTTCGACGGCGCGCTGCCGCCGCACTGCCGCGTGCACGGCGGCCGGGCGCGTGCGCTGAACCTGATGCTGCGGGATCTGCACGGCAGCCTGACGCTGGAGCGCAGCGCCGCGCCGCTGCAGGCGCTGTACGAGCCGGCCACGCAGACGCTGTTCTGGGACCTCGACGACACGCCGGCGGCGCCGGCCGGCGTCTGGGTCGGCATCGAACCGGGAGAACTGAGATGGCGCTGACGCTCTGGCGCGACGCGCGCCTGGTGACGCTGGCCGGCGACGCCGGCTGGGGCCTGATCGAACACGGCGCGCTGCTCGCCGACGGCGACACGATCGCCTGGGCCGGCCCCGAGGCCGAACTGCCCGCCGGGCTGGCACCCGAGGCCGAGCACCGCCTCGGCGGCGCACTCGTCACGCCGGGCCTGATCGACGGCCACACCCACCTCGTCTACGGCGGCGACCGCGCGCGCGAGTTCGAGCTGCGGCTGCAGGGCGCGAGCTACGAAGACATCGCACGCGCCGGCGGCGGCATCCGCTCGACGGTGGCGGCGACACGCGCCGCCGACGAGGCGGCGCTCTTCGCCGCCGCGCTGCCCCGCGCCCGCGCGCTGGCCGCCGACGGCGTGACGACGCTGGAGATCAAGTCGGGCTACGGGCTGGCGCTGGAGGCCGAGGCGCGCTGCCTGCGTGTCGCACGCCGGCTCGGCGCCGAGACCGGGCTGACGGTGAAGAAAACCTTCCTCGGCCTGCACGCGCTGCCGCCCGAATACGAAGGCCGCGCCGACGACTACGTCACGGCCGCCATCGGCTGGCTGCCGGCGCTGCACGCGCAAGGCCTGGTCGACGCCGTCGACGCCTTCTGCGAGACGATTGCCTTCACGCCGGCGCAGGTCGACCGTTTCTTTACCGCCGCACGCAGGCTGGGCCTGCCGGTCAAGCTGCACGCCGAGCAGCTCAGCGACCAGGGCGGCGCAGCGCTGGCGGCGCGCCACGGCGCGCTGTCCTGCGACCACCTGGAATGGCTGTCGCCGGCCGGCGTGCGTGCGATGGCCGCCGCCGGCAGCGTCGCGATGCTGCTGCCCGGCGCCTTCTACTGCCTGCGCGAGACCCGGCTGCCGCCGCTGGCCGCGCTGCGCGAGGCCGGCGTGCCCGTCGCGCTGGCCACCGACCACAACCCGGGCACCTCGCCGATCCTGTCGCCGACGCTGGTGATGAACCAGGCCTGCACGCTGTTCCGCATGACACCCGAAGAAGCGCTGCGCGGCTTCACCGTCAACGCCGCACGCGCGCTGGGCCTGGCCGACCGCGGCCGGCTTGCCGCCGGGCAGCGCGCCGACCTCGCCGTCTGGGACCTGGGCCACCCGGCCGAACTCGCCTACTGGATGGGCCGCGCGCCCTGCCGCGGCAGCGTCGTCGGAGGCATCGCACGATGAACGAGACCTACACCCTGCACCGCGGCACGCGCCCGCTGGTCATCAGCGTGCCGCACGCCGGCACCGAAATCGCGCCCGAGGTCGCCGCCGCGCTGCTGCCGCGTGCGCTGGCCGTCGAGGACTGCGACTGGCACCTGGACCGGCTCTACGACTTCGCGGCCGAACTCGGCGCCAGCCTGATCGTGCCGCGTTACGCACGCTACGTCGCCGACCTGAACCGCCCGCCCGAGAACACGCCGATGTACCCGGGCCAGAACAACACCGAGCTCTGCCCGACGCGTTTCTTCAGCGGCGAGCCGCTGTACCGCGACGGCCGCGCGCCCGACGAGGCCGAGGTGCAGCGCCGCGTCGCCAGCTACTGGCGGCCGTACCACGAGGCGCTGCAAGGCGAGCTGGCGCGGCTGCGGGCCGAACACGGCCACGCCGTGCTGTTCGACGGCCACAGCATCGCCGCCGAGCTGCCCTGGCTGTTCGAAGGCCGGCTGCCCGACCTGAACCTGGGCACGGCCGCCGGCCACGCCTGCGCGCCGGCGCTGCGCGAACGCCTGGCCGCGGTGCTGGCGGCGCAGAGCCGCTTCGGCCACGTCGTCGACGGCCGTTTCAAGGGCGGCTACATCACGCGCCACTACGGCCGCCCGCAGGACGGCGTGCACGCGGTGCAGATGGAGATGACCTGGCCGTGTTACCTGGCCGAGGCGATGCCGCCGGTCTGGGACGCGGCACGCGCCGCCGACGCGCGCGCCGTGCTGCGCACGCTGGCCGAGACGATGCTCGCATGGCGGCCGTGAACCGCGAGTTCTGGGCGCCCCGCGCCTGGGTCGGCGGGCGCTGGCGCGAGCAGGTGCGGCTGGCCGCCGGCGCCGACGGCTGCTGGGCCGCCGTCGACTGCGGCGTCGCACCGCCCCCCGGCGCCGAACGCCTGGCCGGCGACGTGCTGCCGACGCTGGTCGACGCCCACAGCCACGCCTTCCAGCGCGCTTTCGTCGGCCTGTCCGAACGCCGCGACGACGCGCACGACGACTTCTGGTCCTGGCGCGACCGCATGTACGGCGTCGCGCTGAAGCTGCGGCCCGAACAGCTGCGCGCCGTCGCCGCCCATCTCTACGCCGAGCTGCTGGCCGGCGGCTACAGCCAGGTCTGCGAGTTTCACTACCTGCACCACGACCTCGACGGGCGGCCGTATGCCGAGCCGGCCGAGATGTCGTTGGCGCTGGCCGACGCGGCGCAGGACGCCGGCATCGGCCTGACGCTGCTGCCGGTGCTGTACGAACGCGCCGGCTTCCAGGCCGACGCGCTGCGCCCCGACCAGCGCCGCTTCGCGACGACGCCGCAGCAGGTGCTGGACATCGCCTCGGCTCTGCGAGGCCGCGCCGGCGTGTCGGTCGGCGCCGCGGTGCATTCGCTGCGCGCCGCACGGCCGGCGTCGATCGCCGAACTGGCCGCGGCCTGCGACGGCCCGCTGCACGTGCACGTCGCCGAACAGACCGCCGAGGTCGACGACTGCCTGGCGGCCACCGGCTGCCGGCCGATCGAATGGCTGGCGCGCCACGCCGGCCTGGACGCGCGCTGGCAGCTGGTGCACGCGACGCATGCGACGCCCGGGGAGATCGAGGCCGTCGCAGCGTCCGGCGCGGGTGTCGTCATCTGCCCGGCGACCGAAGCCGACCTCGGCGACGGCTTCTGCGACCTGCCACGCTGGCTGGACGCCGGCGTGCCGCTGGCGGTCGGCTCGGACAGCCAGGTCGTGCGCGCCTGGCCCGAGGAGCTGCGCTGGCTGGAATGGGGGCAGCGGCTGCTGCACCGGCGGCGCAACGTCTCGGCAGCCCCCGGAGTCGAACCATCGAGCGCGGCGCGACTCTTCGAGCGCTTGCGCGCCGGCGGCGGCACGGCCGCGGGTTTCGCGCGCTGGGGGCTGGAGGTCGGCGCGCGGGCCGATCTGGTCGAACTCGACCCGGCCGAACCGGCGCTGGCGGGCCTGCCGCCGGGTCACCGCCTCGACGGCCTGGTGTTCGGCGCGCCGGCGGCACCGTTCAAGCGCACGCTGGTCGGCGGGCGCTGGGTGGCGGCGGATCGGGAGGGGATCCGGGCGCGGTTCGAGGCGGTGATGGCGGAGATCTGGGCCGGGAGCTGAGCAAGCGGGACCATCGATGACGGCCCGCAGGACGTCGCTTCCGGATTCCTAGAACCGGGAACGGCCGTAGCCGGGCCGGCCGCCGGAGGAAGGATGACCGTCATCCCGGAAAGCGAGCCTCCAGCCGCGCGACGGCGATGTCCAGGGGAACGGCCGCCACCTCGCCAGCAGCGAGTTCGATTTCGCGACGATCTGCCAGTTCATGCCACACCGCCTCGGCCTTGGCGTCCACGTCCAGGCTCGCGATCAGCCGGTCGAGCAGGCGGGCGCGGTCGGCGGGCGACAGGCGGAGCACTTCGGCCTTCAGAACTTCAAGCTTGTTCGACATGGGGGCCTCGCGGGGATGCTGCACTCAGCCAGCTTGCCACGACCGGAACAGAAGGCCGCGCCGCGTCACATGCCCAAGCCCGCGCCCCGCGAGCGCAGCGGGCGCCCCGTTTGCGTTCGACGCACCGATGCCGCGAACATCGCGACCATGAAACTCGACACCGACCGCATCGACGACGCCGTTCTCGCTCTGCTGTTGCTGGGGCTGCATGAAGGCGAACGCGCCTGGAAGTCCTTCGACTGGGACGCCCTGGACCGGCTGCACGCCAAGGGGCTGATCTCAGACCCGGCCGGAAAGGCCCGGTCGGTGGTGTTCACGGCGCAGGGCAAGGCGAAAGCCCAGGCATTGCTTCAATCGCTGTTCGGCGCAACGGATTGAAAGCAGCACCCGGGCACCTAATGCGTGCCTTCGGTGGCGCCTACGCCCTGCGGTCGAACCGCCCGTCATAACTCCAGTTCCTGAGCTTCAAGGCCGTGATGCCCGTCGCGTCCGGATGGCGCGGGTTGATCAGGCAGTTGTTCTCCTCGGGCACGATGACCGACGGCAGTTCGAGCACGGCCGACGCCATCGACGCCAGCCAGCGCTGGCCGAGTTCGACCGACACCAGGCCTTCGGGGATCGCGCTCCAGCCGACCGGCAGCGAGGCCGCCTGCAGCGTCTGGCGGCGAGCCCAGACTTCGTCGGGGATGTCGACCCGCACCAGGAAGCGGCTCAGCGGCAGGCCGGCGACCTGCAGATGCACGACGATCTCCAGGCAGGCCAGTGCGATCGAGCCGGCGCAGTAGACGACCGGGCTGCCGGCACGGTTCCAGCGGCCGCCGGTCTTCTCGGCACCACGCCCCGACAGGTCCTCGGCGAGGAAGTCGCGGGTGTCGCTGGCGATGCGCCAGACGAACACTCAGGCGTAGGCGCCGCTTTGCGCGCGCGCCAGCAGGTTGGCCACCAGCATCTGGCCCTCGGCGGTGTCCATCAGCTCGGCCGGGCAGCGGCCGCCGAGCGCCGGCACGGGCTCGCCGAGCCAGCGGCCCACCCAGGCACCGGCGTCGAAACCGGCGGGCGTGCCCGACTCGTCCAGCATGGCCTGCACCTGGCCGATCAGGCGCGCGATGCCGAGCACGCGTGAACTCTGCTCGGCCGACAGCGGCTCGTCCTTGGCCAGGCGGCGCTCCATCGTCGCGCGCGGCAGCCCCAGCGTCGCATAGAGCCGGTCGCGGCTCATGCCCAGGCTGCTGGCCAGCGGCGGCACCCACCCGGCGCGCACACCGGTCTTGACGAGCGTGACCGTCTGCAGCGGCGACAAGGCATCCAGTCGCTGCAACAAGCCGGGCTCCTGGCTCGGATCGGCCTGAAGCAGGCGGCTCAGCAACTCGTCACCCGTCTACGACGCCGAGCGCACCGGGGCGCGGCGGTCTCGCTGCGAACCCTGTTTTCCATCACGCTCATCGGCACAACTCGTCTCATTTGAGACAACAGCCCATCCCAAACGGGCTCAGCTCGCGCCGGGATCTGCACGGGGTTCACCCGAACACCGCCGCCCCAGCCCCGACATGACACTTGTCAAGCCGTCTGCCCCCCCACAACAAGGATCCCGATGCTGTTTTGCCCCCTCGCGCACCGCGTGCGCCGCCCGACATGAAGACCGGCCTGCACACCCAGCTGCGCCAGCGCGCCACCGAAGGCCGGCCGATCCGCGTCGGCCTGATCGGCGCCGGCAAGTTCGGCTCGATGTATCTGGCGCAGGTGCCCAACACGCCCGGCGTGCACCTGGCCGGCATCGCCGACCTGTCGCCGGACGGCGCGCGCCGCAACCTCGAGCGTGTCGGCTGGGACCCGGCACGCGCCACCGCGCCCAGCCTGGACGCCGCGCTGGCCGACGGCCGCACCCACGTCGGCGAGGACTGGCAGGCGCTGGTGCGGCACCCGGCGATCGACGTCATCGTGGAATGCACCGGCCACCCGGTGGCCGCTGTCGAGCACTGCCTGGCCGCGTTCGCCGAGGGCAAGCACGTCGTCAACGTGACGGTCGAGGCCGACGCCTTCTGCGGCCCGCTGCTGGCGCGGCGTGCGGCCGAGGCCGGCGTCGTCTACTCGCTGGCCTTCGGCGACCAGCCGGCGCTGATCTGCGACCTCGTCGACTGGGCGCGCACCTGCGGCTTCCCGGTCGTCGCCGCCGGACGCGGCCACAAGTGGCTGCCGCAGTTCGCGCAGTCGACGCCGGAGACCGTCTGGGGCCACTACGGCCTGACGCCCGAACAGGCCGACCGCGGCGGGCTGAACCCGAAGATGTTCAACAGCTTCCTCGACGGCTCCAAGCCGGCGATCGAATGCGCCGCGGTGGCCAACGCCACCGGGCTGGCGGTGCCTTCGGGCGGCCTGCTGTACCCGCCGGCGGCGATCGACGAGATCCCCGGCGTCACGCGGCCGCAGGCCGAAGGCGGCGTGCTGGAGCGCAAAGGCATGGTCGAGGTGATCTCCTCGCTGCGCCGCGACGGCACGCCGATCGACTACGACATCCGCATGGGCGTCTGGGTGACGGTCGAAGGCGAGGCCGACTACGTGCGCCACTGCTTCGAGGAGTACGGCGCCAAGACCGACCCGAGCGGGCGCTACTTCACGCTCTACAAACGCTGGCACCTGATCGGCCTGGAGGTGGGTTATTCGGTCGCCAGCGTCGCGCTGCGTGGCGAGGCGACCGGTGCCGCCACCGCCTGGGTGGCCGACGTCGTCGCCACCGCCAAGCGCGACCTGCAGATCGGCGAGCGGCTGGACGGCGAAGGCGGCTACACGGTGGTCGGCCGCCTGCAGCCGGCCGAAGCGTCGCGCTTCCATGGCGGCCTGCCGCTCGGGCTGGCACACGATCTGGTGCTGAAGCGCCCGGTCGCCGCCGGGCAGATGCTGTGCTGGGACGACGTCGTCGCCCGGCCGGAACTGCCGGCGTGGCGGCTGCGGCGGGAGATGGAAGCGCTGGCCTGACCGGCCGGGCGGGCGCGGGCGTCTATCGCCCCACCGCCCTGCCGCCCTCCCCGTCGTGCCGACAATGGCTGCGGTCCACGCCACCGGAGGAACCGCATGCCCCGCACCGCCGCCCACCCGTTCGCCGAGACGATCCGCCGCTTCGAGACGGCGTCGGGCGACGGAGGCAACCTGTTCTCGCTGCCGGCGCTGGCCGAGCGTTTCCCGGGTGTCGCCCGGCTGCCAGTGTCGCTGCGCATCGTGCTGGAAAGCGTGCTGCGCCACTGCGACGGCCGCAAGGTGACCGCCGAGCACGTCGCGCAGCTCGCCGGCTGGGCGCCGAAGGCGCCGCGCACCGAGGAGATCCCGTTCGTCGTCGCGCGCGTCGTGCTGCAGGACTTCACCGGCGTGCCGCTGCTCGCCGACCTGGCGGCGATGCGCAACGTCGCCCAGCGCCTGGGGCGCGACCCGAAGACCATCGAGCCGCTGGTGCCGGTGGACCTGGTGGTCGACCACAGCGTGATGGTCGACCACTACGGCAGCGCCAAGGCGCTGGACCTGAACATGCAGCTGGAGTTCAGGCGCAACCGCGAGCGCTACCAGTTCATGAAGTGGGGCATGGGCGCGTTCAGCACCTTCGGCGTCGTGCCGCCGGGCTTCGGCATCGTGCACCAGGTGAACCTGGAGTACCTGGCGCGCGGCGTGCACCGCGGCGCCGACGGCGTCGTCTACCCCGACACGCTGGTCGGCACCGACAGCCACACGACGATGATCAACGGCGTCGGCGTCGTCGGCTGGGGCGTCGGCGGCATCGAGGCCGAGGCGGCGATGCTCGACCAGCCGGTCTACCTGCTGACGCCCGACGTCGTCGGCTTCGAGCTGACCGGCCGGCTGCGCGAAGGCGTCACCGCCACCGACCTGGTGCTGACGATCACCGAGATCCTGCGGCGCGAGAAGGTGGTCGGCAAGTTCGTCGAGTTCTGCGGCGAAGGCACACGCTCGCTGTCGGTGCCCGACCGCGCGACGATCGCCAACATGGCGCCCGAGTACGGCGCGACGATGGGCTTCTTCCCGGTCGACGAGAAGACCGTCGACTACTTCGCCGGCACCGGGCGCACCGCCGCCGAGATCGAGGCCTTCGAAGCCTACTTCCGCGCCCAGGGCCTGTTCGGCGTGCCGGCGGCCGGCGCGATCGACTACAGCACGCTGATCCGGCTGGACCTGGCGAGCGTCGCGCCCAGCCTGGCCGGGCCGAAGCGGCCGCAGGACCGCATCGAGCTCGGCGACGTCAAGGCTCGCTTCGGCGAGCTGTTCTCGGCGCCGGTGGCGGCCAACGGCTTCAACCAGCCGGCCGCGCGCCTGGGCCAGCCGGTGAAGACGAACGACGGCCTGGAACTGCGCGACGGCGACGTGCTGATCGCCGCGATCACCAGCTGCACCAACACCAGCAACCCCGGCGTGATGCTGGCCGCCGGCCTGCTGGCGAAGAAGGCCGTCGAGGCCGGGCTGGCGGTCAAGCCGCACGTCAAGACCTCGCTGGCGCCGGGCTCGCGCATCGTCACCGACTACCTGACGAAGACCGGGCTGCTGCCGTATCTGGAACGGCTGGGCTTCGCCGTCGCCGCCTACGGCTGCACGACCTGCATCGGCAATGCCGGCGACCTGGCGCCGGAGATCAACGAAGCCATCACGGCCAACGATCTGGTCTGCGCCGCGGTGCTGTCGGGCAACCGCAACTTCGAGGCGCGCATCCACCCCAACCTGAAGGCCAACTTCCTCGCCAGCCCGCCGCTGGTGGTCGCCTACGCGATCGCCGGCACGGTGCGGCGCGACCTGACGACGGAGCCGGTGGGCCGCGGCCACGACGGGCGAGAGGTCTGGCTGGGCGACATCTGGCCGTCCAGCGACGAGGTCGCGGCGCTGATGCGCAGCGCGATGGACGGCCCGACCTACCGCGAGAACTACGCCCGCGTGCAGACCGAACCCGGCGCGCTGTGGCAGCAGATCGCCGGCGCCGGCGGCGAGGTCTACGCCTGGCCGAAGAGCAGCTACATCGCCGAGCCGCCGTTCTTCCGCGACTTCACGCTGGTGCCACCGCCGGTGCAGCCCGGCGTGCAGGGCGCACGCATCATCGGCCTGTTCGGCGACTCGATCACCACCGACCACATCTCGCCGGCCGGCAGCTTCCGCGAGACGACGCCCGCCGGGCGCTACCTGCTCGAGCAGGGCGTGCTGCCGGCGGACTTCAACAGCTACGGCGCGCGCCGCGGCAATCACGAGGTGATGATGCGCGGCACCTTCGCCAACGTGCGCATCCAGAACCTGATGATCCCGCCGCGCGACGACGGCTCACGTGTCGAAGGCGGCTACACGCTGTACCGCGACGGCCGCGGCACGAAGGAACTGCTGCCGATCTACGACGCCGCGATGCGCTACGTCGCCGCCGGCGTGCCGACGGTGGTCTTCGCCGGCGAGGAGTACGGCACCGGCTCCAGCCGCGACTGGGCGGCCAAGGGCACGATGCTGCTGGGCATCAAGGCCGTCGTCGCACGCAGCTTCGAACGCATCCACCGCAGCAACCTGATCGGCATGGGCGTGCTGCCGCTGCAGTTCAAGCCCGGCGAGTCCTGGCAGCGCCTGGGACTGACCGGCGACGAGACCGTCGACGTGCGGCTGGCGGTGCCGGTGCAGCCGCTGTCGGACGCGACGCTGGTCGTCTCCGCCGCCGACGGCACGCGCCGCGAACTGGCGGTGACGCTGCGCATCGACACGCCGATCGAGGTCGAGTACTGGCGCCACGGCGGCATCCTGCCGTACGTGCTGCGCCAGTTGCTCGCCGGCTGAACGCGCCCTCACCCGCCGCGGCACCGGGCCGCGACGGGCGCAGGCTCAGCGCCCCGCCTCGACGCGCACGACTGTCGACGCCGAATCGCCGGCCTCGGTCTGCGCGGTCACCACCACCTCCAGCATCGCCGGCGCACCGGCCGGGGCGATGCCGCTGAGCACGCCGGTGGCGGTGTCCAGCGACATCCACGGCGGCAGCGGCGAACCGTCGGCCAGCCGCGCGCTGTAGCTCAGCCGCGTGTCGGGCGGGGTCTCGAAGCTGGTGCTGGCGTCGAAGCGGAAGCCGGTCTCCGGCGCCACACGCACCTGGCTCTGCGGCTCGACGACGAGCAGAGAGGACGTGCCGGCGGACGACGGCGCCGCGCCCGCCGACGAGGTGCTGCCGGACGAGCCCGAAACGCCGGTGCCGGAGTCGCTGGTGCCGGTACCGGTGCCGGTGCCGGTGCCGGTGCCGGTGCCGGTGCCGGTGCCGGTGCCGGTGCCGGTGCCGGTGCTGGTGCCGGAGCCGGTGCCAGTGCCAGTGCCAGTGCCAGTGCCAGTGCCAGTGCCAGTGCCAGTGCCAGTGCCAGTGCCAGTGCCAGTGCCAGTGCCAGTGCCGGTGCCAGTGCCGGCGGCAGGCGAGCCGCCCGGAGCCGGGCCACCGAGAGCGTCGCCGCCACCGGAGACACCGCCGCCGACGACGACCAGCGAGCCAGGCTGACCGATCGCCGGGGCCGGCGCACCACCCACGGGCGGCAGCGTCGTGATCGGCGCCGAGCCGGTGCCGGCCTCCGGTGCCACCTGGTCGGTCAGCTTCTCGGAGTTGACGTTGGACGACGGCTTGACCGTCAACGTGCCGTCGACGTACTGCAGCGCGTAGTTGTCCGCGCTGCCACCGGAAGCGACGATGGCGTACTGCCCCGGCGTCAGCCCGGCGCCGCCCGGCGCGGTGAGTTGCACCCCGCTGACGACCGCCACGGTGTCGGTGTAATGCAGCTGGCCGATGTCGATGGTGTAGCTCAGCACCGGGTCGCGTTCACCGGCGATCTTGGACTTGTCGTCGGCGCTCACCGT